>CALWAV010000019.1 GCA_944375745.1 uncultured Merdimonas sp.
GTGGCAGACAGGCTCTGGGAGGAGTCTCACGGCGGCTGTGCTGCCTGCGGCGGGTGCAGAAGGGCCTCGGGAGAATCATAACAGGAAAAGGAGAGAATTCTTCCGTACCTGAGGCCGGATGGAAAAGTGCAGGCAGATAGAAAAAGCCATGCCGGCCTGGTTGTTCTGCTGTGCCTGATACCACTGGCCAGAGGGCCCGCACAAAGACGAAGGGAAAGGAGGAGACAAAAGTGCTTAAAGTAGTCGCAGCTGCCATTGTGGTGGCAGTTGCAGCAGTTGTTGCAGCAGTTATAAGAAAAAAGAATTAAGGAATACATATTCCTTTCGAAGAAGAGGCCGTTTTGGACACAGGGAGCAGACAGGTGTTCAGAACGGCTTTTTTATGCTCTCTCTCCATCTTCTAAGTATGTATTCCTTATATTTTTTGTGCCATCTGCAGGCTGCAGCCACCAGCCCTCCTGTAAAAAATAATACCGCTAATTCCAAACTGTGCTGGTAACCGGCTGTTAAAAGTATGAAGAAAGTGATGACGGAAGCAATCACTGCAGCTGTAAGATAAATTCCCATGACATATTTTTGTACTTTTGCATTCGGCAGAGTGAGGAAGTAACTATCCCATTCGTCAGAGACAAACCGAAGCTGCCTGCCTTTAATCCAAAATAACAGTATGAATACACCTAGTGCTATTGCTCTAGCAATAAGTGTTTTTAAGAGCAGAATTGCAATAAGCGGAAATGACATTATAAGCACAGCGGCTGCAGGAGCGGGAATAAGCGTGGGAGAAAAGCTCTTTGAGGTAAAAAGCGAAATGTCATAGATACGGCTGCATTCTGACAACTATATGAAATGGGGACCATGGGGCTGAAGCTTCATGGTTCCTTTTTGTATCAACAATTTCACAAAACGTTCCAAGTGCATTTAGAATTTCAAGGAATCCTGACTGCATGATTGCATGATTATGCAGAAAGCCATTCGTTTTCTCTATGAATCATGATAACATATAAGCATTTTACTTGACGGCACATCGCACTTATAATCAAAACTGTAAACAAATCTATGCACAATAATTCAGAAAGGATGAGGATTTATGAAAAAATTACTTTGTCTGCTCCTGGCAGGAGCCCTGGCATTTTCTGTGGCAGCCTGCGGAAACGGTGCACAGGATAGTGAAGCTGCAGAAGCTGCGGATACTTCGGATACAGCAGAAACAGGAGAAGCTGAGGACGCAGCAGAAGAAACGGCAGAAGAGGATGGACAGAATATTCTGATCGCGTATTTCTCCTGGTCGGGCAATACGGAGGCTCTGGCAGGCATGATTCAGAGTGAGACGGGCGGAGAACTATTTGAGATTGAACCGGCTGAACCTTACACCGAGGATTATGACGCATTGCTTGACCAGGCTCAGCAGGAGCAGCAGGAGAATGCCCGGCCGGAGCTGGCGGCACAGGTAGAGAACTGGGACAGCTATGATGTGGTTTTTGTAGGATATCCGAACTGGTGGAGCGACGCGCCTATGGCGGTTTTGAGCTTCCTGGAGTTCTATGACTGCACCGGGAAAGTCATTGTTCCCTTCAACACTAGCGGTGGCGGCGGTTTTGGAAACAGTCTTGCAAGCATTGAGGAAAGCGCGGCGGGGGCTGAGATTCTGGAAGGCTTTACCGTGGCGGGTGACAATGTAAGCGGCGCCCAGGCGGATGTAAGCGAATGGATTTCGGGTCTGGGTCTGGAACTGGCACAGTAAGCGAGAATAGCGAGTATATAGAGCAAATAGAACATGGAAAAACATGGAACCTTCTTAATTATAAGAAACTACAGGGATTGTAAGAACAGGAAAGAGGTGTAATGCATGAGAAAAAGAGGAATGCTGCTGCTGACACTGCTGCTTGCTTTTGGGCTGCTCTCGGGCTGCGGCACTGAAGAGGAGACTTCATCGGCCGGAGCAGGGGAAACGCGGACGGCGGAAGAGACGCCTGCCCCGGAAGTGACGGAAGAAGAGACTGAGGAAGAAACAATGGAAGAAATAGAAGAAGCAGAAGAGATGGAAGAAACGGAAAGCGGCAGCGAGAATGCAGACAGCAGAGGGGAGGACGTAGCTGCAGGCGCCGGACAGAATACGGAAACAACGGCCCAGGGGACAGGAGATCCGGTCGTCTACATGACTGCGGATATCAGCTCTGAGGGTCTGATTGCGGTCTATGAGACTCTGGAAGCATCTCCCACAGGGAATATTGCGGTAAAGCTTTCTACCGGAGAGCCGGGCAGCAACTACCTCCGCACAGATCTGATTGGTGATCTGGTGCAGTCCTTTGAGGACCCCACGATTGTGGAATGCAATACTGCTTATGGCGGCTCCCGCGCCAATACAGCCATGCATTACCAGGTGGCGGAGAATCACGGTTATACGGCCATCGCTGATGTGGATATCATGGATGAGAACGGTTCCATGACGCTTCCGGTGACGGGCGGCAGCAACCTGACGGAGAATTATGTGGGAGCCAATTTCGCGAATTATGATTACTATGTAGTGCTCTCGCATTTTAAAGGCCATTCCATGGCCGGATACGGAGGCGCCATTAAAAATATTTCCATAGGAATCGCATCTTCAGAAGGAAAATCGCATATCCACAGCGGCGGCACCGGAGGCAGCATGTGGGGCGGGGATCAGGATGCTTTCCTGGAGTCCATGGCAGAAGCAGGAAAATCCGTAGTGGATTATCTGGATGGAAACATTCTGTATATCAATGTCATGAACCGTCTTTCCGTAGACTGTGACTGTGATGGAAACCCGACGGAACCGGATATGCACGATATCGGAATTCTGGCTTCCTATGATCCGGTGGCCCTGGATCAGGCATGTATCGATCTGGTCTATGCGGCGGAGGATGGGGCGTCCCTGGTGGAGCGGATTGAATCTCGGAACGGGCTCCATACGCTGGAGCATGCGGAGGCGATTGGTCTTGGAAGCCGGACCTATGAGCTGGTATCCATCGACTGATGAAAAGAAAATGTTCCGCTGCGGCAGCACAAATATAAAAGATAAAATTTAAAAAGCAGAAGGCAGAAGGCGGGGTGGCCGAATGGATATTTTAAGACGTGAACTGATTTATATCTGGTACTATTTCAGTGTGCAGCTGGAGCAGATTTTCCAGTGGTGGGTGCTGGGCATGGTCCTTGGCTCAGCTATCTCCGTGTTTGGAAAAAATAAAATACATAAGGCGTTCTCTGCCCTGGGCAGCAAAAAGACGGGGGTGCTGGGGCTGATTCCCGCCAGCCTCTTGGGAATCGCTTCCCCGTTGTGTATGTACGGGACGATTCCTCTGGCAGCGTCCTTTTCCCAGAAGGGGATGCGGGATGAGCTGCTGGCATCCTTTATGATGAGCTCTATTCTGTTGAACCCGCAGCTTTTGATTTACAGCGCGGCCCTTGGGGCAGAAGCCCTGATGATCCGTTTTGTCTCCTGCCTCCTGTGCGGAATCGGAGCCGGACTGTGTGTGTGTTTTATTTATAAAGACAGGAATTATTTCAATTTTTCCGGCTTTCAGGAATCCGCCGGCAGGGATACCGATCCGAACCTGTTTCTGCGGTTCCTGAAGAATCTGGGGCGGAATATCAGAGCCACAGGCCCGTGGTTTCTGCTGGGCGTCCTGCTCTCAGCCCTGTTCCAGCGCTATGTGCCGGCTGAGGCTTTCGGAAGCCTTTTCGGGCAAAACGAAGGCTTCGGCATCCTGTTGGCAGCGACCATCGGCGTGCCGCTTTACGCCTGCGGCGGAGGGACGATTCCCCTGCTGCAGCAGTGGCTCCTGTCCGGGATGACCATGGGAGCGGCCGCGTCTTTTATGATAACAGGACCGGCTACGAAAATTACAAATCTGGGAGCCTTGAAAATCGTTCTGGGACTGAAGCGCTTTGTCCTTTACCTGGCCTATGTCATCGTATTTTCGCTGGCGGCAGGTCTTCTGGTGGATTTGATTCTTTAGATTCTTTGAGCATGGAGGACATCCTCATGGACAATCATATCGATCGATAACAGGTTGATTACAGAGCGGATGGGGCATACGGATATTGCGTGTTCTGAGAAACACTGCCGCAGGAACCGTAGAAGTATACAGCAGAAGACTGAAATAGAAGACCGAAATTTTAAGCAGTATTCCGGAATTTAAAGCAAAAATAAAGGTATCAGAACAAATGTTCTGATACCCGATTTGATACCCAAAGATTTTATGAATGGCTGGAACCTGCATAAATACTGGATTTTTGAGAGCAGATAACGGGAATCGAACCCGCCTCTCCAGCTTGGGAAGCTGGCGTTCTACCGATGAACTATATCTGCCTGCTGTTTGTGCGGCACCCGTCCCGGACGCCTTTTCAATGAAAATATTATAGCACACCCACCGGAGAAATCAAGTGAAAAGAGATTTCCCTACGCAATTCTGTCTGCAAATCCTTTCTGCGGAACATGCAGGGAAAAGAAATCAGATAAATAAATAAGAAAAGAAAAACCGTCCGGCTGCCCGGACGGTTTTTCTTTTCTTATGAGGGGGGAGATAGTGATGTCGTATCAACTATCTGTACTTTATTTTAGTGTCCAAATGTGTTTAAAGTATGTCCATTTTCTAAATTAACCATAAAAAAATCACGAAAAACTTAAAAAAGACTTAAGAGAATCGAAAATCAGCCTTTAGGATTGGAAAAAAAGCACAGACATGATATAATGTCGGAAGACATTATATCCATGCCGGGCCGGCATAAAGGAGGAACAGATATGGCGCAGATGCGGGTGCTGGAAAATGAGGAACTGAAAATTCAGGTAAGTGATGATGGCGCAGAGCTTTGCAGTGTGTATGACAAAAAGAGAAAACGGGAGGCTCTGTGGACGGCGGATCCGCAGTTTTGGGCGCGTCATGCGCCGGTGCTGTTTCCGTTTGTGGGGAAGGTAAACGGAGGCTTCTATAAATATGAAGGAAAGCAGTATCCCATGGGGCAGCACGGCTTTGCCAGGGACAGGAAATTTGAGTGCGTGGAAGAGGGAGCGGATTTTGTGACCCACAGACTTGTTTCCGATGAAGATAGCAGAAAGGTGTATCCCTTTGACTTTGTGCTGGATATTACGCATAAAATAAAGAAAAACTGTGTAACAGTAGAGTGGAAGGTGGACAATCCGGGAACTAAGACACTGTATTTTTCCATTGGCGGACACCCGGGCTTCTGCGTGACGCAGCAGGAGGGCTGCCGGCTGTTTTTTGACGGACAGGAAAGCCTGGAACGGGTGTCTATCAATCTGGACGTGGCAGCTGTGGACGCGGAGCATCCTGAGGTGCTGAAGCTGGAGGACGGAACATATCCGGTGGATGCCCATACCTTTGATAAGGACGCCCTGATCTTCGACCATGGACAGGTAAAGAAGGTGGGACTGGCAGATTCAGACGGAACGAAGCTGGTGACGCTTGTATGCCCCGATGCGCTGAGTATGGGTATCTGGGCGCCGGCGGGAGGAAAGGCACCGTTTATCTGTCTGGAGCCCTGGATTGGCAGATGCGACAATATGGGCTTTCAGGGAGAACTGAAGGATAAGTTCGACGAACAGAGCCTGGAGCCGGGAAAGAGTTTCCGGACAGTATATGAGATATTGATTGGAGAGTAACAGCTATGAGAGCAGCTAGGGAACTGCTGAAGGACCTGGAGTACCAGGTTGTAAGCGGAAGTATCGACATAAATGTAAATGAACTGGTTTATAACACCAAAAATATCACCAAGGAGTGCATGTTTGTCTGCATCCGGGGCGCTGCCTTTGACAGCCATGACGCAGCCGGGGAAGCAGCGGAAAGAGGAGCCGTGGTGATAGTGGCGGAAAGGCCGGTGGAGGTTCCGGCGGGCACCTGCGTGGTACTGGTAAAAGATACCCGTTATGCGCTGGCGCTGATTTCGGCCGCTTATTTCGGATATCCGGCCAGAAAGCTGAAGGTCATCGGAATTACAGGAACCAAGGGAAAGACAACGACGACCTTTATGATCCGTTCTATCCTGGAGCATGCGGGAATCCGCACGGGACTTATCGGAACCATCGAGACGATTATCGGAGACCGGCATATACCCGCCAGCAACACGACTCCGGAGTCCTACACGATTCAGTCCTATTTTGCGGCTATGGTGGAAGCGGGCTGCCAGGTGGTGGTGATGGAGGTGTCCTCCCAGGGCCTGAAGCTTCACCGGACGGCCGGAATTCTGTTTGATATTGGAATCTTTACAAATCTGGCTCCGGACCATATTGGTCCCAATGAGCATGCAAGCTTTGAGGAATATCTGGAGTGCAAGAGCCGCCTGTTCCGGCAGTGCCGTGTGGGCATTGTGAACCTGGATGATGAGCACTGTGAGCAGATTCTGGAGGGCCATACCTGTGAGGTGGAGACCTATGGCTTTTCGGAAAAGGCGGATCTGCGGGCATCGGATGTGAAGCTGGTGAGCCGTCCCGGCTTTCTGGGAGTGGCTTATCATGTGTCAGGCCTGCTTGATATGGATGTGGAGATTGATATGCCCGGCCGGTTCAGCGTCTACAATTCTCTGGTAGCCATTGCAGTCTGCCGCCATTTTGCCATTTCCAAAGAAGATATTCTGGCGGCGCTGGAGGTGGCCCAGACCAAGGGACGCATCGAAAAGGTAAAGGTGTCGGATGACTTTACGCTGATGATTGATTACGCGCACAATGCCATGAGTCTGGAAAGCCTTCTGACTACCCTGAAGGAATATCATCCGAAGCGGCTGGTGTGCCTGTTTGGCTGCGGCGGGAACCGCTCCCGGATGCGCCGGTTTGAGATGGGTGAGGTATCCGGCCGTCTTGCGGATCTGTCGGTGATCACTTCGGATAATCCCCGTTTTGAGGAGCCTCAGGCGATTATCGATGATATCCGGACCGGAATTGAGAAGACGGATGGAAAATATATTGAGATCATTGACCGCAAGGAAGCCATCCGTTATGTGATAGAGCATGGACAGCCGGGGGATGTGATTGTGCTGGCCGGAAAAGGACATGAAGACTATCAGGAAATCCGCGGCGTCAAGTATCCGATGGATGAGCGGGTGCTGATTCAGGAGGTTCTTGAGGAGCTTGGAAGAAAGTGAAATATGCCAATGTAATCGTGGACATTTCCTTGGAAAAGCTGGATCGGACCTTTCAGTACCGGGTGCCGGATGAACTGAAAGATTCCATTCGTGTGGGTATGCAGGTTCTGGTCCCCTTTGGAAACGGCAGCCGTGTGCTGACTGCCTATGTGGTGGAGCTGACGGATGAGTGTGAGTGGGATCCGGAGCGCGTGAAGGACCTGATTGGAATCCCGGAGCGGGGCATTCCTCTGGAGGGACAGCTGATTGCTCTGGCTTCCTGGATGCGCCAGATATACGGTTCCACGATGAACCAGGCCCTGAAGACTGTCCTTCCGGTACGAAAAGCCGTTCGGGAAAAGGTGAAAAAAAGTCTTGTACTGGCTGTTTCCCGGGAAGAAGCAGAAAAGTACCGGGCTCTTTTTGAAAAAAAGCATCAGAAGGCTCGCTTTCGGATTCTGGAAGCACTTTTAAAGGAAGAAAGGCTTGATTATTCCGCGGCTGTAAAAGAGCTGGGCCTGACGGCTCAGACGGCAAAGGCTTTGGAAGAGATGGGACTGGTCCGGCTGGAGACGGATACGGTGTTCCGGAATCCGGTGAAGCCCTCAGAGGTTCAGCCTCATCCGGTGAAGCTGTATCCGCGGCAGCAGGAGACGGTGGACAGCATTTTGAAGAGAGCGGCAGAAGGCGACAGGCGTCCGTCACTGATTCATGGCGTCACCGGCAGCGGAAAGACTGAGATTTATATGGAATTGATTGCCGCAGTGCTGGAAGAGGGAAAACAGGCGGTTGTTCTTATTCCGGAGATTGCCCTGACTTTCCAGACAGTGCTGCGGTTTTATAAAAGATTTGGAGATTTGGTGTCGATCATGCATTCCCGGCTTTCGGCCGGAGAGCGCTATGATCAGTTTGAACGGGCCAGAAAGGGAGAGGTCCGGGTGATGATAGGCCCCCGTTCTGCTTTGTTTACACCTTTTGAAAAACTTGGAATTATTGTGATAGATGAGGAACACGAAGGGAGCTATAAAAGCGAGACGGTGCCCCGCTATCATGCCCGGGAGACAGCTATTGAACGGGCGCGCATGAGCGGCGCGTTTGTGGTTCTGGGTTCGGCGACCCCTTCTGTGGATTCGTATGAAAAAGCGCGGATTGGGGATTATCAGTTATATGAGCTTCCTCTGCGTGTGCCCGGGCGGACCCTTCCGGATACGGAGATTGTGGATCTGCGGGAGGAGCTGAGAATGGGCAACCGTTCCATTTTCAGCGCCAGGCTGAGAGAACTGATAGAAGACAGACTGGAGAAGAAGCAGCAGATCATGCTTTTTCTGAACCGCAGAGGCTATGCGGGCTTTGTTTCTTGCAGAGCCTGCGGACATGTGATAAAATGTCCACATTGCGATGTATCTCTGTCCCTTCATACGGGAGGGCGCATGATCTGTCATTACTGCGGATATCAGAGCGCAGCCCCGAAGAAATGTCCTTCCTGCGGTTCTTCTTATATCGGAGCCTTCCGGGCAGGGACCCAGCAGGCAGCAGAGCTTGCGGCCCGGGAATTCCCGGGAGCCAGAGTGCTGCGGATGGATTTTGACACCACGAAGCAGAAGGGCGGCCATGAAAAGATTCTGGAAGCCTTTTCCCGGCACGAGGCAGACATACTGGTGGGCACCCAGATGATCGTGAAGGGACATGATTTTCCGGGAGTGACTCTGGTGGGGATTCTGGCAGCGGATCTTTCCCTTTACGCGGGAGATTACCATGCTTCGGAAAGAACCTTTCAGCTTCTGACCCAGGCTGCAGGGAGAGCGGGCCGGGGAGCGGAAAAAGGAACTGCGGTGATACAGACCTACAGCCCGGAGCATTACAGCGTGAAGGCGGCAGCTGCCCAGGATTATGAAAGCTTTTTCCGCCAGGAGATGGACTTCCGGCGTCTGATGCATTATCCTCCGGCTGCGCATCTTCTCGGACTGTATCTGATGTCGGAAAAGGAGGATGAGCTGGAGAGGGGGGCTCAGGTCCTGAAAAAGCTGGCGCTGCAGGCGCTGAAGGAAATACAGGCGTCCGGGGCCGGAGAAAATCAGATACAGGTGATTGGCCCGGCGGAGGCGGGAGTGTCAAAAGTCAGAGATGTGTACCGCAGAGTACTGTATCTGAAGGGAAGCAGTCTTCCGGCTCTGCTTGCCTGGAAGGAAAAAATCGAGCCGGAGCTTGACCGGAGAGAAGAGCTTCGGGTTTTGAATATACAATTTGATATGGATCCTGTAAATCCATTCTGACATGGGAGGAAGAAAAATGGCTATCAGAAATATCAGGGAACTGGGAGACGAGATTCTCAGAAAAAACTGCCGGGAGGTGAAAGAGGTTACACCCCGGATTCGGGAACTGATTCAGGATATGTATGAGACCATGTATGAGGCTCAGGGAGTGGGACTTGCGGCTCCCCAGGTGGGAATTCTCAAGAGAATTGTGGTGATCGACGTGGATGGGGAGCATCCCTACACCATGATCAATCCGCGGATTCTGGAAAGCCGTGATACCCAGACCGGCAGCGAGGGCTGCTTAAGCGTGCCCGGAAAAGTCGGTATTGTGACCCGCCCGGGTTATGTAAAGGCGGAGGCCTGGAATGAGAACATGGAACGCTACGAGGTGGAAGGAGAGGGCCTTCTGGCCCGGGCTATCTGCCATGAGCTGGATCATCTGGACGGAGTGATGTACGTAGATAAGGTGGAAGGCGAGCTCTACGATGTGGGAGCTGCCGAAGATGACGAGGAGTGATGGAATGAAAATTATTTTTATGGGAACACCGGATTTTTCCGTGGGTACCCTGGAGGCGCTGATTCAGGCGGGTCATGAGATTACGCTGGTGGTGTCTCAGCCGGATAAGCCCAAAGGAAGAGGACATGAGCTGGCTCCGACGGCTGTGAAGATCGTGGCTGAACAGCACGGGCTGAAGGTCTTTCAGCCCAAGAAGCTGCGGGATCCGGAGACGATCAAAGTGCTGGAGGAGACGCCTGCCGATGTAATCGTGGTGATCGCTTTCGGACAGATTGTTCCTCCGGCGGTTCTTCATATGAAGAAATATGGCTGCATCAATGTCCACGGCTCTCTGCTGCCGAAATACCGGGGCGCCGCTCCCATTCAGTGGGCCGTCATTGACGGAGAAAAGGAAAGCGGCGTGACCATCATGCAGATGGACGAAGGACTGGATACGGGAGACATGCTGCTGAAAAAGGCGGTGCCGCTGGATGAAAAGGAAACCAGCGGAAGCCTTTTTGACAAGCTTTCGAAGCTGGGAGCGTCTGCCTGCGTGGAGGCTCTGGAAAAGCTGGAAAAGGGAGAATTGAAGTCTGAAAAGCAGGGAGAGTCTCCTACCGAGTATGCGGGAATGCTTACGAAAGACATGGGAGAGCTGGACTTTACAAAGAGCGCTGTGGAACTGGAGCGGCTGATCCGCGGTTTCAATCCCTGGCCCAGCGCTTACACAAATCTGGGAGATAAAGTCTTAAAAATATGGGCGGCCGAGGTATGCGGCAGAAAAGATGACAAGGCCGCCTGCGGGGAGATTACAGAAGTGGAAAAGGATGCTTTTGTTGTGGCCTGCGGCGAGGGAGCGCTGAAAGTGACAGAGCTTCAGCTTCAGGGGAAAAAGCGGATGGATACTGGAGCGTTTTTAAGAGGATACCGCCTGGAAATAGGCAGCAGACTCGGAAAGTGAGGAGATGACAGTTGATGCCATATGGTTATTATTATCGGTATTTTGACCCAACCTATATTCTGGTGCTGATCGGTGTGCTGATTTCCCTCTGGGCTTCGGCAAAGGTAAAGACGACCTATTCCAAATACAGCCGGGTGCGCAGCATGTCAGGCATGACAGGAGCCCAGGCGGCGGAACGTATCTTAAATTCCGCGGGAATCTATGATGTGCGGATCGAGCATGTATCCGGAAATCTGACCGATCATTACGATCCGAAGAACCGGGTGCTGCGTCTGTCGGATACGGTATATAATTCAGCCTCTGTGGCGGCGGTGGGCGTAGCGGCCCATGAGTGCGGCCACGCGGTACAGGACCAGAAGGATTACGCGCCCTTGCGGATCCGCAATTCTCTGGTGCCGGTGGCGAATTTCGGAACCATGGCAGCCTGGCCGATCATTATTGTGGGATTGATTTTCGGAAGCAGCCATTTTCTTGTAAATCTGGGAATCCTTCTGTTCTCTCTGGGAGTGCTGTTTCAGCTGGTGACCCTGCCTGTGGAGTTTGACGCGTCCCACAGAGCGATTGAGATGCTGGGCAGCACGGGCATTCTCTATGGAGACGAGGTAAGACAGACCAGAAAGGTATTAAGCGCGGCGGCCATGACCTATGTGGCAGCGGCAGCGGCATCGATTCTGTCACTGCTCCGGCTGATTCTTCTGTTTGGAGGACGGGACCGTGACTAAGGGGACAGATGTCCGTGAGCTTGCTCTCGGCGTGCTGCTGGAAATATCGGGCGGCATGGAATACAGCCATGTCGCCCTTCGAAATGTGCTGGAAAAATATCAGTATCTGGAGAAACAGGAACGCTCCTTTCTTACCAGGCTGGTGGAAGGGACACTGGAGCGGCGGATCTGGCTGGATTATGTGATTGACCAGTTTTCCAGCGTAAAAGTAAAAAAGCAGAAACCGGTTATCCGTGAGATCCTGCGGATGTCTGTGTACCAGCTTCAGTTTATGGACAGTGTGCCGGATTCTGCCGTCTGCAATGAAGCGGTAAAGCTGGCCCAGAAGAAGGGGTTCCGGCAGCTGAAAGGCTTTGTGAACGGGGTTCTCCGGAATATCGCAAGACACTTAAAAGAAGTGGAATATCCTTCCCCGGAGGAGCCGGTCCGGTACCTCTCAGTCCGCTATTCCATGCCGGAATGGATTGTGGAGGAATGGCTGGGAAGATATAGAAGAGAAACCACAGAGCGGATGCTGGCTGCCTTTTATGAGGAACGTCCGGTGACTATCCGGGTCAGCGAGAGCCGGATTTCTCCTGAGGAGCTTAAGAAGAGGCTGGAAGAAAGGGGAGTGCATGTCACTCCTGCGCCCTATCTGGCCTGCGCCCTTCAAATTGAAGGATATGATTACCTGGGAGCGCTGCCGGAATTCAGGGAAGGCCTGTTTCAGGTGCAGGATGTAAGCTCCATGCTGGCTGTGGAAGCGGCAGGCGTCAAGCCGGGAGACTACTGCATGGATGTATGCGCCGCTCCGGGCGGCAAGAGCCTGCATCTGGCAGAGAAGACGGGAAAGACCGGAGTAGTGGATGCCAGGGATCTGACAGAATATAAGGCAGAGTATATCCGGGAAAATGTAAGGCGCATGCAGGCGGAGAATATCCGGGTTTCTGTCCGGGACGCCGGTGTGCCGGATTCGGAATCGGAGGAAAAGGCGGATGTGCTGATTGCGGATCTGCCCTGCTCAGGCCTTGGAGTTCTTGGAAAAAAGACCGATCTGAAATACCGGATGAGCCGGGAGCAGCAGGAGGAGCTGGCGGCTCTGCAGAAGAAGATTCTGAGCGTGGTCCAGGCCTATGTGAAGCCCGGCGGTACGCTCGTTTACAGCACCTGCACCATCAGTGAGGCGGAAAATGAAGAGAATGTCCGGTGGTTCCTGGAGCATTTCCCCTATGAAGCGGTTCCGCTGGAGGAATGCTTTCCGAAGGAGCTTCTGGAGGATTCAGACCCATCGAGTGCGCAGAGCATACATAAAGGATATCTGCAGCTTCTGCCGGGAGTTCACAGATGTGACGGCTTTTTTATAGCAAAATTCAGAAGGAAATCCCTTACAGGGATACCTGTATGACAGAAAAAACGTGTCAAGTAAAGGAAACTCAGGTAATAAATCGTTATGGAAGACAGAGATATCAAATCTCTTACCAGAGAAGAGCTTGCGAACGCCCTTCTTGAAAGAGGAGAAAAGGCATTCCGCGCAGGCCAGATCTACAGCTGGATGCATGAAAAGCTGGCTTCCGGCTTTGACGAAATGACAAACATTTCCAAAAGCTTGAGGGAAGCGCTGGAAGCGGAATATGATTATACAAATCTGGAGATCGTAGAAGTACAGCGGTCGCGTCTGGACGGAACCTGCAAGTACCTGTTTCGGCTGGCGGACGGCAATGTGATCGAAAGCGTGCTGATGCGGTATCATCATGGCAATTCTGTCTGTATCTCATCTCAGGCGGGGTGCCGGATGGGCTGCCGTTTCTGCGCATCCACCATTGGCGGCCTTGTGAGAAATCTGAAGGCCTCGGAAATGCTGGATCAGATCTATCAGATTCAGAAGGACACCGGGGAGAGAGTGTCCAATGTGGTGGTGATGGGGACGGGAGAACCCCTGGATAATTATGACAATCTGCTCCGGTTCATCCGGATTCTCTCGGATGAGCATGGACTGCATATCAGCCAGCGGAACATTACTGTATCCACCTGCGGCATTGCGCCGCGGATCCGGCAGCTGGCGGATGAGGATTTGTCCATCACGCTGGCTCTGTCTCTTCACGCGGCCACTCAGGAAAAGCGGGAAGAGCTGATGCCGATTGCCCGGAAATATGAGCTTACGGAGGTGCTGGATGCCTGCTCTTACTATTTTGAAAAGACAGGGCGGAGGCTTACCTTTGAGTACAGCCTGGTGGGAGGCGTAAATGATCATCCGGAAGACGCCAGGCGTCTGGCGGCCCTTGCAAAGCCGGTTCACAGCCATATCAACCTGATTCCGGTGAACCCGGTGACAGAGAGAAAGTTCATTCAGCCGGACAAAAAAGTGATAGGCAATTTCAAAAAGGAACTTGAAAAATACGGAATTAATGTTACTATTAGAAGAGAAATGGGCCGGGATATCGACGGCGCCTGCGGCCAGCTGCGCAGGAGATACCTGGATGAGGGAAAAGAGCCCGCCAAATCAGGGAAACCCCTTACAGGGATACCTGTATGGCATGAAAAGCATGCTAAATCAGGGAAAGGAGGAGACACATGCTGAGAGCCTTTGGGATCAAGGATATAGGCCGCTGCAGAAATGTCAATCAGGATTATATCTTTGTGTCAGAAGAGCCCGTGGGAAATCTGCCGAATTTGTTTCTTGTGGCGGATGGAATGGGCGGTCATAAGGCAGGCGATCTTGCCTCCGAGTATACGGTTTCGCGGGTCTGCGAAGCAGTTGAAAAAAGCATGCAGACGATACCGTTTCAGATTCTGAAAGGCGCGTTTCAGTACGCCAATCAGAAGCTGATAGAGAAAGCGGAGGAATCTCCGGCTTATACAGGCATGGGGACCACGCTGGTGGCCGTTACAGTCAAGGATGGAACTGTCTATGCGGCAAATGTGGGGGACAGCCGCCTGTACAAGATCGGCGGCGGGATCGAGCAGATCACGCAGGATCACTCTCTTGTGGAAGAGATGGTCCGCATGGGAGAGATTTCAAAAGAGGAGGCCCGGAATCATCCCGAAAAAAATATTATCACAAGAGCAATCGGAGTATCTGAGACTGTGGAGCCGGATTATTTCGATACAAAGCTTGAAAAGGGCGAATGCCTGCTGCTGTGTTCTGACGGATTGAGCAATATGATAGACGACGCTCAGATCCGGGAGATTCTGGAACGGAGAGAGGATCTCCGGTCAGGAGCTGAGGAACTGGTCAGAACGGCAAACAGGAACGGCGGGAAAGATAATATCGCCGTGGTATTGATTGAACAGGCATAAAACAGTTGGGCAGAACGGAATCATTTTTGTGTCTGCCAGTGGATATAAAACAGGATCAGGGATGATGAGGTGATAAGATGGTTAGAATCGGAATGTTTTTAGGAGACCGTTACGAGATTCTGGAGAAAATAGGCTCCGGCGGAATGGCAGACGTCTTTAAGGGAAAAGACCATAAGCTGAACCGCTTTGTGGCGGTAAAGGTGCTGAAGGATGAATTTGTGGAGGATAAGAACTTTGTCCGCAAGTTCAAGGAAGAAGCCCAGGCGGCTGCCGCTCTGGCTCATCCGAATATTGTAAATGTCTATGATGTGGGTGACGAGCAGAATATCAATTATATCGTCATGGAGCTGGTGGAAGGCATTACGCTGAAGACCTATATTGAGAAAAAGGGCAGGCTGACAGTCAAAGAGGCGACCAGCATCGCCATTCAGGTAGCCTCCGGTCTGGAGGTAGCTCACAATAATCAGATTGTGCATCGGGATATTAAGCCCCAGAATATTATTATTTCCCGGGAGGGCAAGGTAAAGGTAACAGACTTCGGCATTGCGAAATCTGTTTCTTCGAATACCAATACGGCGGATGCCATGGGATCCGTGCATTATACGTCTCCGGAACAGGCCAGAGGCGGTTACAGTGATGCCAGAAGCGATATTTATTCTCTGGGTATCGTCATGTACGAGATGGTGACAGGACGGGTGCCCTTTGACGGCGAGACCACGGTGGTTGTGGCTGTGAAGCATCTGCAGGAGGATATTGTATCTCCCAGAGTCTATGCTTCTGATGTGCCTGTGAGTCTGGAACATATTATTCTGAAATGTACGGAGAAGAGTCCGGACCGCCGGTATCAGAACGTGACCGAGCTGATCGCGGATTTGAAGCAGTCTCTGCTGACCCCGGATGTGAATTTCGTCAAGGAAGTGGTTCCGGATGGAGCAAAAACCGTGGCAATCACCAGAGATGAGATTTCCAAAATCAAAAGGGAAACCGGAAGAATCCCTCAGGACGAGGACAACGCAGAGTCCCGTTACGCGTATCTTGATCATATGAATGACGATGACGAGGATGATGAGGAAGATTACGATGACGAGGATTATGATGACGATGAGGATTATGAGGATGAGGACTATGATCCCGACGATGAGGACGGCGGGGATGATGAGGAGGATGACGACGACGAGGACGGCGGAATCCTGGATCCCAAGCTTGAGAAGATCATGATGATCGGGGGTATCGCGGCCGCGGTAATCATTGTCATTATTGTGATTGTCATTCTGGTGCAGGTATTCGGAGGCAGAAAGACCAGCAGCGACAGCCAGGAGAATGATACAGAGATCGAGGATGTTCTGGAGGAAAGCGTAGAGGTTCCGGACCTTCGGGGCAAGAGCTACGCAGAGGCGAAGGAAGAACTGAACGCTCTGGGCTTGGGAATCGATGTTGGTGAGACACGTTCTTCTGATGAGTATGAGGCAGGTCAGATTATCAGCCAGAGTGTAGACGCGGGAACAGAGGTAGACGCCCATACTACCATTGTCGTGGATATTTGCGGAGACGGCTCTCAGGTTGAGATTCCGGATCTGGAAGGAAAGAGCCAGACGCAGGCCGAGAGTTCATTGAGTGCTCTGGGACTGAGTGTGGATATTTCAGAGGTCTACAGTGACGAGGTGGCAGAGGGAAGAGTGATTTCCACATCTCCGGCCGCGGGACAGAAAGTGGAAAAGGGAAGTTTGGTTCAGGTTCAAATCAGTAAAGGCAGGGAGGCAGACGCCAAGGTAACCGTTCCGAATCTGCAGAACCGTGATGAGGCTACGGCAAAACAGCTGCTGAGTTCTGCCGGATTAAGCTCAGGAAGCGCGACTACGGCAGCCAGTGATACGGTAGCGGCGGGAAATATCATTTCCCAGAATCCCGCAGCCGGCACTCAGGTGGAAAAGGGCAGCAGTGTCAGCTACGTAGTCAGCAGCGGCCCCTCTGAGGTCTATATCGGCACCAGCGCCAGACCGGGAAACAGTGAGTCTTCCGTGACAAGCTATCTGCAGGGCAAAGGCCTGGTGGTCAATATTATCAGAGACTATAACGACAGCTATGGGGAAGGAATCGTGTATGATGTACAGCCCGGTGACGGAAGCACGGTACAGCCGGGCAGCACAGTCAATGTGTATGTGAGCCGCGGACCGGAGCCGGTACAGACAGCCCAGGTTCCCGGAGCCGGAGCGGACGTCAATGAGATCACAAGCCGGGGCTTTGTGGTAGGAAACAGAACCTATGAGTACAGTGACAGCATAGCGGAAGGAAAGATCATCTCCTGCAGCCCCAGCGGCACCCAGAATGTGGGCACTACCATCAATGTGGTAATAAGCAGAGGCGTGTGCGCCCACCTGAATGTGGATGCAAGCGGCAGGTGCCAGGAATGCGGAAAGGAAGGGCTTACTCCTACTGTTCCGACTACACCAACCAATCCTTCCACTCCTTCGGACGGAACTGGAAGCAGCACTTCCGGTACTTCCGGACAGACCTCAGGAACCTGAGAGTAAGTGTTCATGCAGGGAAAGATTATAAAAGGGATTGCCGGATTCTACTACGTGCACGTGGGAGAATCCGGCACTTATGAATGCAGGGCAAAGGGCATTTTCCGCAGCCAGAAGATAAAGCCTCTTGTGGGGGATAATGTGGAGATGAGCGTGCTGGACGAGCGGGATAAGGAAGGAAATATTGAAGCAGTCCTTCCCCGGAAAAATGAACTGATTCGTCCGGCAGTAGCGAATATTGACCAGGCGCTTGTGATTTTTGCCGCGGCAAAGCCAAAGCCGAATTTCAATCTGCTGGACCGTTTCCTGATTATGATGGAATATCAGCAGGTGCCGTCTGTGATCTGCTTCAACAAGCAGGATCTGGTGACAGAGCAGGAGCTGCAGCTTCTGAGGGAGATTTACATAAGCGCGGGATATGAGGTCCGGTTTACCAGTACTGTGACCCGGACGGGTGTCGAAGAGATACGCGCGCTGCTGAAGGGAAAGACTACCACAGTGGCAGGACCTTCCGGTGTAGGAAAATCATCTCTGATCAATCTCCTGGCACCGGAGGCGGGCATGGAGACTGGCGATATCAGCAGAAAGATTGAGCGGGGCCGGCATACCACCCGCCACTCAGAACTGTTTGCTCTGGACGAGAACAGTTATATCTGCGACACGCCGGGATTCAGCTCCATCTATCTGCCGGATATGGAAAAGGAGGAGCTGGGAAGCTTCTTTCCCGAGTTCCGGGAATATGAAAGCGGCTGCCGTTTTCAGGGCTGCGCCCATATTCATGAGCCTGGCTGTGCGGTAAAGGAAGCGCTGGCAGAGGGAAAGCTGAGCCAGAGCCGTTATGAGAACTATAAACTTATATATGAGGAACTGAAAGACAGGAGGAGGTATTGAACATGAACAAGCTGGCGCCATCGATTCTTGCGGCAGATTTTGCGGCACTTGGGGAAGACGTGAGAAAAGTGGAAAATGCGGGAGCGCAGTATCTTCACATTGATGTGATGGATGGAAAGTTTGTTCCCAGTCTGTCGCTGGGAATTCCGGTGATTGAGTCCATCCGCAGAAATTCTGTGATGGTATTTGACGTGCATCTGATGATTTGCGAACCGGATCGGTATATTCAGACCTTTGTGGACGCGGGAGCCGATATCATCACGGTCCATGCGGAAGCCTGCACCCATCTGAACCGGACCATCGCAGCTATCCGGGAAGCCGGCGTAAAAGCAGGCGTGGCGCTGAATCCGGCGACTCCGCTGTCAGTTCTGGACTATATTTTGGAAGATGTGGACATGGTGCTTCTGATGACCGTGAATCCGGGATTCGGAGGACAGAAATATATTGAGAGCAGCACCCGCAAGATCCGTGAGCTCCGTAAAATGATTGAAGAGCGGAAGCTGGAGACGGATATCGAAGTGGACGGCGGAATCAAGCTGAACAATGTAAAGACTGTTCTGGATGCGGGTGCTAATGTGATCGTAGCGGGGTCTGCGGTCTTCTCCGGAGATACGGAGAAAAATGTGGCAGACTTCCTTCAGATTCTGGAGGAGAAATGAGAACACTGATTGTAAGCGGGGGCAGAATCGGACGCGATTTTGCCCTGTCCTTTTTGGAAAAAGAAAAATTTGATCGGATGATAGGAGTGGACAACGGGCTCCGCTTTCTTTTTGACAACGGAATCCGGCCTACCCATGTGGTAGGAGACTTTGATACGGCGGATCCGGAGCTTGTGGACTATTACCGGCAGCAGAAGGAAATCGAGATGCGTACCTTTAATCCGGTGAAGGATTCCACGGATACACAGATTGCCATCGAGCTGGCCCTGGAGCTTCACAGTTCGGAGATTGTGATTCTGGGAGGAACCGGAAGCCGTCTGGACCATGTGCTGGGAAATATCCAGAGTCTGATGCTGGCCAAAAAGCAGGGGGTGTCCTGCGTGATTCTGGATGAGAATAACCGGATTCAGCTGATTGACGGGGAGACGGTTCTGGAAAAAGAAAAGCAGTATGGGACCTATGTGTCTCTGATTCCCCTTACCACAGAGGTGACGGGAGTAGATTTGATCGGATTTAAGTATCCTCTGGAGAATTATACCTTTACCAGTACGGGAAGCGCGGGCTTTGGCGTCAGCAATGAGATCACCGCGAAAGAGGGGAAAATACGGATAAAATCGGGGATTTTTGTTATGATTGAGTCCAAGGATTAGAGAGAAATTCGTCGAAAAATCAAAAATTTTTGTGAAATCTAAGGACGGTTTTGATGCACAGAAAATACAAAACCGTCTTTTCCCGTGAAAAAGGATAGAATTTTGCCGGGAACCTTCGGAAGTTTCTTGTATAGATTTAATAAAAAGGGAAAAAATGGATAGGGAAACAGGAAATGGCAAAAAGATTGACAAACGGGAAAGCTGCTGTCATAATACCATCCGATGACAGCAGATATCTGCTGTCATCTGTAAATCATCCACTGTAACCATATCATTTTGAATTTGTGAGGAGTGAATGTAAATGCAGGAAAAGAAGATAAAGCTGAATGCTGCTGAAGACGTGAAAGAATTTGTGCGAAGCGCCAGTCAGTGTGATTTTGACGTAGACATCTGCTATAACCGGATTATGATTGACGCCAAGTCTCTTCTGGGTGTGATGAGCATGGATTTGAACCGGGAGCTGACTGTGAAATGCCATGGAGAAGATCAAGACTTTGAGCGGGTGCTTTCCAAGTTCGCAGTAGCCTGAGACGGAAGATTTGGGAATAGAGTGAAAAGGGTCTGGTTTGGTTTACCAGGCTCTTTTTTTGTGTTAAAATGTGCCTATGGATGAGACGAGAACAGAAATACGGATCTCGGTCCGGGCCCTGGTGGAATTTATTCTGCGTGAGGGTGATCTGGATAACCGGGCCACAGGAAAGACGGATTTGACGGCCATGCAGGCCGGCGGCCGCCTGCACAGAAAAATACAGAGGCGGATGGGCGCAGGCTACAGGGCGGAGGTTCCTTTGAAAATCAAGGTTCCCATGGGAAAATTTGACTGTGCGCTGGAGGGCCGGGCGGACGGTATCTTTCAGGAAGAGGAAAAGACCTGGATTGATGAAATCAAAGGCGTTTACCGGGATCTGAAGCTGATAGAGGAGCCTGTGGGCGTACATCTGGCCCAGGCTCTCTGCTATGCATATATTTATGGAAAGCAGAATCATCTGACGGAAATGGGGATTCAGCTGACCTATGGAAACCTGGAGACGGAAGAACTGAAGCATTTCCGGCAGACCAGGACCATGGAAGAACTGGAAGAATGGTTTTCGAGCCTGATGAAGGAATATGAAAAATGGGCGGCCTTTCAATTTGAATGGAAAAGAATACGGAAGGAAAGCATCCGGCCTCTGGAATTTCCCTTTCCCTATCGGGAAGGACAGCGGGATCTGGCGGCGGGTGTGTACCGGACCATTGCGAGGAAAAAGAGGCTCTTTATCCAGGCTCCTACCGGAGTGGGGAAGACGATTTCCACAGTATTTCCGGCGGTTAAGGCGGTGGGAGAAGGGCTGGGAGACCGGATCTTTTATCTGACGGCCAAGACCGTGACGCGCACAGTGGCGGAAGAAGCTTTCCGTATCCTAAGGGGAAACGGACTGCGCATGAAGACGGTGACTCTGACCGCGAAGGAAAAGCTCTGTATCTGTGAGGAAATCCAGTGTAATCCGGAGGTCTGTCCTTATGCGAAGGGCCATTTTGACCGGATCAACGAAGCAGTGTTTGAGCTTCTGACAGAAGGGCCTGACGAGTTAAACCGGGACGCTCTGCTTTCACAGGCCCATAAGCACAGGGTCTGTCCCTTTGAACTCAGCCTGGATACCGCGTCCTGGACGGACGCGGTGATCTGTGATTACAATTATGTCTTTGACCCCAATGTGCGGCTGAAGCGGTTTTTTGCGGAAGGTGTAAAGGGAGAGTATCTGTTTCTGATCGATGAGGCCCACAATCTGGTGGACCGGGGCCGGGAGATGTTCAGCGCTTCTCTCTGCAAGGAGGATTTCCTGGAGCTGAAGCGGAAGCTGAAGGGTCGTTATAAGAAAGCAGAGCGCTGCCTGGAGCGCTGCAATAAATATCTGCTGGGGCTGAAAAAAGAATGCGAGACTTACCAGATCCATGAGGAGGTGGGAGCTTTTGTACTGCAGCTTTTGTCTCTGTCTACAGAGCTTGACCGGATCCGGGAAGAGGGAACGGAGCCGGAGCTTCAAAAGGAGATCGTGGATTTCTGGTTTCAGATCCGGGATTTTCTGAATACGGCTGACAGATTGGATGAAAATTATGTGATTTACAGTGAGCTGGGAGAAGACGGACGTTTCCGGCTGAAGCTGTACTGTGTGGAGACGGCTGCAAACTTAAGAGAGTGCCTGGATAAGGGAAACGCGGCTGTTTTCTTTTCTGCCACCCTGCTTCCCATGTCTTACTATAAGCATCTGCTGGGAGACGAAAATGATTACGCGGTATATGCCCGTTCCCCCTTCCGGCCTGACCGGCGCCTGCTTCTGCTGGGACAGGATGTGAGCAGCCGGTATACCCGGAGAAACCGGGCGGAATACGGGCGGATTGCGGATTACCTGGCAGTTATGGCAGAAGGAAAAAAAGGAAATTATCTGGCCTTTTTCCCCTCCTACCGGATGATGCTGGACGTGTTCGACATTTTCTCAGAGCAGTATGGAGAGACAGTGGAATGTGTGGTTCAGCGTTCCGGGATGAAGGAGGAAGAAAGAGAAGCTTTTCTGGAACGGTTTGCGGTACAGCCGGAAGGAGAACAGACGAAAAGCCTTCTGGGCTTCTGTGTGCTGGGCGGCATCTTTTCCGAGGGAATCGACCTGAAGCGGGAAGCGCTGATTGGAGCGGCTGTGGTGGGTACGGGTCTTCCGCTGGTCTGCCATGAACGGGAGATTCTGCGCCGCTATTATGAAGAAAGAAATATGGACGGTTTCGCCTATGCCTACCGGTATCCGGGGATGAATAAGGTGCTGCAGGCCGCGGGCCGTGTTATCCGCACGGACGAGGACCGGGGTGTGATCCTGCTTCTGGACGACCGGTTTCTGGGAAGCGATTACCGGAGGCTGTTTCCTCTGGAATGGAATGGATACCAGATCTGCAGGCTTCCGGAGGCGGGAAAAAAGATTGAAGAATTCTGGGAGGGATCCTGATGCTGTTGTCGGAAGAAGAATATTGTCATGCGGTGGACCTTTTGGAGGGGCAGACAGAAAAGGAGCCCCTTCTGCAGGAGTTTGAAGAATGGTTTCAGGATGCGTTCGGACTCAAGGTTTACGATTACATCTGTGATACAGCCAATACCGGCCGGATCCGCCTGAAGTTGGTGCTGTGGGACAGAGACTGCAGAAAAAGGATGATAAAGGGAATAAATCCGGATTTCAGAAAGCAGAAAAAGATCGGGGAAAAGTTCTCCGGGCTCTGCAGAAAATACGGCCTTCATGAGGCTTATGGCAGAGCAGGTAATATTCTCGTCTGCTACGATACCCTGCAGGACGAGCTGGGGAAAAGAATTCTGGAGCAGGCGGCAGATCGGATCAAAGCCCTTGAAGGGCGGCAGGATATCCGCAGAGTGGAAATTCTTTTCCATACCGTCCATATCTTTTTTGAGACAGAGGAACAGAAAGAATGCCATCTGCGGGATGGGGTCTGCGAGGCGGCAGACCGCCAGGTCAGCAGCATTGTAAAAGAGTATGACCGTTTTGGCGTATATCCGGAGGGATTCCGGTGTACATTTTCCAGTCTGCAGATTCTGAATGAGAAATATGAGGGAAATATGTTCTATTATTCCAGGTAGGCAGCAGGAAAAAAATCTGCCGGAAGCCTGCCGGAATCAGGTTACTCAAAGTATTCCATAAACTTTTTTGCTGCCGGGCTTAAGGGAAGCTGTTCGCTGTGCACAATCATCAGCTGGCGGGGAGGAAGCTCCTCAGCCAGTGAAATCTGAAAGAGATCCGGCGAGGTCCCCGGCAGACAGTAATCGGGCACAAAGGCGATGCCAAGGCCGATGGAGGCCAGATCCAGAAGCAGATCATTGCTGCTAAGCTCGATCTCAGGCACCAGATCCAGCTGATGCTGCTGAAAGAGGTTGTGCAGATATTCGCTGGTGGTGCTCTGGCGGGTCAGCATGAGAATCGGATAATTCAGAAGCTCCTGGAAGGTAAGCTTCTGGTTTTCCAGGCTGAAGTAATGGCGGTTGGCGATAAACACATCCTGAAAGCTGCGGACCTTCTTCAGGTGGCCGGAATTGCCCAGCCGGGAATTGGGGTAGTTGGTAAAAATCAGATCCACCTGACCGTTTTCCAGCAAGTCCACGCAGCCGATGGAGGTCTGGTTTGTGACCTTGATATGAATGCCCGGAAATTCTTTGTGAAACCGGCTTAAATAAGGAACGAGAAAATAGCGGCAGATGGTGTCGCTGGCCCCGATGCGCAGCTGGCCTCCCCCCAGGGAACCGGCTTCCATCAGCTGGTTTTCTCCCCGCTGAATCAGATGAATCGCAGGCTCAATGTGGCGCAGCAGAATCTCCCCCTCAGGAGTCAGCTGCACCTTTTTTGTGCTCCGGATAAAAAGATTCTGGTTCAGCTTTTTTTCCAGAACTTTGATGGACTGGCTCACAGCGGACTGGGAGATGAAGAGCTGCTTGGAGGCCTCCGAAAAGCTTAAGGAGACAGCCACATGATAGAAGACCTTATAAAGTTCGTAATTGATATCCATAGATTAAGCCTCTTTTCTTTTGCGGTATGACAAAACGGCCAGCGAGAGGAGTCCCACAAGCGTAACAAGGGAGATAACGTCTCCTGCCCGCCACAGAGCCGGAATATCAAACCGGATGGTGACAGTTCCGGATGATGAATTCTCCGGCAGAGCCACGCGCAGCCGCAGAAGTTCTGTAATATCGGTGGAAAGCTCATTTCCCTCTTCGTCCACAGCATGGTAATAGGGATAATAGTTAAAAGAAACCTCCACGTAAGCTTCACCGGTTCCTTCTGCTTTTTCGTAGGTAAAGGAAGCCTCTGTTCCGTCCCGGGATACGTCTGAGAGCGTTACTCCTTCAGAAGCAATGAAGGCTGTATCCCGTGCCAGCAGGCGGCGGGTGCTGAAATAGGCGCCGTCATCGGTGACCAGATACAGGGTATCCGTATCGTTCGCCTGATCCATCTGGCTGTCCCATTCAATCAGGTGCTCTGACTCGCCGGAGAAGCCGCCGAAATAGGAAGCGGAAGACCAGCAGAGAAAGAACACACAGCCCAGGAAAAGCAGTTTCCTGGCAGAACGGTCTCTGAAAAAGTAATAGAAGGCCACAGCTGATGTGACGCACAGAAACAGAGTCGCAAAGGGCAGGAAACGGAAGGCAAACTGGATAGCTCCGGCTACCCGGTTCAGAATGCCGATTCTCTGGATCATGTCCCAGGGAAAATAGGCAGTGGAAGCGTAAAGGGATAAAAGGCCAAGAGCCAGGCACCAGCTTCCCAGGGTCTTGTGCCAGGAAGGAATCTTCTGGTTTTTCCGGAAACAGAGCAGGATAAAGAGCAGGGCTCCGGCTGCCAGGAGAAGACCGATGGAATAGGGCATCTCCCCGGTGATGGTGCTGGGTCCCAGGGCGTCTCCGCCGGGGCTTAAAAAGGATGTATCAAAAAGCTGCAGAGCGTAGACCGAGTATCCGGTCAGAGCCCGGGCATCCTGATTCAGCTGGAGCGGGTACCGCATCATATCCAGAATGGGCAGGATAGACCAGAGATTCAAAAGAATCGTGGAGCCTGCGGCAATCAGAAGATGGAGGACACGTTTTCTGTCCTTCAGCTGGCGGATGCCTGCCAGGGCGAACAGAACGCTGAAGCCCAGTGCCAGCTCTGTGGAAATCATATGGGACTGGAACAGGCCGGTAAAGGCAATCACAGCAGTGATCCAGCGCCTGGAATCTCCATAGAAGAGCTGATACATGCCGAGAAGCAGCAGGGGCAGGAAAACTGCCGCCAGCACTTCTCCTGTGGCAGCCCGGGTATAGAGATTGATCAGCCGGTAAGAGGCAAGCACATAAAGAAGAGAAGCCGCAAGCCCCAGTTTTCTGGAGCGGCACAGCCGTGAGAAGGCGTAATAGGATACGCCCGCCGTGGCAAAATTGATGCACAGGTACAGAAGTTTATAGCAGCCGATAGGCGACATGCCGAGTCGGATCAGAAGAGCGAAGGGATACAGGAAGAGCTCCGGATAAAAAACGGAGCACATGTAGCCGAAGCCTTCATAAAGCCCGGAGTGGATCCGGACAGGGAAGGAGCCGGAAGCCAGATCCCGGGAAAGATTGAAAAGTCTTCCGTAGTGGAAATACAGGTCGTGGCCCTTCTGAAGCCAGGGGAAGCATAAGGGAAGGGAAGACCAGATAGCTGCAAGGCTGAGAAGCACCAGGACTTCCGGACGAATCTCCCGTTTTCTGCAGTAGAGAAGCAGCAGAGCCGATGTCAGGAGAATCAGGCCCGCGTAAATATAGGGATCGCGGAAAAGCCCTCCCTGGGAGAGCAGATGAATGCCCGTAAAGGTCAGAGCGCTGTCTGTCACCACGCGGAACTGGATACAGGAAATATAATCCTCCACCGTAAAGGACAGGGAGACAGAAGTCTCTCCGGGAACCACGTCAGCCTGGGCAAGCACACGGCCGGATTCATTATCCTCATTCAGATACAGCGGATCGAAGACCTCCACATGATTTCCCTCTGCGGGAGAGTCTACGGAAAAGGTGACCTGGTAGGTGCCCTTTTTAAAATAGTAATCATTGCTGTTCAGAATCAGGTGCCCAGCCCCATCGGGGATGGTCAGAAGTCCGCCGTCCGTGCCCACGACACCGATGTTTTCCTCAGGGTAGTTCATATCATCAGCTGAGAAATCACGTTCAATGTAGCTCTGAAAAGGCATAACCAGCACAGCAAAAAACAAAAACAGGGTCAGCAGAAGCTGGCCTCTGCAGGAACGAATCAGATTCATAGACAGGTACTCCTTCTGTTAAAAGTCTAAACCATTTCTTAGATTATATCACAGAGAAAGAATAAAAACTATCCGGAAAACAGATGCTTTGAATAATTAGACAAATTTATAAATAACTTTAAATCTATTAATTATACTTATGAAAACTTTTATGTTATGATAAAGCCAGGAATTGTTGCAGTATGAATTCTATGGTATAATGTCGTAAGACATTTATACCGTGAACCAAAGAACGCAGGAGGTCGGTTATGGGTAATGTAAGAAGAATTTACGTGGAGAAAAAGAAGGATTTTGCAGTGAAGGCGCGTGAGCTTGAGGAGGAAATCCGGAGCTATCTGGGAATCGAGGACGTGACAGGCGTGCGCGTGCTGATGCGCTACGATGTGGAGAATATTTCGGATGAGGTCTTCGAAAGAGCCTGCCGGACCGTATTTTCCGAGCCGCCGGTGGATGTGCTTTACAGGGAGACCTTTGAGACTGCCCCGGGCGCAAGGGTATTCAGCGTGGAATATCTGCCGGGCCAGTTCGACCAGAGGGCGGATTCCGCGGTGCAGTGCGTCCGTTTTCTGAGAGAGGATGAGGAGCCTGTGATCCGC
The DNA here is from genome assembly GCA_944375745.1 of uncultured Merdimonas sp. GTDB lineage: Bacteria > Bacillota > Clostridia > Lachnospirales > Lachnospiraceae > Laedolimicola. The sequence continues at coordinate 26,922 of CALWAV010000019.1, forward strand.
ACAGCGACCACCTATGTGATTGAGGGCGGCATCTCAGATGAGGAATTTGCATCTATCAAGAACTTCTGCATTAACCCGGTGGACTCCAGACAGTCCGATGAGGAAAAGCCGGAGACGCTGGTGACAGTTTTTGAGGAGCCTGCGGATGTAAAGATTTTTGACGGCTTCTGTGAAATGGATGAGACAGCGCTGAAAGCCCTGTATGGTTCCCTGAATCTGGCCATGACCTTCCGGGATTTCCAGCATATTCAGAATTATTTCCGGAATGAGGAAAAGAGAGATCCGTCCATGACAGAGATTCGTGTTCTGGATACTTACTGGTCCGATCACTGCCGCCATACCACCTTTTCCACAGAGCTTACAGATGTAAGCTTCGGAGACGGCTATTACCGGAAGCCCATTGAAGAGACCTATCAGCAGTATCTTTCCGACAGAGCGGAGATCTACAGGGACCGGAAGGACAAGTTTGTCTGCCTGATGGATCTGGCTCTTATGGCCATGCGTAAGCTGAAAGCGGAAGGAAAGCTGAACGACCAGGAAGAATCGGAAGAGATCAATGCCTGCTCCATCGTAGTGCCTGTGGAGATTGACGGACAGACCGAGGAGTGGCTGGTAAACTTTAAAAATGAGACTCATAACCATCCCACAGAGATCGAACCTTTCGGAGGCGCGGCCACCTGTCTGGGCGGCGCGATCCGGGATCCACTGTCAGGAAGAACCTATGTATATCAGGCCATGCGTG
>CALWAV010000020.1 GCA_944375745.1 uncultured Merdimonas sp.
CTCGGCTGCCTCCATCTGTTCTGTAAAATCGTATCCTTTCGGGGGAGCCATCTCAACGGTTACACCAAATTTTCCGCCTTCCAGCGCTTTTTCCAACATGCCCATTATTTCTTCCCCCTGATATTAATTGTTCTGGGATATGCCACCTTCTCATATCCTTTATCCGGTCTTCTCTTCGCCAGCTTGTCAAGCTGTCCCAGAGATTCCAGCCGTCTGTAAATCATAATCCACGCACAGTCATTTTCCGGATTGACCTCGCACTTTCCGTTCTTCTGTCCGCCGCAGGGGCCGTTCACCAGAGACTTGGCGCAGCGGGAAATGGGGCAGATGCCGCCGGTGGTTCCCAGCACGCAGTCTCCGCAGAGATGACAGGCTTCCTCAAAAAGGCCGAAACGGACTGCCTCGCCCAGGAACATGGTATTATTGGACGGATATACCGGAGCGGGGCTGTGATTCGCCGCCACCTGCACGCCGTCTCCGCAGGACATACAGACAACCGCGTCAGGACCTGCCGCGTTCAGCTTTTTCATGGCTGTCTTCACTCCCATATTCATACAGCAGTAATCCGCCATTCCGGTAGCCACCACCGTCTTGCCCTGAGATTCCAGATACTCTTTCAGCTCCGCAATCTCCTTTTCGCCGCCGGTAGCACAGGCCGTAGCACAGCTTCCGCAGCCTAAGATCGCGATCTTCTGGGCATCGCCGATCATTGCCATCAGTTCTTCGATGGGCTTTTTCTGTGTGATAATCATGATTTCCTCTCCTTTTCTTTCAGCCTCGCCGCAGTCCTTTCCTGCATACGATGTTAGTTTTATTTTAATACATTTTCTCAGGAAATCAAGTTATATTTTTCGTTTTTTAACATTTTCTATCATGTTTTTAACACGATTATCACTTTTTATAACATATTGTAACATTCCAAAGGCTGATTCTGGCCGCTTTCCTACAGATTCTTGACCTTAAATTCTTTTTCCGCTTCCCGGCTCTGATCCTTTTTCGCGATATCCTGGCGCTTGTCATAGAGCTTCTTTCCTCTGGCAAGGCCAATCTCCACCTTTACCAGGCTGCCTTTCAGATAAACCTTAAGGGGCACCAGGGTGTATCCCTTTTCTGCGGTTTTTCCGGCAATTTTGCGAATCTCGTATTTATGAAGCAGAAGCTTCCGGGGACGCAGCGGATCCTTGTTGAAAATATTTCCCTTCTCATAGGGGCTGATGTGCATGCCATAGATGTACACCTCTTCGTTTTTTTCCACCTTGATAAAGGATTCCTTGACGCTGCATTTTCCCATGCGGACAGATTTTACTTCTGTTCCGGCCAGAGAAATTCCCGCCTCGTAAGTGTCGTCAATAAAATAATCATGATATGCCTTTTTGTTATTGGCAATCAGCTTGAAGTTCTCCTTCCCCATCTCTCAAAACTCCTTTATATTCCGCGGACTATCTGACTTTCCGCAGTATCTCTTATACCAGCTCAAAATCAATGGTGCGGCAGAGCCGGTCTGTACTTTTTACGCGTACGCGCTCTTTTTCTCCAGCACAGTAAGCGCAGCCGGTATGGGCGCCCCGGAGCTCATTCGCCGCTTCATCATATTCGTAAAAATCATCCTTCAGTGAGTTTACATGAACCAGTCCTTCCACCGTATTCACCAGCTCCACATAGAGCCCGTAGGCGGTGGTTCCGGAAATGACACCGTCATATTCCTCTCCGATATGGTTTTCCATATACTCCACTTTCTTAAGCTTGACTGTCTCCCGTTCCGCTTCATCTGCCCTCCGTTCCATCTCACTGGAATGCTTCGCCACATCGGGCAGAATCTGCTCATAATGCTCCATCCGTTCCCGGTTCAGCCTTCCTCTTAAGTTTTCCTTGATAATCCGGTGAATCTGCAGATCCGGGTACCGGCGGATGGGTGAGGTAAAATGGCAGTAATAGGGCGCTGCCAGTCCGAAATGGCCGCTGCAGTCTGTGGCATACTGGGCCCGCTTCATGGAACGCAAGGTCAGGCGGCTGAGCATAGCCTCCTCCGGCGTACCGGCGATCTTATCCAGAAGCTTCTGGATCTCTCCGGGATGGACTTCATCCCCCGCTGTCCTCAGATGGTAGCCGAAATTCCGGATAAAGGTCCCCAGCTTCTGCATCCGGTCCGCGTCCGGTTTCTCATGGACCCGGTATACAAAGGGCTGGGCCTGCCAGTAATAATCCTCTGCCACTGTCTCGTTTGCCGCCAGCATAAAGTCCTCAATCAGCCTTGTGGCCGCGTTTCTCTCATAGGGCCGGATATCCTTCACATATCCCTTTTCATCCAGAACCACTTTTGTCTCCGGAAAATCGAAATCAATGGAACCCCGTTTTCTCCGTCTCTTTCTGAGAAGGGCAGAGACCTTTTCCATTTCCAGCAGCATAGGCACCAGCTCCGGATACAGCGCCTGCTCCTCCTGGTCACCGTCCAGCACCTTCTGCACTCCTGTATAGCTCAGCCGCCGCGTCACACGAATCACCGTCTCCGCTATGGTATGGCCGATAATTTTTCCCTTTTCATCCAGCGTCATAATACAGCTTAAGGCCAGCCGGTCCTCTCCCGCGTTCAGAGAACAGATACCGTTTGACAAAGTCCGGGGCAGCATGGGAATCACCCGGTCAGCCAGATACACACTGGTCCCCCGGTCTTTTGCTTCCCAGTCCAGAGCACTGTTTTCCTGCACATAGTTGGCCACGTCTGCAATGTGTACGCTGAGAATATAATGTTCTCCCTCCCGGCGCAGAGAAACCGCGTCATCCAGGTCCTTTGCGTCTTCTCCATCGATAGTAACGCAGATCTCATCTCTCAAATCAAGACGTCCTTCCCGGTCAGCCCCGGACACAGGCTTCGCTATCCGCTCTGCCTGATTTTCCACTCGTTCCGGAAACTCTGTGGGCAGTCCATATGCCAGAATGATGGACAGCACCTCCGTCTCCGGATCGGAAGCTTCTCCGAGAATCTGAGTAATCCGTCCTTCCGGATTTCTTCTTCCTCTGCCGTAATCAGTGATCTCTGCAGTCACCTTCTGGCCTGTGACAGCGCCCCGGGTGCGTTCCAGCGGGATGAAGATATCCCGGTTGATCCGCTGGTTGTCCGGAATCACAAAGCCGAAATTCTTGCTCCGCTCAAAGGTTCCGATGACCTCAGTCACTCCGTGGGCCAGTACCTTTGTAACCACGCCCTCGGGCCTGCGGCCTCCCCGGCCCTTGATGACCACCTCCACCGTATCTCCGAGAAATGCGTCTCCTGTGTCATTTTCACCGATAAAAATATCCTGCTCCTGGCCCTCCACGGACACAAAGCCGAATCCCCGGGCATGGCTTGTGAAGATTCCCACTGCTTTTCTGGGCTGTGCCTTGCTGTAGCGCCCCCGCTTGGAAAGCTCGATTTTCCCTTCGCTCAGAAGCTCATCCAGCACCCTTCCCAGCTCCTCCCGGTCCTCTTTGGATACCTGAAGGATTACAGCCAGCTCTTTCTGCTTCATGGGAACATAATGGGGATCGTTGATAAAATCATAGATTATTTTCTTTCTCTCTTCAAATGTCTTATTTCCCATATTGCCTGCTTATCCGCGCGTCTGAAACGCACCTTTTCCTTTCCGCCTGCGGCAGCGTCTGATCATTTCCCTGTAAACAGAAAGCACCCTCGGAATTTCCGGGAGTGCTTTTGTCTGTCAGCTGCTTTTCTTTAGAAAAGATTCAGATTCAGTACCAGCGCCAGTACGATAAAGGCCACAGCCAGAATCCTGGTCGCCAGCACGATCTTTCCTTCTGCGGAACGTCCCTTATTCTGCTCCCAGAAGGAATTTCCGCCTGCAATCGCTCCGAGTCCGGAGGACTTTCCCTCCTGCATCAGCACAACAACAGTCAGAGCAATGCATACCAGAACAAACAGAACTGTTAAAATAATTCTGAAAATACCCATGTTCACACCTCCTGCGGTCAAACTTTACTTTCTCACCAGAAGAGATTTTCCTGTCATCTCCGCCGGCTGCTCCATTCCCATCAGTTCAATCAGAGTAGGAATAATATCTGCCAGGCAGCCGCCCTCTCTTAAGGAATATGCCGGATCGGCATTTACCAGAATAAAGGGAACCGGATTGGTCGTATGAGCCGTCCAGGGCTCGCCTGTCTTATAGTCAATCATCATCTCCGCGTTTCCGTGATCCGCGCAGATAAACATCTGTCCGTCCACTTCCTTCAGAGCTTCCACGGCCCGTCCCACGCACTGGTCTACGGTCTCAATGGCCTTGACAGCCGCAGGAATGACGCCTGTATGGCCTACCATGTCGGGGTTCGCGAAGTTCATGATAATCACATCGTACTTGTCAGACTTGATGGCCTCCACCAGCTTGTCACACACCTCGGGAGCGCTCATCTCCGGCTGAAGGTCATAGGTGGCTACCTTCGGGGACTTCACAAGAATGCGCTCCTCACCCTTATTGGGTTCTTCCACGCCGCCGTTGAAGAAGAAGGTCACATGGGCGTACTTCTCTGTCTCGGCCAGACGCAGCTGGATCATATTGTGGGCTGCCAGATACTCGCCGAAGGTATTGTGAAGCTCTACTTTCTTGAAGGCCACCAGCTTGTTCGGGATGGTGGGATCGTACTCGGTAAAGCATACATAAGTCAGATCCAGCTTCTTCTCTCTCGGGAAGTTTGTAAACTCATCGCAGCAGAAAGCTCTGGAGATCTCTCTCGCACGGTCCGGACGGAAGTTGAAGAAGATTACGGAATCCCCGTCCTGAATGGTCGCCAGGGGCTTTCCATCCTTCATCACAACTGCCGGCACCACGAACTCATCGTGAACATCCTTTGCATAGGAAGCCTCGATAGCGCTTACCCCGTCAGAAGCCTCCACGCCCTCGCCCTTTGTCAGAGCTTTGTAAGCCAGCTCCACACGGTCCCAGCGGTTGTCACGGTCCATGGCATAGTAACGTCCCATGACGGAAGCCACTTCGCCGACGCCGATCTCTTTCATCTTATCCACAAGCTCCTGTACATAATCCTTTCCGGATGTGGGCGGTGTATCACGGCCGTCCAGGAAGCAGTGTACATAAACCTTCTTCAGGCCGTGGCGCTTTGCCAGCTCCAGAAGTCCGTAGATATGTGTATTGTGGCTGTGCACGCCTCCGTCAGATACCAGTCCGAACATATGAAGAGCGGAATCTTTTGCCTTTGCGTTCTCCACAGCCGCAATCAGAGCTTCATTTTCAAAGAAGTCTCCATCCTCGATTTCCTTGGTGATACGGGTCAGCTCCTGATATACGATGCGTCCCGCTCCCATATTCATATGGCCTACCTCGGAATTGCCCATCTGTCCGTCCGGAAGTCCTACGGCCAGACCGCTTGCATTTCCCTTTACACAGGGATATTCTTTCATAAGCTGATCCATGACCGGCGTAGCTGCCATGGCGATGGCATTGCCCTCCGGATTCTCATTCAGTCCGTAGCCGTCCAGGATCATCAGTACTGTCGGTTTCTTACTCATTGCTCTTCTCCACCTCTGCAATCGCTGATTTCTTCATGGGGATTCTGCAGTTCCGGTTGCTTCCGAACTCGACGATCACATCGTCCTCGGTAATATCAATCAGGACTCCGTAGAATCCGCTTGTGGTTACTACTACATCGCCCACTTCCATCGTGGAAAGCATGGCGTTCACGCGCTTCTGCTCCTTCTTCTGCGGACGGATAGCCGCGAAGTACATAAAGGCTCCGATCACTACTACATAAAGGATGATCACTCCCCATCCCATTGTACCGCCGCTTGTTGCAAGTAAATTCATATTCTTTCCTCCTAGAATGAAACTGCTGCCCGGCCCTGCCTGGAAATTCCTGCATCCGGACACACTATTGTTATAGTAGCATAATTACAGATCTCCGGTCAAGAGCCAGACCTCATTTTATCCAGCTTTTCTTTCTTATATGCCCGATAACGTCCTTCCTCGATGGCCGTACGGATCTCTGTCATCATGGTATTGTAAAAATACAGATTATGCAGCACGCAGAGGCGCATGCCCAGCATCTCCTTCGCCTTCAGAAGATGGCGGATATAGGCCCTGCTGTAGCGCCGGCAGGCCGGGCACTGGCAGCCCACCTCGATGGGGCGCTCATCCAGCTCATATTTTGCGTTGAACAGATTGATTTTTCCGTAATTGGTATATAAATGGCCATGGCGCCCGTTCCGGCTGGGATATACGCAGTCAAAGAAATCCACGCCCCGGTCCACAGCCTCCAGAATATTGGCCGGTGTGCCCACGCCCATCAGGTAGGTGGGCTTGTCCTCCGGAAGATAGGGAACCACTGCCTCGATGATATGATACATCTGCTCATGGCTCTCTCCCACGGCCAGGCCGCCGACGGCGTAGCCGTCCAGATCCATCTCGGAAATCTGCTTTGCGTGCTCAATCCGGATATCCTCATAGACCGCCCCCTGGTTGATTCCAAACAGAAGCTGGTTTGGGTTGATGGTATCGGGCAGGGAATTGAGCCGCTTCATCTCTGCCTTGCATCGGGCCAGCCAGCGGGTGGTCCTTGCCACAGAACGCTCCACGTAATCACGCTCTGCCAGAGCCGGCGCGCACTCGTCAAAGGCCATGGCAATGGTAGAAGCCAGATTGGACTGAATCTGCATGCTCTCCTCCGGCCCCATAAAAATTTTGCGTCCGTCCACATGGGAGTTGAAATATACGCCTTCTTCCTTTATTTTGCGTAGGGAGGCCAGAGAAAATACCTGAAATCCGCCGGAATCTGTCAGAATCGGCTTATTCCAGGACATGAATTTGTGAAGGCCGCCCAGCTTCTTCACAATCTGATCACCCGGGCGCACATGCAGGTGATAGGTATTTGAAAGCTCTATCTGGGTTCCAATCTCTTCCAGATCCGCTGTGGACACAGCTCCTTTGATAGCTGCGGCAGTACCCACGTTCATAAACACAGGGGTCTGCACAGTTCCATGGACAGTTGTAAACTCCGCGCGCTTCGCGTTTCCGTCTTTTTTCAGTATCCGGTACATTCTATTTTAATCCTCTCATCTTTAATTCCTGAATCACCTTATGGCTCACAGGCATATCCACATGATAAGCCGCGGCCATATCCTCCACCGCGTAGACCAGTCCTTCGATCTCAGACCTTCCGCCTTTTGCGATATCCCTCTGCATGGAGGTCCCCGCCTCCGGGCTCAGATCATCCAGAATCTTCAGGTTTACTTCCACCATGTCTTCCGGAACCCCGAGGCCCATGGCCTCCGCAAGCTTCAGATACTCCCGGTCCATGGCCGCGAAGGTCTCCCGGGGCTCTCCTTCCTTCTGGAAATCTCCGGCCTGGGCATGAAAATATTCTCCTGCCGCCGCCATCGGGCTTGTATACATAAACTTTTTAAAGGTATCCCGGCGGATATTATCCGAATATTCGCCGCTGATTCCCGCGTGATCCAAATCACGCTTCACCTGATCCAGCTTTGCCCGCACTGCCTCGTCCGGTTCCTGTCCCGGACGCAGTCCGTACACTACCCGAAAAATATCCCCTCCATGAGTGATCTCTCCCGGCGCGGATACGTGAGCTGCCACGTAAATGCAGCCATCTGTCACTGTAAGGGAAGGCAGAACCTTCTGCATGCGCTCTCCGGTGCCGTAGATATTTAAGATAGGAATCACAACCGTCTCCCGGGATCCTGTCCGCTCCGCAAGGGCAATGACATCCTCCAGAGAATAATTTTTCACACAGGCAAAGATTACATCCGGCGTCTCCTGATACTCATCCATAGTCATGGCTTTTATGGGGCAGACTGTGAAATCACCCTTCACCGTATGTTTCATGGAAATGCCTCTTTCCCGGAATGCCTCAAGCTGGGCTCCCCGGGCAAGAAAGGCCACATCCTGTCCATCTGCCGCCAGAAAGGCTCCGATGCTTCCGCCGGTGGCGCCGGAGCCCGCGATTACATATTTCAGTCCCATCTCTTATTTCCCCCAGATCTTCCGTACATAATCCATTTTTGCGCTCATGCCGCAGAGAAGGGCGTCCGCCAGCACCAGGGCTGTCATGGACTCTATCACGACCACCGCTCTCGGCACAATCACCGGATCATGGCGTCCATGCACGCTGATTTCGATGTTCTCTCCATTCTTATTGACTGTATGCTGTTTTGCAGCAATGGAAGAGGTCGGCTTAATGGCCGCCCGCAGAATAAGCGGACTTCCATCACTGATTCCTCCCAGAGTGCCTCCCGCGTGATTCTGTTCCTTCTCAATGCCATTTCCCCTGTTTACAAAGGGATCATTATTCTCACTGCCCCGAAGCAGCGCAGCGCCGAAGCCGGAGCCGATCTCAAAGCCCTTCACAGCTCCCACAGACAAAATGGCTTTGGCCAGATTGGCGTCCAGCTTGTCAAAGCAGGGATCTCCCAGTCCTGCCGGCAGTCCTTTGACCACGCACTCAACCACGCCGCCCACGGAATCTTTCTCTCTCATACATTCCTTCAGATAGATCATAGCCTGCTCCGCCGCCTGGGAGTCGGGCATATATACCGGATTTCTGCGGATCTCATGTTCGTCAAACCGGTCATAATCTATCTCCGCCGGCCCGATGGAACGCGTATAAGCGCAGAACGATACTCCAATTTCTGAGAGGAGTTTCGCCGCTACTGCTCCTGCTGCTACCCGGCCGATGGTCTCCCTGCCGGAAGAACGGCCGCCGCCCCGGTAATCCCGAAAACCGTATTTCTGATCAAAGGTATAATCTGCATGTCCCGGACGGTAATAAGACGCAATCTCGCTGTAATCCTGGGATCGCTGGGATGTATTCGCCACCAGTATGGAAATGGGCGTTCCCGTGGTCTTTCCTTCAAAGACTCCCGACAGGATCTCCGCCTTGTCCCCCTCGTTCCGGCTGGTCGTAAACTGGGACTGGCCGGGACGCCTTCTGTCCAGATATTTCTGTATATCCTCTTCACTTAAAGAAAGTCCTGCCGGGCAGCCGTCTATGACGACGCCGATTCCCTTTCCGTGGGATTCTCCCCAGGTAGAGATGCAGAACTGCTTTCCAAATATTGAACCTGCCATGTGATTTCCTCTTTTCTGTCTCCATTTTTCCTCTGTCTATCATACCGGACTTTGCCAGATTCGTCAAACTTATCTTTACAAAAACAGGCGGCCCAGCTCCTCTCCTGGAAATCTGTCCGCCTGTTTCCATCCATATTCAATTTTCCCGCGGCTTTTTCTGTTCCTATTCCTGGGCGGCCACCGGCGTAATAATAATATTTTCCCCGGAGATCCCGGTTTTTCTCTTGACAATATCTTCGATCTGGGCACGGCCCGCCTCATCCACATCTGTCATGTTTACCACCACATCAGCCTGATCGTCCGTGATGCTGACCACCACATCCTCGAATCCTTTGGCCTCCAGCAGAATCTCAGCCGCGGCTTCCCGTTCCGCGATGTCTGTCAGTTCCACCATGCTGTCAATGGCCTCCTGCTTCTGGGCGTCGGAGATATTCGTGTTGTTGATGACTTCCAGCAGGGTCTCCTTGTTTTTGGAACGGAGCTGTTCTCTGGTAAGCTTTGCCTCCGCGGCAATGCCCACTCCCGCAGTGGAGCTGTTGGCCAGGACTGCCTCGCCAGGCTCCTCATTTTCATCCACCTCCGCTGTCTCCGTGTCCTCTGCAGTCTCCGTGCCGGAGGCATCCGCAGTCTCTGTTCCCTCTTCCGTGCCCGCTTCCGCTGTGCCGTCTGTCTCCGCGGCAGCTTCCGCGTCAGCCGCCGCCAGATCTTCCGCATCCTGATCCAGGCTTTCGATGTCCCCATCCGCAAACTGAAGCTCTTCCAGCCCTGTCTGGGCGTAAATGTCCTCCGCTGAAATGTCAGCCGCCGCTTCCGCGTCATCCTCAGCGGAGGCATCTGTGGTCACCTTGGCGGAATCCAGCCTGCTTCCGGAATAATTTAAGTATCCGGCCACCGCGATCATAATCGCCAGAGCGGTAATGATCATCTGGTTTTTCTTGAATATGTTTTTCACTTTGAGCCCTCCATCTTCATTATTTTTATTTTATGTGCCTCTACCGGAAATAATGCCTGCACGGCCTCCAGAATATCCTGCTGCACGGCCGCGTTTCCGCCGCCCTCGGCAATCACGATGACCCCCTGTACCTTGGGTTCCAGCTCTTTTATCACATAGGGGGAACGGCTGCCGTTCTCCCCCTCACTATACACAGTAGATTCTGACCAGCTCTCTTCCGTGGTGCTTCGGGTCCCCCCGTCAGAATCTGTCTCCTCCACAGTCTGGCTTGTCACAGGCTGATCCTTTTCCACCACCAGTTCACTTCCGGCCTCCAGGGTAATCATCACCTCCACCTCTCCCACTCCTTCCACCAGCTGAAGCGCCTCTTTCAGCCTCCTCTCCTGTCTCTGCTCATAGGTCTCATCTGAACCGTTCTCCTGAACGGCTGTGCCCTCTGTCTGCATCTCTGAATCTTCTTCCACAGCGCTCACAGAACTGTCTTCTTTGGGAGATGCGGGGATCGCTATGACAACCAGCAGAATTCCAAACAGCAGGAGAATCACCAGCTGATCCTTCTTCAGTCCTTTAATCTTCTTCGGATTCTCCGATTTCGACTCTGATTTCAGGAATTTCAACCCCATCTTCTCCCTCCTGTTCTGCTTCCTGCTCCTGTCCCCCTCCGGCTGTCTCCTGCCTTTCGGCATTTTCCTCCAGGGCCTCCAGTTCTCCGGCCGCCTCCTCTACTCTTTCCTCCAGCCGTCTCTCATACTCTTCTTCAATCTCCTGCTGCCTCTGCTGAAATTCCTGCAGTTCCTGATCGTAAGTCTGCCTCGCGTAGGTTTCATCCAGCTGCCGGTCCAGCCCGGCTGCCGAGAGCATTGGAGAAATCACAAGAATAATCAGCACGATGCCCATAAAAAACTGCAGGTATTTTTTCTGTCCCTGCTCCGGCAGCACATGAAGCACCACCTCCATAAGCAGAGTATAAAAAGTAATATCCTGTATCCATCCATAAATAAATTCTTTCACCGGCTCTCTCCCATTATATGCTGCCCCGGACAGACACAGTCACAACCACAATGGTAATCACAAAAAGCACTGCCACTGTAAACACTGCCCGGAACAGAAGCTTAATCCCATCTCCCACTCCCGCCACACAGCCCGCCATCCTCTTATCGCTGACCGGCTGAATCAATGCTGCCGCAAGCTCCAGAAGAATCACCAGGATCCCAAGCTTCACAAGAGGCGTCATGCACAACAGAAGGATGACGATAAGCGCTGCCGCCCCAATCCCGTTTTTAATGAGAACTGCAGAGCCAAGTAACACGTCTGTGACAGAACCGGCTACATTTCCGATGCCCGGAATCATTTCCGCCACACGGCTGAAGGCTGTGCTTTTCAGAGAATCAATGACCGGGCTGATAATTCCCTGAAGCGTATTGAAGCCAATGACCACCGCGAGAATGGTTTTCAGTACCCAGCCCGCGGCCTTTCCCGCCAGCTCTGTCAGCTGAGACAGATACTCCTCCTTCGTCAGATGATTGATGAACACAAGAATCACATGCACCTGAATCAGTCCCAGAAGCCCTTCCTGAATCAGCCACTCCAGCACATAGATGAGGCCCAGAAGGAACTGATAGAACACCACAGCCGTTGTGGTGCCGGAAGCCATTGTAACAGCCAGGCAGTAAGCTGGTATCAGCGCGCTCATAAACTGCCTGAGTGACCCTATCACACTGGCCGCCAGCTCCATTGCCCCGGAGAACACCTGCAGCAGAATCAGGAAAAGCAGCATATAGGTGATCTCAAAGCTGACCTCTGCAATCTGCTGATTCTGAAAAATAGACGTAAAATTCGAAAAAAGAGAGGCGGCAATTCCCAGCACCAGAATCGAAAGGAGAATTCTTTTTTCTGTCTCCCAGTTGTTCCCTGCCTGATGTATCAGCGCTTCCAGAAAACTCTCCAGCGTAAAGGGCTGTTTTCCCGTAATCAGATCCAGCACAGCCGTTTCAAACTGAAAATCTCCGCCCAGGATCTCATCCACAGTCTGCTGAATCTCTGAAAAATCCAGTTCTTCCATAAGAGAAGTGTCCGGTTCCCCGGTCTCCTGCTCCACCCGCCCATAGGAAAAGGGGTCTGCCTCCGATGCGTATATTTCTCCCGGAAACAGAAAGACTGCCGCCAGTACGGCCACGCAGAAAGGCAGAATCCTTCCCAGTTTCCGGTCCGGAAGCTTTCTGCCTTTTCCGCCGCTGCTGTTTTTCCTAATATCCATCATGTCTGCCTTCATCCGCCCAGAAAGCTGTGGATGGTATCCAGAAGAGCTGTCACAATCGGCATGCTGATAGCCAGAATGGACAGCTTGGCAAAGATCCCGATCTGTCCGGCAATGGTGGAATAACCGGCATCCCGGCAGATATCAGCCGCAAATTCCGAGATATAGGTGATCCCTATGATTTTCAGCAAAACCTGAATATAGGAAGACTGTATGGAAATGGAGCTCTGAATCAGCCGTACGCTTTCCACCACAATCTCCAGTCTCTGGGCTGCCAGAAGGAGCAGAAAAACTCCTGTGGCTACGCTCAGGTACACAGCAAACTCAGGCTTTGTCTGTTTTATCTGGAGAGCCAGAAGCACTCCCGCTATGCCTATCACCGCCGCCTGCAGCATAAAACCCGCCTCCCCTCTTTTCCCTGCTTTTCCTGCCTTTTTTCTCTGACTTCTTCTCTGCCGGCCAGGCTACAGAGTAAAAAGCCTCCTCATAGACTCAAACAATTCAAAGATGTACGGCAGAATCCAGAACAGCACCAGCATCAGCCCCGCCAGGCTTGTCAGAAACGCCTGCTCTTCCCGTCCGCTGTGCTTCAGCACCTGGCTCAGTACGGAGACCAGGATTCCCACTGCCGCAATTTTAAATATGAGATTGACGCTCATGCTCCCTCCCTGCTTTGGCTAAACCAGCAGAATCACAAGAAAAATACCGCCCGCAATGCCCAGGCTCTGATAAAGCTTCTGTTTTGACCCGATACTGCTTTCTGTTTCCCGGATGCTGATTTCCAGCTGTTCCAGATACAGATCGACAGCTGAAAGCTGCATTTCAAGATCCAGATACCCCAGCACCTCTCCCAGGGTCTCCAGCTGGCTTTTATCCGTCCTGTTTAAATGAGAGTCCGGCAGAGAAGCCTCTATCTGCTCTCTCCAGATATCACCGAAGGTCTTTCCGTCTGCCTTTCCCAGAGCCTCGGCCGTTCCCGCCAGAAACGGCCCGAAGGGTCTGGGGAGCCGTACCGAAATATGATAGAAGGCTTCCGGAAGCGGCGATTTGGTGTATTTGATCTCTCCCCTCAGCATATATACCATCTGCTTTAAAATCCGAAGCTCCCGGCAGCGCTTTTTCAGATCTACGCTGAAGCTTGCCCCAATTCCCGCAGCCGATATTATAATCAGACACGCTCCTGTAAATTTCAGCAAAGGGGATTCCCCCTTCCGTCCAGAATTTTTTTTACCCGTCCCGCCCCCGATCCGCTCCCAAGAACCACATAGCGCTCAAACACTTGCTCCGTCATCAGCCGCTGAAACAGAGGCTTGGACTGAATATCCGAAAGATCGCTTCCGTGGACTGTGGCAATCAGGCGGCAGCCGCTGAACAATACGGTTTCAATAGCGTGAATATCTTCATACCGGCCAATCTCGTCCACAGCGATGACCTCCGGAGCCATGGAACGCACCAGCATCATCATGCCTTCCGCCTTGGGACAGGCATCCATCACATCTGTCCGGATCCCTACATCATTTCCCGGTATTCCCATATAACAGCCGCAGATTTCCGAGCGTTCATCCACCACCCCCACCGTGTATCCTCTGCGCGTCTCATTTCCGTCTGAGATCTGGCGGACCAGATCACGCAGAAGCGTGGTCTTTCCGCACCGGGGCGGCGAAATAATCAGGGTATGGCAGATTCCTTCTTTCCCACAGAGGTAAGGGATCACCGGATCCGCGCAGCCCGGGATTTCATGGGACAGGCGCACATTGATGCAGGAAATATAGCGGACGCTCCTCACCTTGTCCCCATCCAGCACAGTCTTCCCCGCCACGCCTACCCGGTGTCCGCCCCGGAGAGTCAGATACCCCTGCCTCAGCTCGTCCTCATAAGCGTAAAGAGAATATTTGCCCACAAATTCCATGGTTTCCCGCAGCTCCTGGGGAGTCACCTGCCAGGCCCTGCGGGGATCACGGGTCCGGTTCCCGCTGCCTGTCAGGAAGGCCTCCCGTCCCCTCTCCACCACAGCCAGCGGCCGTTCTGCCCGGAGTCTTATTTCCTGCAGCCAGTCAAAATCCAGCTCTGCCTGCTCCAGGATCTGCCGGATATGCAGAGAGAAAATCCGTAAGATGTCGTCTCTGTCCTTCATGTTCTCACCTCTTAGGACAATATATGTGAAGGGGCCCCAAAAAAGACTAGCCCTTTTTCGAAACATGGGGGATTGGTATTTCTGCATAAAAAAGGAGCAGAAAATGTTCTGCTCCCAGGATAACTCTATATTTCACAATAATTTGTCATAGGCCAGCCGTCCGCCGCCCTGATAGAAAATCTCTCCGCACAACACAAATCCGTTCTTTTCCAGAATATGCTGCATGCGCTTATTGGGGTAATCCGTATCCGCCCGCATATACCGGACGCCTTTCTGAAGACACAGCTCCCCTGCCAGCCCAAAGGCCTGAGCTGCCAGCCCTTTCCCGCGGAATTCTTCGGAAATGGCCATACGGTGAACCGTCGCGTAAGACTCTTCCCGGCGCCAGGCCCCTTTGATTTCCAGATAGGCAGGCTCCCCGTCAAAATCAATGCACAGATAGCATGCTATTCTCCCCTCCGACTTCAGCACATATCCTTTGCCTTTTTCTATATCATCCAGAATCAGCTCCCGGCTGGGATAATCGTCGGTCCACTGGATGAACCCCTGCTCTTTCTGAAATTTTCTGCCGGAATCAATGACGGCATAGCAGGTTTCCAGCTCCTGGGGCTGTGCAGGCGCTAATATGATTTCTTTTCCATTCTGCATTTTTTCCGTTTCTCCCTGGAAAAAACCACGCAGCCTTCATTCCTGACAAATGACTGCCGCGTGGTTTCTTTTTATTTATAACTTACAGCTCTGCCGCATGAAGATTTATTTGATCTGCTCTGCAGCCACCTCAGCCACCTTCGCGATGGCCGCGTCGATGCCGTCCGGATTCTTGCCGCCGGCCTGGGCCATGCCCGGCCGTCCGCCGCCGCCACCGCCTACAAGGCCTGCAATGGCCTTGATCAGGTTGCCGGCGTGAGCGCCCTTCTTCTGGGCTCCGTCTGTGGCCGTAGCCATCAGGCTTACCTTGCCGTCCACGGCGCTTGCCAGCACCACAACGCCTTCGCCCAGCTTTTCTTTCAACTGATCGCCCAGATCACGCAGACCGTTCATATCCACGCCGTCCACTCTGGCCGCCAGCACCTTGACACCGCCGATCTCCTGCACCTGGTTCATCACATCGCCCAGGGCGTCCTTTGCCATCTTGCTCTTCAGAGATTCGTTCTCGCTGTGAAGCTCCCGGATCTCCGCCTGCAGATGCTCGATCTTCTCGTTCAGGCCCGCCGGAGTGGTCTTGGCGGTCTTCGCTGCCTGGTGAAGCTGTTCCTCAATCTCTTTGTAATACTTGAATACACCGTCGCCGGTCAGAGCCTCGATACGGCGCACGCCTGCGGCGATTCCCGCCTCAGACACGATCTTGAAGACCATAATCTGGGCAGTATTGGATACATGAGTTCCTCCGCAGAGCTCCTTGGAGAAGTCTCCCATGGAAACCACACGTACCTTCTCGGAATATTTCTCATCAAAGAGAGCCATGGCTCCCGTCTTCTTGGCATCTTCGATGCTCATTACATCGGTCACCACCGGAAGGGCTGCCTGAATCTCCTGATTTACCAGATTCTCCACCTTCTCAATCTCCTCCGGCATCATAGCCTCGAAGTGTGAGAAGTCGAAACGCAGGCGGTCCGGAGTTACCAGAGAACCTTTCTGCTCTATGTGATCGCCCAGCACCGTCTTCAGGGCTTTCTGAAGCAGGTGGGTTGCGCTGTGGTTCTTGCAGGTATCCGCATGCTTCTTGGATGCAACTTCCAGAGCCACCTGATCTCCCACTTTGAACATGCCCTTCGTCACGCGGCCCACATGGCCCACCTTGCCGCCCAGCAGCTTGATGGTATCCTGTACCTCGAACTCTCCCTCGGCACTTCTGATCACGCCGGTATCTCCCTGCTGTCCGCCCATGGTGGCATAGAACGGGGTCTCCTTTACGAAAATGGTGCCTGTCTGGCCGTCTGTCAGAGCTTGCACAACCTCAGTCTCTGTGGTCAGGACTGTGATTTCAGACTCGTCTGTCAGCTTGTCATAGCCCACAAATTCTGTAGTAATGCTGGGATCAATCTCATCGTATACGGTGGCGTCCGCGCCCATGTAGTTGGTCACAGCGCGGGCCTCCCTTGCCTTCACACGCTGTTCTTCCATAGCAGCCTTAAAGCCTTCCTCATCCACGGACATTCCCTTTTCTTCCAGAATCTCCTTTGTCAGATCCACCGGGAATCCATAGGTATCATACAGCTTGAAGGTATTCTCGCCGGAAAGGGTCTTCTCTCCCTTTGCCTGCATATCCGCTTCCATCTCTGCCAGGATATTCAGTCCCTGGTCGATAGTCTTGTTGAACTTCTCCTCTTCCTGGTCAAGAACCTTGAAAATAAAGGCTCTCTTCTCATCCAGCTCCGG
>CALWAV010000021.1 GCA_944375745.1 uncultured Merdimonas sp.
AATAAAAATCGAGTCCCAGCGCCGCATACTGCATCCAGTGTACCTCCGCTCCGGTCGCATAAGCCGCGCTGCCATTGATGCCGCTCCAGGTGCCTGCAGCTTCGTACACCCATTTGATCACCGGGTCAGTCGTCTCTCCCTTTTTCTGTTCCCCCGCTGCCGCCTTGTCGCTTGCCGGGAAATGGATTCTGGTGTCAAACTGTATATCCACAAAACTGTTCAGAATTTCTGCGGAATTCTGCCTCCACCGGGCAGAAATCCCATAAAACAATCCCATGCTTCCCGCGTACTCTTCAATCAATGTACGCATACGCACTCTCTCATTTCCATCCTTATTCAGATAAGTCTGATAACGGTTCATGCTGCCCAGCATCAGCTGGGAAGGCATAGATACCAGGTACATGTCCTCCTGGGGCGCCGTGAGAATCGGAAGCACAAGGGTCTTCCTGTTCTCTGCCAGTCCGCTTAAGATATCCCAGATGCGGTAGCGGAGCCGGTCTGTCCCATAGCCTTTCTGTTCGTACAGAATTCCGTCAAAGCTGTCAGCAAACCAGTCGCTTGGGTCGTCATAGCCCGCCACAGTCAGAGACAGATCTCCGAGAAAGGCCATCATATCTTTTCCGGTGTAATTTTTCAGCACGTTATTGTAAAACGCCGTGGTTCCCGTCGTCTCCCTCTGAGCCTGAGACGCGGAAAACAGCCTGTCCGTCAGCTCCGCCGCTGTCATCCCCTCCGCCATCAGCTCTCCGTTAAAGAACAGCAGATCGCTTAAGGTAACGCCGCTGTAATCAATGTGATACCATTTGTCATAATAATTGTAAGCGTACAAAGTTCTTTTCAAAGCGGTTTCTGAAAGAAGCCTTTCCTCTGCCAAGGCGCGCACTGCCGGATGCTCACTGTAAAAGGGATACTCCTTCTGGCTGTAGGCCAGCTTTTCCGCCAGACCTTTCAGTTCCTTACTCACCGTCTCATTGTAATAATCCGTATACAGGCGGCTTTCTTCTTCCTCTGTAAGGACTGCCAGATCTGCCGTATAATCATAGCCGGACAAAAGCTCTGCCGCCCGGTTTACCGCTGTCTCATCACCGGAAGCCGCATAATGATGGAACTGATACTGCAGCCCTGTTCCTTCCACGCTGTAGGAAGCCGCCAGATTTCCGGCAAGCTCCCGGTAAACCACGGGATATTCCCGCATCTTCTTATCTGCGAACACCAGCCGGATCTTCTGAATCTGCCCTGCCGTATCCCTGCGGATTCCTGTTACCAGCTTTCCCTCTTTGTCCAGAGGCAGGATATACTGAAGCTCTGCTGTATTCAGAAGGTCCCCGTCCGAAAGTGCATTTCCGGAAGCCACCCACATGCCTGTATCCGCAAACGGCATCAGTTTTGCCATATTGGCGTATGCCTGTTCCCGGTCCGGCCTGTAGTCCTCGTTTCGTCTTAAGCCGCTGTAATTTGGTATTTCCAGTTGATTCTCCTCCACCGGAGCCGCAGACAGATTCGGTTTTTTCCCGTAAGTAAGAAGCTCCAAATTCCAGACTGCGCTGTCAAAGCCCAGCGTCTCCTCATAAAAAGCTCTGTCGTAAATGCGGTCTGTCTCTTTGATCTGCTCCCGGACAGCCTCTGTAATATTGGTCACGCTGTCCGAGCCCGCATATTCATACACATTTTCCGCATTGTCAAGCACATCGAAGCCGGCGATCCGGTAGCCGGTTCCTGTACTCAGGCTCAGGCAGTTCTCGATCCGGGGGCTTCCCGTATCCGGTCCGCCGATCAGTCCGCCGTTTCCCTTCAGGGCCGGCGTGATCAGCCGCACCTGCGTAAAGCACTGCCGGATCGTTCCTCCCCCGTGCCAGCCTGTGATACCGCCCGCCCTGGAACCCAGATTCCAGTGATCATAAGTCGCCTGCACTTTTCCTGTCACATAGCAGTTTTCGATGACTGCATCCGCACCGCCGGTTTTTCCGGAGATGCCTCCCACTGCCACCAGCCCCTTTACCGACACATCGATGGAGGCGCTTTCCCGGATGATGGAATTGTTCAAGTCTCCCGTAAAGGTCCCAAGTCCGTCCACACCATTGGATATGGAAGAATCCACGATGAACACCCGCTCAATCACGGTCTGGTTGTTCGCCGTGTTGGCAAGAATTCCCCTTCTCTGCGCTGTGACACCTGCCTTTTCAATCACCAGGTCGTGCACGGACGCGCGGTTCAGCGAGTCAAACAGCGAAGTCTTCAGGTTCAGAATCCGATATCCGTTTCCATCCAGCTCTCCGGCAAAGGTTCCTGCCACAGCCGCAGCTGCATCGGAAATCCCCGAAGCGTCCAGGTCTTCTGTGAGCTCAAAGCTTCCGCCCGGATTCGAAGACATCTTCTGAAACAGCTCTTCGGCGCTTGTGATCAGCGTATGCTCTCCATCTCCGTCTTTCCAGGCAATCGGGAAGGCATATTCCTTTTCCTTCGTTCCGTCCGGCTGGTAAGAGACCAACCCCTCCTGATCCAGAACCGCCCGCAGAATTCCCGTGTCCGGGTCCTGCCGGAATTCCCGGATGCCTGCATACAAGTCCGGCAGGCCGTCCATCTCAACCAATGCATAATAATTTTCCGTATTCTCCGGCATCCCCGCCGTAATATCCAGAACCTTTATCTCCTCTGTGTTTCCTGCTTCATTTCTGTAATAAAGCCTGTTTGCCGTCACGTTTTTCAGCTCGATTCCGCCAAGAGCAGCGTTTTTCTCTATCTTCTGAATCAGCAGGGACAGATCTGTGATGGTCAGTTCTCCGTCCGAATTCATGTCCGCCTTTTCATATTCCTGTCCGGACAACGGTTCCAGATCCGTTAGATGCTTCTTTAAAACCGCCGCGTCCTGGTAATCTGTCTGGCCATCCCCGTTCAGTTCGCCCTTATTTCCGGCAGCATAGACGTTTCCGCACAAAAGGGCTGCTGTCAGGCCTGCGGCTGTGACTCCTGCGATGACCATAGACAGCTTTCCGGGACCGGTATATCTTCTTCCCCTTTTCCGGACTGTCATCACAACTGCGGCGGCCAGTACCGCAGCGGCCGCCAGCGCCAGTACCAGATATGGGAGAATGGCAGTGCTGTCGCCTGTGTGAGCGCTGTTTGTCAGATGGAACGCGCTGCCTCCATTACTTCCGCTGGCTCCACCGATTGGCCCATCCGTGCCTGCGCCCGAATTTCCGGCCTGACTTCCGCCTGAGTCTATGCCCGGGCTCCCGGTCTGGCCACCGGAACTTCCGGAACCGCCTGAGCCATCGGCAGAGCCTCCGGGGGAATCACCAGCTCCTCCGCCACCAGAATCTCCCGGAGAATCCTCCGTCTCTTCCGCGGCAGCCTCCAGTTTCACCGAGGCCTCCGCCGGAAACAGATCCGTGCTGCCCTCTGACACCGAGGCATCCTTCACTGTCACAGACACTTCTCCGGCAGGTATGGCCTCCTTCGCCGTAAGCTTCAGCAGAAACGTCTCCTCTCCCCCGAAGCTTCCCGCTCTTTTCATCAGTACAAATTTTCCGTTTTCCGGATTATAATAAAGATTTTCCCAGGAATTGAGCGTTGCAAAATCTTCCTGCGATGCTGTCTGAAACACTTCCGTATCGTATACCAGCGTCCCCATAAATGCGTTGATTCCGCTGCTTATGCCTTCGTACTCTTCCAGTGAGATCCGAAATTCCGTCTCCTGTCCTTTCTGAATCACTGTATCGCTTGAGGTAAGTCCCAGTCTTCCCACACCGGCTGCCCCTGCTTCCAGTCCTCCCAGAAGGAGGCCGGCCGCCGCAGCCCATACCGCCAGAAGCTTTTTCCCGCTTCCAATTCTTGCTTTTCTCATGCTTCACTTCCTTTTTGTCTCTGTTTTACAGCTGCCCGATTCGACAGCTGTTTTTGCCTTCCTCATGCTAACATTGGAATACATTTTATGTAAACACTGAGGTTTCTTCCAAAGCAGGAAATTTCAGGCGCTGTTTTTCCGGTGCGGCCGCTGCGCTCCCCTCCATGGAAAGGCAGCTGCTTCTTACGCCAAAGCGCAAAAAAAGAGAACAGAAAGCGTTTTGCCTCCTGTTCTCTTCAAATTGCGGTTGATACGCTGCTTTTCATTTCTACGCAGACTGCTGCCCCAGTATCCACACTGCCTTCGAAAAACGAGAAATACTGTCATCCATCAGCGTGGATACCGCACAGCACTTCTGATCGTCCGCCATATCAGAGATGCCGTCATAGTATTCCTCCAGTTTGGAATGTACCGTAAAGAAGTCTTTTCCCTTCACATACCAGTAGAAATTCTGCAGCTTGTGATATTCCACTTCTATCCCAGAAGATCCAGAAGCTGCCTGATATTTTTCTTTCCGAACGTCGGCGGCCTGCCATCGATCAGCAGGCAGGGCACACAAAAGTGAAATTATTATACACGTCTGTTTCTCTCCCGTCAGGCAAAATCAATAATCATTACTGTTATTATTTTATCATTAAGAATTGCTTTTCCCGGCAAAATACCCTATAATATCCTCAGGAAAGGAAGGATGGCAGATGAATGTCACGACACTCACATTCCGTTTTGCAGAACGAAAAGATACCGCTCTGATTCTCCGCTTCATCCGGGACCTGGCCCGCTATGAAAAAATGGAAGATCAGGTGGAAGCTACAGAAGACCTGCTGGAGGAATGGATTTTTGATAAGCAGAAGGCCGAAGTTCTCTTCGCCGTCACCGCCGGAAAAGAAATCGGTTTTGCGCTCTTTTTCCACAATTTCTCCACTTTTCTCGGCCGGGCCGGAATCTATCTGGAGGATCTCTACGTAATGCCCGAATACCGGGGACACGGTTACGGAAAAGCCATTCTTCAGAAGCTCGCCGCAATCGCGGTGGAACGGGGCTGCGGCCGCCTGGAATGGTGGTGCCTGGACTGGAACAAGCCCAGCATCGATTTTTATCTTTCCCTGGGTGCGGAACCCATGGAGGACTGGACTGTATACCGCATCGCAGGCAGTACCCTGACAAAGCTTGCCGGGCAGCGCAAAAAAGCAGATACCCCTCAGAAAACTGACAGGATATGAACATGGAACACAAGAAGAACCTAAGTATGCATATAGAAATTATTCCCGCCCTCCAGAAGGCCCAGAAAGAAGCCGCAGTCCGGCTTTTCTCAGAATATACGGATATGCTGACCGCCCATGACCCTTCCGTCCGAAATTATCTGGCTATCCAGCATTATGACGAAGAGCTGCTGCATCTGGACGAAAAATATGGGCTGCCCTGGGGCCGGCACATCGGGCGGCAGCTGATCGAAACGCTGATCGGAAGCGCGCGGGAAATCGGCTACTCCCATATGCTTCTGGATACCCTGCCTTTTCTGGAGCACGCCATCGGTCTCTACCGGAGCTTTAGCTTTTATGACATTCCCTGCTACAACGACAGTCCGGTAGAAAGTACAATTTTCATGCGGCTGGATCTGACATAGCACTCTGTACTCACAGCTATCCGGATATCAAAGGTACTCTGCATACTAAAAATGTGTACCTTCATTATTATGGGATTAAAGGAGAAATGATATGGACTATATTCCTCTGCTTTCCCTGGGCATCCTTTTCATAGTCCTGGGATGCTTTAATTTCAAGGGAAATATTTCTTCCATTCACTGGTATAACCGCCGGAAGGTGCTGCCGGAAGATGTGCCCAGATACGGAAAAGTCATGGGCGCCGGAACCATCGTGATAGGAGCGGCCCTGGTGCTTACCGCCATCCTGCAGATGATCTTTGAGACAGAAGCGCTGTATTATATCACTGTGGCTGGCGCCGTCATCGGTCTCGGCTTCATGCTGTACGGACAAATAAAATATAACCACGGTATTTTTTAACTACCGGGCAATCTGATATAAGAAATAAAAATAAGGAGAACTGCCAATGATAATCGAAAACAATCCAAAAGAGCTTGCTGCTATGGAAGAATTTCACAAGGGAAACCGCCAGGAGGGGCTCCGCCTGCAGGAGGAATTCGCGGCAGAATTCCGGGAAGAGTATAAAGACAAGGATCACTGTCCCTGCAGAAAGGCCTGCCGCTATCACGGGAACTGCAAGGAATGCGTCGCCATCCACAGAGCCCATCAGGAGCATGTGCCCAACTGCCTGCGCCCTATGCTCAATAAAAAGATAAAGCTTCTGTCAGAGCTGACCGAGCACAGCCTGGCAAATGAGATTGAACCTCCAAGAGAGGTTCTCCGCAAAGAGTTTCAGGAGAACAACGCCGGCTGAAGACCGGGCTGACAGTTCCAAAGCCGTTTCAGGCAGCCAGTCTTCCCAAAGCAGACTGGCCGAAATGAAATCTGCCTTACAACTTGGAAAGAAAGCGGGCGGAACTGCCAGTTTTCTCCGGCAGACTTTTTTCTGCAATTCTTTTATAATTTTTATATTGAAAATCAGACAATAAAAAGCGGAGGGAAACATATGACATTGGGAAATCATTTATACAGCGCACGGAAAAAGAGCGGCCTGTCTCAGGAGGATGTGGCTGCAAAGCTGGGTGTCAGCCGCCAGACCATCTCCAAGTGGGAGCTTGACGAGACACTCCCTGATATCCGCCAGGCCAAGAAACTGGCGGTCCTCTATCACCTGTCTCTTGACGAGCTCATTGATTTCGACATCGACGTAAAGGAGATTGAACGGGTCATCGAAAATACCAGCGAAGAAACCCAGAAGAAAATAGACTGGACAAAGGCCTGGAGCAAAAAATATCCGGTACTGGGCGTTTATCAGCAGACCGTAGACACGGAAAAATATGGCCGGGAACTGCAAAAGCTTCTGGGACAGCTGAAAACCGAATACGGCTACAACGATCTGGATGCCCTTCTGGTGCTGAAGGATATTCTGGGCCGCGTATGGAACAGAAAGGAAAAGCTCTGAAACAGGAAATTCCCCAGTCACAAAGCAGACAGCGGATTCCCCCGGGTTCTCCGGGCGCCCTGCCTGTTTTTCTTTACATGAATTTTACATAGATTCTTCCTGTTTTTTCTCTTCTTCCATTCCAGTTTTTCCCCATATCCTGTATAATAAAATCAATAATTTTAACGCAGACGGCCCCGGTTTTCGAGAGAAGAGGCCGTATTCTATATACAGGGGGGAACTGTTGTATGAACGATGAACACAAAATCATCCAACAGGTATACGCAGCAAAAGAAGATATGGAAGAGGCAGACCGGCTGATCGGCGCTTACATGCCTTTTATCCGGGCGGAGACGGCAAAATTTCTGAGGCGGCCGCCTATAGAAGGACATGACGATGAGCTGAGCATCGCCATGATCGCGTTTCACGAAGCTATCCGCGGCTATTCACGCACCCGGGGAGCTTTTCTGAAATACGCGGCCATGCTGATCAGAAGCCGCCTTATCGATTATCAGCGAAGCGAACGGAGACACCAGGAGACAGTTTCTCTGGATACTCCGGCCGGTGAAGATGATACTCCGCTGGGCGACACACTTGCAGACGGAAAAGACGAAAGCGAAGAACTGCTCATCCGGGAAGCCACCCGCGCCGAGATCGAAGAGCTCTCCAGACAAATGCAGGAATTCGGCGTCAGCCTCACTGATGTGGCCGAAAACTGTCCCAGGCAGCAGCGGACGCTTCTGGCCTGCCGCAAAGCTCTCTGGTACGCCAAGGAGCACCCGGAGCTTCTGGAAGAGCTTCTGCAGACCAAGCGCCTGCCTGTCGCCCGCCTCTCAGCCGGAAGCGGCACGGAACGCAAGACGCTGGAACGGCACCGGAAATACATGGTTGCTCTTCTGCTGATCTATACCAATGGATACGAAATTATCCGCGGACATTTAACACAGGTTATGAAAGGAGTGGCAGTATGATGAATTATATGGTTATGGAATGCCACCCCGGTTACGCTGTTCTTTTAGATGAGGAGGGCCGTTTCCGGAAAGCGGCGAATCTTCACTACGAAGTGGGCCAGACCGTATGTGACCCGGTTCTGATGAGAGAAGGCCCCTCCAGGCAGCAGAAGCTGATACGCTGGGCCTCCGGCAGCTTCGCCGCTGTGGCAGCCTGCTTTATGATGCTGATCGGTCTCAGGTACTACCAGCATAATCTGGCAGCCTATTCATCCATCTATCTCACCATCAATCCGGAGGTGCAGATGGATCTGAACCGGCAGGGCGACGTCATCCGGCTGGAAGGAGGCAACGAAGACGGCAGACAGCTTCTGGAAGGCTATACGGGTAAAGGAAAAGATAAAATTACAGTGACCGACGAGCTTATCGACCGGGCCATCGAAATGGGCTTCTTATCAGAGGGCGGGCAGATTTCCTTCTCCATCGATACGCCCGATGAAGCTCTGTTCCGGGAATACGGCGAAGAACTTACGGATGAGGTGCTCCGGCACCTGCAGGACCGGTTTACCATTACCGTCGAAATCGTAAATTCCCAGACTGGAGAGACAGAAAGCACCGAAGGGACGCAAAACAGCGCCCCGGCATCGCAGGAAATCATCTCTGTTCCGGCCCCCTCAGAGCAGGAGACAGCGCCGGCTGATGATGACACGGACTACGGACCGGCAGGCGACGGCGTCACGGATTATGGCGACAGCGACTATGGCCCCGGCAGCGACGGTGTCACAGACTATACGGCTCCTGCCGAAACTGCGGAAGAACCCCCGGAAGCAGATTCAGGCAGCTCCTCATACGGAGAAAGCAGTTATGACGGCAGCAATTACGAAGATGACGACGATGACGGCGGGGATGACGACAGCGATGACAGTGACGACGATGACGGCGATGACGGCGGAGATGACGACGATTAAAGCTGCTCATAAAAAAAAATATTTTTTTTCGCAGATACCCCGTTTTTTATAATCTCTCCCCGTAATCTATAAATGTAAGGTAAATAAAACAATTTATAAACCCAAACGACAATGCATTGTACAAAACCCAAAATTCAGAAAACAAATTGAGAGGAGAAATGAATATGAAGATTAGAAGAACATTTTTAGTAACGGTCTCTTCCCTGGCTGTATTGTCGGCAGCCCTTCTGACCGGATGCGGAAACAGTCCCGCAGCAGAAACCGCTCAGGTGTCCACTGAAGAAACCACAGTAACAGCGGAAAGCGCTCAGTCAGCAGAAAGCTCCATCTTAGGCGAGACGGGAATCCTTATCCTGAGTGTGAATCCTGAAGTTCAGATCGATTATGATAAAGACGGCAAAGTAACTGCCATAACCGGAAGAAATGACGATGGTAAAAAAATCGCCGATTCCTGTCAGAGTGAGATCGGAAAGAGCTGTGATGAGGCGTTAAAAAATCTGATTACAGAAATCAACGCAGCCGGTTACTTTGTGGAAGATATCGACGGAAACAAGAAAAATATCGTGCTCCAGATAGAGCCCGGCTCCGTACTTCCCAGCGACGACTTCCTTGAAAATGTGAGCACAAGCACCCGGGACGCAGTCAAGGGCCTGAGCCTCGCTTCCCAGATCGTCACCATCGACGATAAGGATTATGACCCGGCCTATGCCAGCGCTGAGGCTCCTTCTCCCTATATTACTCTGGAGAAAGCAAAGGAAATCGCTCTTGCCCAGGCGAATGTCAGCGCAGCCGACGCTGTCTTCGATGACAGGGAGTTTGACCACGATGACGGAACTGCCATTTTCGAGTTGGAGTTTACAGCCAATGGCGTCGAATATGAGTATGACGTGGATGCAGTGACCGGAAAAGTGCTGAAAGCAGAACATAAAAATCTCTCCCAGACACAGTCCGGAACCGCAGCGCCCGCTTCCTCCGGTATGACAGATTACA
>CALWAV010000022.1 GCA_944375745.1 uncultured Merdimonas sp.
AAATCTTCTGAAGCTGCTGAACGAGAGCGTCAGAGTCCTCCGCGTCGAGGATCTGGCCATGGCTGGAAGTGATTTCCTCAAAATAGTCCCGTGCCAGCCGTCCGTCGAAATGGAGCCACAGGGCGTCCCAGGAACCGGCGCTTCCATAGCTGTGGGGCTGATAACAATCCAGAAGCACAAACTGGCCGGCTCTGGCAGTAAGCTTCTTCCCGGGGATTGTGATGCTGCAGCTTCCTCTGACGATATACATGATGAGAAAGCTGTCGAAACGGTTCCGCCGGATCCAGTAACCGGCGTCATAGTAGAAATAGCCCACAGAGGTGGGATAAAGGTAGAGTCTGGCGGCCAGAGCGCTTGGCGCATATACGTAATAATCCGAGGCCGGAGACACCTTGGCTTCCTGTGAACGCATAGGAAAATCTCCTTAAAAATTTTTGCTGGTTTTATTATAGAAAATTAGAGATAGATTGTCAATTTATTTAAACGTATCAGCAAAAAAAGCTAATGAATACAGGGATTCTCTTGGATATAATAAAACAAAAAAGATAAATTCTTGAAAGGAAGGATACGTGAAATGGGTGAAGTGAAAATCTGGGAAGAACGGATTGTGATTCCTACCTATGAGGTGGGCGAACCGGACAAAAATCCCATGTTCCTGGAAAAGAGAGTGTACCAGGGGAGCAGCGGAAAGGTCTATCCTTATCCGACGACTGAAAAGATCAGCAGGGTGAAGACGGATAAGGAGTACCAGGCAGTCTTTCTGGAAAATGAGTATATCAAGGTGATGATTCTGCCCGAGCTGGGAGGCAGAATTCAGAGAGCCTATGACAAGACAAACGATTATGACTTTGTGTATTACAACCATGTGATTAAGCCGGCGCTGGTAGGCCTGGCGGGCCCCTGGATTTCAGGCGGCATCGAATTCAACTGGCCCCAGCACCACAGACCGACCACCTATATGCCGGTGGATTACAAGCTTCAGGAGAATCCGGACGGAAGCAAGACCCTTCTGGTCAACGATGTGGATCAGATGTATGGAACAAAGGGCATTGCGGCCTTTACCCTTTATCCGGGAAAGGCTTACATAGAGATCCGTGGCCAGCTTTACAACCGGACCTCCATGCCTCAGACCTTCCTCTGGTGGGCGAATCCGGCGGTGGCTGTCAATGACTATACCCAGTCCATCTTCCCGCCGGATGTACATTCGGTTATGGACCATGGCAAGCGCGACGTGTCCCGTTTTCCCATTGCAAGGGGCGTCTATTACAAACACGATTACAGCGAGGGCGTAGACATTTCCCGCTATAAGAATATTCCGGTTCCCACCTCCTATATGGCGGAGCATTCCGACTATGATTTCGTGGGCGGATATGACTATCAGAAAGAGGCCGGCCTGCTCCATGTGGCAGACCACCATATTTCCCCGGGAAAGAAGCAGTGGACCTGGGGCTGCGGAGACTTCGGAAAGGCCTGGGACAGAAACCTGACCGACGAGGACGGCCCCTACATCGAGCTGATGACCGGCGTGTTTACCGAGAACCAGCCGGACTTCACCTGGCTGAAGCCCTTTGAAGAGAAGACCTTCAAGCAGTATTTCATGCCTTACAAGAAGGCGGGAGCGGTAAAGAATGCGTCCATCCATGCGGCCCTGAATCTGGAGACCGCAGAGGACCATATCCATGTGGTGGTCTATGCCACAGAGCGGTATGAGGATGCCCAGATCGTGGTTAAAAAGCAGGGAGAAGAGGCGTACCGGGAGAAAACGCTGCTGTCCCCCACAGATATCTATGAAAAAGATATCCCTGTAGGAGCGGAGAAGCCCCAGGATATTCAGGTGCTGGTATATGGAGGAGACCGGCTGCTGGTAGAGTATCAGCCCCAGGATGAGGGAATTCCGGAGCTGGCGAAACCGGCGGAGGCCGCAAAGGATCCGGAAGAGATTATGACCAACGAGGAGCTGCTTCTGACTGCGCTGCATATTGAGCAGCACCGCCACGCCACCTATCTTCCCGATCCCTACTATCTGGAAGGTTTAAAGAGAGACAAATACGATATCCGCATCAACAATGCCTACGGTATGCTGCTGCTCCGGAGAGGCCGTTTCGCAGAGGCGGAAGAGCATTTCAAGGCTGCCATCCACCGGCTCACCTGGAGAAGCCCCAACCCCTATGACAGTGAGGCTTATTATAACCTGGGACTGAGCCAGTTCTACCAGGAGAAATACGACGAGGCCTTCGACAGCTTCTACAAGGCTGCCTGGACCAATGAGCAGCAGGAGATGTCCTTCTACTATCTGGCTGTCATCGCCTGCAGAAAGGGAGATTACGAGCCGGCTCTTGATTTTGTGGAGAAGGGACTTATCAAAAATACCCACAACATCAAGGCCCGGGGCCTGAAGGCGGCGGTACTCCGGGTACTGGGAAGAAATGAGGAGAACAGCGCCTGGATTGCGGAAAATCTGAAGACAGATCCCTTCGACTATGTGTCCAGATATGAGGCAGTGCTGAGCGCGCCCTCTGAGGAAAAAGAAGCCCGCAAAGAAGAGATGAAGAAGCTGATGCGCGATTTCCAGGAGAGCTATCTGCAGACGGCCCGGGATTACGCGGAGGCAGGCTTCTACGCGGAAGCTGTGGATGTGCTGGAGGGCTGCACGAAGGAATGGCCCATGCTCTTCTATTACAGAGGCGCTTATCTGCTGAAGCTGGGAAGAGAGACTGAGGCGAAGGAGGCATTTGAAAGAGCGGAGAGAACCTCCCCGCTGTACTGCTTCCCCAACAAGCTGGAGGATATTCCGGTGCTGGAGGCAGCCATTGCCGAAAATCCGGATGGCGCAAAGGCTTATTACTATCTGGGCTGCCTGTACTATGACAAGCTGCAGTTTGAGAAGGCCGCAGAGCTCTGGGAGAAATCCATTCAGCTGGACGACAGTTATCCCACCGTGCACAGAAACCTGGCTCTGGCTTATTACAACAAGCAGAACGATCCGGAGCGCGCAAAGAAAGAGCTGGAGAAAGCATTTGCGCTTGACGAGACGGACGCCAGAGTTCTTCTGGAGCTGGATCAGCTCTATAAAAAGCTGGGCACACCCTTTGAAAAGCGGCTGGAGCTCTACGAAAGCCATAAAGATATCATCACAGAGCGTGACGACGTGATGCTGGAGTACGTGACCCTTTACAACCTGGCAGGAAAGCCAGAAAAGGCGTACGAGATCATCATGGGACACTCCTTCCGTCCTTGGGAAGGCGCAGAAGGACGTATTTCCGGACAGTATAAGACTGCGCTTCTGGAGATGGCGAAGAAGGATATGGCCGCAGGCGCTTACAGCGAAGCGGAAGAAAAGCTGGAAAAGGCCCTGGTATATCCGGAAAACCTGGGAGAAGGAAAACTGGAGGGAACCAAAGACAACAATATCTATTATTACCTGGGACTGGTAAAGGAGGCTCTCGGAAAAGAGGGGGCGGAAGACTGCTTCCATCTGGCAGAGCTGGGTGATAATGAGCCGGCAGGAGCTATGTATTACTATGATCAGCCTGCAGACATGATTCTCTACAAGGGACTGGCCAAGCAGAAGCTTGGAAAGACAAAGGAAGCCCATGCCTGCTTCAATAAGCTGATGGACTACGGCGAGCGCCATCTGAATGATGTAGTGAAGAACGATTTCTTTGCGGTGTCTCTTCCCGACTTCCTGATTTTCGAGGATGATATGGACAAGAGAAACAAGGCCCACTGCTATTATCTGATGGGACTGGCAAACCTGGGAATGGGACAGAAGGAAAAGGCTGTGGAAGAGTTCGACAAGGCTCTGGAATATGACTTTAGCCACCAGAACTGCCGGATTTACAAGGAACTGGCAAAGGGGGAGCTGTAATGACGAGACTGGAAAGCATTACTGCAGAAAATTTCAAGGCTTACGGGACAGTACTGGAGTTTCCGGAAGGTTACAGCGATACTTTCTATATTGCAGACACAGAAACAGAACAGCCTTGGAGGGTAGCGGTATTCCGCTACTCCTCCAAGGAAATCAAGGTGGTGGAAAATCACCCCACCTCCAAGGAAAGCTTTGAGCCCTTGAAGGGCATTACGGTGCTTCTGGTGGCAGAGCACGAGAATCCGGAGGACTACCGGGCTTTTGTGCTGGATAAGCCGGTCTGCTTAAAGAAGGGAATCTGGCACCAGGTGCTGGCTCTGACCCCGGAGGCTCAGGTGAAGATTACCGAGAATCTGGAGGTGCCATCCGAATTCTATGAGTTTCAGGAGCCGAAAGCAGTCTTTTTGGTATAATTGACATAAGACCGGGGATTCTCCGGTATGGTTCTGCTGTGGAAAGTGCATGGAAAAGGCTTTCTACAGCAGAATTCTTATATAAAATAAGAAAAATTTGTATTAACTTATCCCGAAAATTACGCTACAATAAAATAAAAAAATATGGGGGTACAGATGTGAAGAAAACTACTGAATTAAAACAGCTTTTTGCGGACGGCGCATATGACGGGCTTTTAAAGGATATTTATCTGGATGACGGGCTGATGGATTATCAGAGACAGCGCTATGTGGACGCGGTGTCCAGATATGAGGAGCTTTACGGAGTGGGCGAGGTGGAGATTTACAGCGCCCCGGGCCGCAGTGAGATCGGCGGCAACCATACGGACCATCAGAACGGTGAAGTTCTGGCTGCTTCCATCAACCTGGATGCTATCGGCGTTGTGGGCAGGCTGGACGGAGTGGTGAAGGTAGTCTCCGGGAACGCGCCGGAGATCAAGATTTCTCTGGATGATCTGGAGGCAAGAGAGGAAGAGCAGGGCACCACAAAGTCTCTGATCAAGGGCGTGCTGGCCGGCATCCGGGAGCACGGCGGAAAGATTGGAGGCTTCCAGACTTACATTACCAGCGACGTGCTGATAGGAGCGGGACTTTCCTCTTCCGCGGCTTTTGAGACTATCATCGGTACGATTGTGTCCGGTCTGTACAATGATATGAAGGTTTCTCCTGTGGATATCGCCATTATCGGCCAGTATGCGGAGAATGTATACTTTGGAAAGCCCTGCGGCCTGATGGATCAGACTGCCAGCTCTGTGGGAAATCTGGTACATATTGATTTCGCGGACAAGAAGCATCCGGTTATTGAGCGGGTGGAGTGTGATCTGGAGACTTACGGGTACAGCCTGTGCATTACGGATACCAAGGGTTCCCATGCGGATCTGACGGCGGATTACGCGGCAGTTCCCAGCGAGATGAGAGCCGTGGCGGCTGTATTCGGCAGAGAGGTTCTCCATGGAGTGACTCTGGAGGAGCTGATTGAGAAATCCGCGGAGGTGCGGGAAAAAGCGGGAGACAGGGCTCTGCTCCGGGCCATCCATTTCGTGACGGAGAATGTAAGGGTGCAGGAAGAAGTGGCAGCTCTGCGGGCAGGCGATTTCCAGGCGTTTCTGCGGGGAGTGAAGGCCTCTGGAGATTCCTCCTTTAAATATCTGCAGAATGTCTACACCAGCCACGACGTGCAGCATCAGAATGTGTCAGTGGCGCTGGCCATCAGCGAAGCCGTGCTGAAGGGCAACGGAGTCAGCCGCGTGCATGGAGGCGGCTTTGCCGGAACCATCCAGGCGTTTGTGAAGAACGAGGCTGTGGCAGGGTATAAGGAAATTATGGACAAGACATTCGGAGAAGGAGCCTGCAGCGTGCTGAAGGTGCGTAAATACGGCGGAATGAAGGTTTTATAAGGAAAGCGGGTACAGAACAATGAGCAAAATATTAGTGACCGGCGGAGCCGGCTATATCGGAAGCCATACCTGTGTGGAGCTTCTGGATGCGGGATATGAAGTAGTTGTAGTGGATAATCTTTACAATGCCAGCGCGAAGGCCCTGGAGAGAGTGGAAGAGATCACCGGGAAAAAAGTGATTTTCTATGAGACCGATGTTCTGGACAGGGAGGCGCTCTCGAAGATTTTTGACGAGCATGAAATTGAGGCGGTTATTCATTTCGCGGGATACAAGGCCGTGGGAGAGTCTGTGAGAAAGCCCATTGAATATTATTACAATAATATGGCGGGCACCCTGGTACTCTGCGATGTGATGAGAAACCATGGCGTCAAGAATATTGTGTTCAGCTCTTCTGCCACCGTGTACGGAGATCCGGCCCAGATTCCCATTACGGAGGAATGCCCCAAGGGCTCTCCCACGAATCCCTACGGCTGGACCAAGAGCATGCTGGAGCAGGTGCTTACAGACATTCATACAGCGGATCCGGAATGGAATGTGATTCTCCTCCGGTACTTCAATCCCATCGGAGCTCATAAGAGCGGCCTCATCGGAGAGGATCCCAAGGGAATCCCCAACAATCTTCTGCCCTACGTGGCTCAGGTGGCTGTGGGCAAGAGAGAGAAGCTGGGCGTATTCGGCAATGATTATGACACCCCGGACGGAACGGGAGTCAGAGATTATATCCATGTGGTAGATCTGGCAGCCGGCCATGTGAAGGCTATCG
This sequence comes from uncultured Merdimonas sp., assembly GCA_944375745.1. Classification (GTDB taxonomy): domain Bacteria; phylum Bacillota; class Clostridia; order Lachnospirales; family Lachnospiraceae; genus Laedolimicola. Next base: position 6,482 of record CALWAV010000022.1, read on the forward strand.
AGAAGCTGAAATCCAATCCCGGCGTGGAGATCTATAACCTGGGTACCGGAAAGGGCTACAGCGTTCTGCAGGTGGTGGCTGCTTTCGAGAAGGCCTGCGGACATAAGATTCCCTACGAAATCAAAGAGCGCCGGGCAGGCGATATTGCTGTCTGCTACTGTGATCCCGGAAAGGCAGAGAGAGAGCTGGGCTGGACGGCCAGATACGGCATAGACGAAATGTGTGAAGACACCTGGAGATGGCAGAGTAAGAATCCGGACGGATACGGGGATCAGGAGACATTATGAGCAAAAATATCAATACTTTGATTGGAGAACTTATTTCTTACGGAATGGCAGAGGGACTGGTGGACCCGGCAGACCAGGTCTGCCTGACAAACCGGCTGCTGGAGATTCTGGGGCTGCAGGAATATGAGAAGACGGAGCTTCCGGAAAAGCCCCAGGCCATCCATGAGATTTTGGATGACATTCTGGACTACGCAGCGGAGCAGAAGATTCTGGAGGATGACACGATTACAAACCGGGATCTGTTTGACACAAAAATCATGGGAGCCCTGACACCCCTTCCTTCCCAGGTGCAGAAGCGGTTCTGGGAGAAGTATCAGGAATCCCCAAAAGTAGCCACAGATGACTACTATGCGTTCTGCCAGGCTACGAACTATATCCGCCGGGACCGTATCGCGAAGGACGAAAAATGGGTGGCGGACACTGAATACGGCCCCATCGACATTACCATTAATCTGTCCAAGCCGGAAAAGGATCCCCGGGACATCGCCAAGGCGGGCAAGGCAAAGAAGACGGGTTATCCCAGCTGTCTGCTGTGCCGGGAAAACGAAGGATACGCAGGTCATCTTCTTCATCCGGCCAGACAGAACCACAGGCTGATTCCGCTGAAGCTTTCCGGGCAGGATTACTTTCTGCAGTATTCTCCCTATGTATACTACAACGAGCACTGCATTATCCTGAATAAGGAACACATTCCCATGAAAATCGACCGGGCAGCCTTCTGCAAGCTCCTGGATTTTGTGGGACAGTTCCCCCACTACACAGCAGGCTCCAACGCGGATCTGCCCATCGTGGGCGGCTCCATTTTAAGCCACGATCATTTCCAGGGCGGGAATTATGTGTTTGCCATGGCGAAAGCGCCCTATGAAAAGTATTTTACCATGGAAGGCTGGCCTGATTTGACAGCAGGAACCGTGCGCTGGCCCATGTCTGTGATACGTCTTCAGGGAAAAGACCCGGAGCGGATAGCAGACGCGGCGGACCATATTCTGAAGTGCTGGAGAAGCTATACAGATGAGGCCGCGTTCATCTACAGCGAGACAGACGGAGTTCCCCACAATACAATCACTCCCATTGCCAGAAGGCGGGAAGAGCTGTATGAGCTGGATCTGGTGCTGCGGAACAACATCACCACCGAGGAGCACCCCATGGGAGTCTATCATCCCCACAGCGAGTATCATCACATCAAGAAGGAAAACATCGGCCTGATAGAAGTAATGGGACTGGCTGTGCTGCCTGCGAGACTGAAGAAAGAAATGGCTCTTCTGGAGGACTCCATTCTGAACGGCCGGGATCTGCGGGGTGATGAGGTCCTGGAAAAACACGCGGACTGGGCGGAAGCCTGGATGAAGGAATATGAGGTGACGCCGGAGAATATCCATTCTATCGTGCAGAAGGAGATTGGAAAGGTATTTGCCAAGGTTCTGGAATGCGTCGGTGTATATAAGCGTACAGAGGAAGGCCAGGAGGCTTTCGGACGTTTTCTGAGTGTGATTGAGAAGGCGTGATTTTTGAAAAGCAAAAATCAGATCATAAAACAGGAGCCGGGCTTCTTTAAAAGAAGCCCGGCTCCTGCCGGCTGTCCGCCAGAGTAAATTCTTACGCAAATTTCTGGATATAGCTGATAATCAGAATCGCGATAACAATAATCGGAAGAATATAGGTCACATAAAATCTTGCCCATTTCGGGAATTTAACGCCCTTTCCGGCATCGGCCTCGGCGATAAAGTTTTTCCATCCCCATCCATACCGGCTGGTGCAGAAGAGCAGGTAAAGCACGCTTCCGATAGGCAGCAGATTATTGGAGATAATGAAGTCCTCCAGATCCTGAATGGTACTTCCTGCGCCCAGCGGCTGGAAACCGCTTAAGACATTGAAGCCCAGTACGCAGGGCATGGACAGAACCAGAATTACAACCAGGTTTACCAGAATGGCCTTCTTACGGCTCCACCCCCAGAGGTCAATGGCAAAGCTGATAATATTTTCAAACACCGCGATAACCGTGGACAATGCCGCGAAGCTCATGAATACAAAGAACAGAGAGCCCCACAGACGTCCTCCCGGCATCTGGTTAAATACATTGGGCAGGGTGACAAATACAAGGCCCGGACCCTCTCCGGGGTCTACGCCGAAGGCGAAGCAGGCCGGAAAAATCACAAGACCGGACAGCAGAGCGACGGTCGTGTCCAGGACACAGATATTGATACATTCTCCGGTAAGCCGGCGTTCCTTGCTGATATAGCTTCCGAAGATAGCCATGGCTCCGATTCCGAGACTCAGGGTAAAAAAGGACTGGCCCATGGCTGCGTAGACAGCTTCTCCGATACCGTTTTCCGCCATCTTTCCAAAATCGGGAACCAGATAAAATTTCAGGCCCTCCGATGCTCCGTCCAGTGTCACGCTGCGGATGCACAGAGCGATCAGAATCACAAAGAGCAGGCTCATCATGGCTTTATTGATACGCTCCACGCCGTTGCGGAGTCCCATGCTGCAGACGCCGAAGCTTACCACCACGGTCACAATCATCCAGAAGGTCATCTCTCCCGGATTGGCCAGCATATTGTTGAAGACGCCTCCCACTTCATCGGGCGTGAGGCCGCTGAAGGTACCTGCAGCCATTTTTACAATGTAGGCCAGCATCCATCCGCCCACAGTGGTGTAGAACATCATCAGAAGATAGTTCCCGGCGATGGCCACATAGCTTGCCAGATGCCATTTGGTTCCCTTGGGCTCCAGTACATGAAAACTTTTGGCCGCGGATTTCTGGCTTGCGCGGCCCACGGAGAATTCCATGACCATAATCGGGATTCCCAGAATTACCAGGAAGCACAGATAAATCAGTACAAATGCGGCTCCGCCGTATTTTCCGGTGATGTACGGAAAACGCCATACGTTGCCAAGTCCGATGGCGCAGCCGGCTGAAATCAGAATAAAGCCCAGCCGGGACGCGAAGGTTTCTCGTTTTTCCATTTCTCTTTTTCTCCCTCTTATCTGTGTCCGCAGACAGATGAAACAGTTTTTTCCGCGGACGTAATACGAACGCTTTCTTCTTATTTAAAAGCGTACATTTGTATCTTATCAAAGAACAGTTACTACGTCAATTCAGCGCTTTGGCGCGGTAATTCGCTTAAGAGACGCGGAAAAGCCGGGGGTCCCTGGAGAAAATCTGCGGGGAACTGAGGGAACTAAAACTCTGTCTTGCCTTCTGCCTTTGTCTGTGGTATAAATGAATCGAGTGTTCGAGACCTTCCACTCGTAAAACAAAACTAAAGGAGAACTGAATATGAAGACAAACAAGGTAACGTTTATGACCCAGGCGGCCATGATTGCCGCCATTTATGTGGTGCTCTGTGTGGTGTTCAAGCCCATCAGCTACGGAGCGATTCAGACTCGGATCGCGGAAGCGCTGACAATCCTGCCCTTCTTTACGCCGGCGGCGGTGCCGGGCTTATTTGTGGGCTGTCTGATTGCGAATCTGCTGGGTGGAGGAATCATCGCGGATGTCATCTGCGGCAGCATCGCCACGCTGATTGGAGCAGCCGGAACCTGGATGCTGCGGAACAGAAGCAGATATCTGGCCCCTCTTCCTCCGATCATCGCTAATGTGCTGATTGTGCCCTGGGTGCTGAAATACGGCTACGGAGAGCCTTTCAGTATTCCGTTCCTGATGGGAACCGTGGGAATCGGTGAGATTCTGACCTGCGGCATCATGGGACTGATTCTTGTGACTGTGCTTGACAAGTACCGCAGCCTGATTTTCAAGACGGCCTGATTTTCAAGATACATAAGATACAACTGAAAAACGTAATTTACAAAAGATGTCCTGAGCGGAATACGCCGGGACATTTTTTGTTCAGAGAGCAGAGGAAAGAGCCAGCCTGCTTTGTCTGCAGAGGAGGAAAAAGAGCTCGGCGGAGTGTCTGGATAACGGGAGTTTCGCAAAAGAGACTCTCTTTTGGTCATGTCCGTATTATTCAAAATGTATAAAAACATCATTAAAATTTCAATAAAAAGTGAAAAATATTCTATATCCTATTTTGGGGATATCGTCTATACTGTTCATATCAACGAAATCATCGTTAGATTAAAGGAGGAAATGGATTTATGAAAAGGAAATTACTCTCACTGAGTCTGGCAGCAGTGCTGGCGCTTTCCCTGACCGCATGCGGCGGTGGCGGAAACAGCACGACTACCACAGACAGCACAGACACAGCTGCTACCGAGGATACGGATGCTGAAGAGACCACAGAGACCGCTGACAGCGGAGAAGTTGCAAATGCGGACAAGCCGCTGGTATGGTTCAACCGCCAGCCGTCCAACAGCTCCACCGGAGAGCTGGATATGGCAGCCCTGACCTTCAATGACAATACATATTATGTAGGATTCGACGCAAATCAGGGTGCTGAGCTGCAGGGAACCATGGTTAAGGATTACATCGAGGCAAATATCGACACCATCGACCGTAACGGCGACGGCATCATCGGATACGTTCTGGCCATCGGCGACATCGGACACAATGACTCCATCGCACGTACAAGAGGCGTTCGTTCCGCTCTTGGAACCGGCGTGGACGCAGATGGAAGCATCAACAGTGAGCCGGTAGGAACCAACACAGACGGTTCTTCCACCATCGTACAGGATGGAACACTGGAAGTGAACGGAACCACCTACACCGTTCGTGAGCTGGCTTCTCAGGAAATGAAGAACTCCGCGGGAGCTACCTGGGACGCAGCTACAGCAGGAAACGCTATCAACACCTGGTCCGCATCCTTTGGTGATCAGATTGATGTTGTAGTATCCAACAACGATGGTATGGGAATGTCCATGTTCAACGCATGGTCCAAGGACAACAGCGTTCCCACCTTCGGATATGACGCAAACAGCGATGCAGTAGCAGCTATCGCAGAAGGCTACGGCGGAACTATCAGCCAGCATGCAGACGTACAGGCTTACCTGACCCTTCGTGTTCTTCGCAACGCTCTTGACGGCGTAGACATCGACACAGGTATCGGTACAGCTGATGAGGCAGGAAACGTTCTGAGCAGCGATGTATTCACATACAACGAGGAACAGCGTTCCTACTACGCATTGAATGTGGCGGTTACAGCTGACAACTATCAGGATTTCCTGGATTCCACAGTTGTTTACGAGCCGGTATCCAACCAGCTTGACGCAGAGACTCATCCGACAAAGAACGTATGGCTGAACATCTACAACGCAGCAGATAACTTCCTGAGCGCTACTTATCAGCCGCTGCTTCAGAAGTACGATGATCTTCTGAACCTGAATGTTGAGTACATCGGCGGTGATGGACAGACAGAGTCCAACATCACAAACCGTCTTGGAAATCCGAGCCAGTATGATGCATTCGCAATCAACATGGTTAAGACAGACAATGCAGCTTCCTACACATCTATTCTTAGCCAGTAAAATCCGGTAAAGATTATTTAGAGAAATAAATAATTTATAAGGGACTGATTATTGGGGAGAAGAGATTCTCCCTAATAATCTTTCAGAGGGTATCCGCGGCAGACGCAGGGATGTGCGTGGTTCCTGCGCCTGCCGCGGGTAATGAGTGTTGTTAACCAATCTATAGATACAGGAGTAAAAAGAATGGCAGATAAGAGGGATGACGTTGTCTTATCGATACGCGGAATGTGCAAGTCTTTTGGCCGCAACAGAGTCCTGGATCACATCAATCTGGATGTGAAGCGCGGAACAGTTATGGGGCTGATGGGCGAGAACGGTGCCGGCAAGTCAACGATGATGAAATGTCTTTTTGGTACATATCAGAAGGATGAAGGGACTATCTTCCTTGACCGGAAGGAAGTAAGCTTTTCCGGACCGAAGGATGCCCTTGAAAACGGCATCGCGATGGTTCATCAGGAGCTGAACCAGTGTCTGGAAAGAAATGTGATCGATAATCTGTTCCTTGGCCGCTATCCGAAAAATTCCATGGGAATTGTGGACGAGGGCAGAATGAAAAAGGAAGCTTCCGAGCTTTTCAGAAGACTCGGTATGACAGTGGACCTGACACAGCCCATGCGTAAAATGTCTGTGTCTCAGAGGCAGATGTGCGAAATTGCCAAGGCCATCTCCTACAATTCTAAGGTAATTGTTCTGGATGAGCCTACATCATCTCTGACTGTGCAGGAGGTAAATAAGCTCTTTGAGATGATGCGGATGCTGAAGGAGCAGGGAATCGCTCTGATCTACATTTCTCATAAGATGGATGAGATTTTTGAGATCTGCGATGAGATTTCCGTGCTTCGTGACGGCAACCTGGTTATGACAAAGAGCGCAAAAGACACGAATATGAATGAGCTGATTGCCGCAATGGTAGGACGTTCTCTTGAGAACCGCTTCCCGCCGGTGGATAATACGCCGGGCGATGTGATTCTGTCCGTTCAGCACCTGTCCACAAAGTTTGAGCCTCATTTGCAGGATATTTCCTTTGACGTAAGAGAAGGCGAGATTTTCGGCCTGTACGGCCTGGTGGGAGCGGGACGTACGGAGCTTCTGGAGACGATTTTCGGAGTGCGTACCAGAGCTGCGGGCCGTGTATACTTCAACAAGCGCCTGATGAATTTTAACAGTGCGAAGGAAGCCATGGAACATGGCTTTGCCATGATTACTGAGGAAAGAAAGGCAAACGGACTTTTCCTGAAAGGCAATCTTACCTTCAATACGACGATTGCCAATTTGAATCAGTACAAGACGGGACCGGCCCTTTCCGACACGAAGATGACAAAGGCGACCACCAAGGAGCTCAAAGTCATGCACACCAAGTGCATGGGCCCGGATGACATGATTACGAGCCTTTCCGGAGGAAACCAGCAGAAGGTTATTTTCGGAAAATGGCTGGAGCGTGAGCCTTTAGTTTTTATGATGGATGAGCCCACACGAGGCATTGACGTCGGAGCCAAATATGAGATCTACGAGCTGATTATTCAGATGGCGAAGCAGGGGAAGACCATCATCGTGGTATCCTCTGAGATGCCGGAGATCCTGGGAATTACAAACCGTATCGGCGTTATGTCCAATGGACACCTTTCCGGAATCGTAAATACAAAAGAGACCAATCAGGAAGAGCTTTTAAGACTCAGTGCAAAATACCTATAATGAGGGAGAACGATAGATATGGCAATAGGAAATGAGAAAATTCTTACGGCCGAGCAGGAAATGGAACTGCGGAAGCCGATTGACGAGTATGTAGGCGGGATTCAGGAAAAGATCAATGCCCTGAGAGTGGACGGTACCGACAAGGTGGTTTCCCTTCAGAACAGGATCGATTCCCTGAAGAGAGATAAGAGCCGCAGCAAGGCGGAGAATGAGGCAGCAATCTCAAAGCTCCAGGGCGAACTTTCCAAGGCAAAAGAGGTTGAGGCAAAGAACAAGGATGAGATCGCCAGGCTGATCGCGGACGCGGAAGGCTATATCAAAGAGCACTTTGACAAAGAGTACTATGAGCCTGTCTGCGAGAGCGCCAAGTATGAGAAGGAAGCCGCGAGAAAGGCCTATCAGGACAAGATGGCGGCGCTCCAGAAGGAGCATCAGGAGGCTGTGTCCAAGCTTTCAGACCATCAGGAGATCAAGGATGAGAATTACGTATATAAGAACCGTCAGTTTGACGCCAAGATGGAGCTCCAGAAGGACCTGCAGGAGATCAAGGACAGAAGACATGCGGCTTTCTCTCATAAGTATCATCTGATTGACCTGCTGAGAATGTCCAGATTTACCTTCGGACAGTCCACAGCCCAGAAATGGGAAAACTACAAGTACACATTCAACCGCAGATCCTTCCTTCTGAAGAACGGACTGTACATAGCGATTATCATTATCTTCATAGCGCTCTGCGTAATTACGCCGGTTGTGAAGGGTACACCGCTGCTGACCTATAACAACGTGCTGAATATTCTCCAGCAGGCATCTCCGAGAATGTTCCTGGCTCTCGGTGTGGCAGGACTGATTCTTCTGGCAGGTACCGACCTTTCCATCGGACGTATGGTTGGTATGGGTATGACGACAGCCACCATTATCATGCACCAGGGTGTGAATACGGGCGGCGTGTTCGGGCATATCTTTGACTTTACCGGCTGGCCCATTCCGGCAAGAATGATTTTCGCACTGTTTATGTGTATCCTGCTGTGTACCTGCTTTACGACCCTTGCAGGCTTCTTTACCGCAAAGTTTAAGATGCACCCCTTCATCTCCACGATGGCGAACATGCTGATGATCTTCGGTCTCATCACCTACGCCACAAAGGGTGTATCCTTCGGTGCTATTGAGTCTTCCATCCCGGCGATGATTATCCCGAGAGTGAACGGCTTCCCGA
>CALWAV010000023.1 GCA_944375745.1 uncultured Merdimonas sp.
TTATCTTCCGTGTAGACAATAAGCCCTTCCGGAAGCAGGCGGTCCAGAATGGCGCAGACGCTGGACACCAGGCCGCCGCCGTTATTGCGCAGATCCACCACCAGAGCCTCCATGCCCTGGCTTTCCAATGTATCCAGCGCCGTCATAAACTGATCCGTGGTCACATCGTCAAAGGAAGTGATGGCAATGTACCCAATCTGATTCTCCAGCATTTCCGACTCCACGGTGGGAACTTCTATGGTGCGGCGCTCCACTTCAAACTCCAGATAATCGTCCTCGCCGTCCCGGGCCACTTCCACCGCTACCGTCGTGTACTCTTCTCCCTTGATGAGGGCCACCACCTTGTTTAGGTCTTCGCCGGTCACCTCCTGGCCCGCGATTCTGTATATCACATCGCCGGGAAGAAGGCCCGCCTCCTCCGCCGGGGAGCCTTCGAAAATACGGCTGATCGTGATGATGCCTGTGGTCATATTCTGGGAAATTTCCACACCGATGCCGTAGTAGCTGCCATTTGTGGAATCAATCATGCTCTGATATTCCTCTTCTGTATAGTAGGCTGCGTAAATATCTCCCAGTCCGGCCACTGCTCCTTTATAGAGATAATCTTCCACCTGCTCCGCGTCGATTTCTTCCAGGTAATAGGTTTCCATCAAGGCCTGGATCTCCTCCAGCTTGGTCTCCACAGAGGAGCCGGTCAGGTTCAGCTGTCCGCTTTCTTCTTTTGCGCTGTCTTCCCTGCTCTCCAGAAAATTCCGGCCAAGCATAGCCCCCTCTGCCAGAATCAGAGCAATCACAACCCCTGCGATGATTCCCTTTACGAACTGCTTTTTGTCCTTCATAAGCTGCCTTCCTCAACTTCCCGGTAAATGGAGCTGTCGTAAATTTTCCTTTTACAACAGCCCCTCACCTTTGCTTTCAATATACGCCTTTTTCTTTTGTTTCATTCCCTCTCAGCTCACGTAGCCCAGCGGGTTCACATAGGTGCCGTTTTTGATGACACCGAAATGCAGATGGTTTCCTGTGGAATAACCTGTAGATCCCACTGCCGCAATGGTCTCTCCCTGGGCAACGGTCTGGCCCACTGACACATAAAGGGCCGAGCAGTGCATATACACGGTGGAAATGCCGTTTCCATGGGAAATCACCACATAGTTTCCGGCCGAGCTGCTGTAGGTGGCCGTGGTCACACGGCCGGCAGCCGAGGCTATGATGGCAGAGCCATAGCCAGCGCCGATATCAATTCCCTTATGGTTCGTGGAAGCGCCTGCAGTAGGCTGCTCTCTCGGGCCGAAATAGCTGGTAATTCTGTGGCTGCTGGGACAGGGCCAGAGAAATCCGGAGGCTCCGCCGTCTCCGTCCCCTTCCTGGGCCGCCGCCGCTGCCGCTGCCGCTATCTGCTGTTCAATCTGATCCAGCAGCCGCTCCTGCTCAGCCAGGTCCGCCGCATAGGCGTCCGCATTGCTGCTTTCACTGTCTATCTGGGCCTGGTAGCTGGCAATCTCCGCGTTTTTCGCTTTAATCAGCGTTTCCACCGCGCTCTTTTGTTCCTCCGCGGCGTCTGCCAGCAGATTCAGCTCTTCCTCTTCCAGCTCCAGTTCCTGCTTTTTCTGCTCGATGGCTTCCTTCTGGGCAATATATTCGTCCAGCATCTCCCGGTCATACCGGGTCATCTGGGACGCATAAGTGGAACGGTTCAGAAAATCCGTAAAGCTTTCCGAGGTCAGCAGAAGCTCCAGGATGGAGGGCGTGCCGTTTTCATAAAGATACTGAATCCTCTTCTTCATATCCTCATACTGCTTGTCTGCCACAGCCTGAGCCTCATCCAGGTCCTGCTTCGCCTGCTCCACTTCCTCTTCCTTATTCTCAATTTCCTGGTTCAGCTCCTGAATCCGCTGCTCCAGATCGTTGGACTCCTGATCCAGCTGAGAAATATAGGCCTGAAGGCTGCTCTTGCTGCTTTCCAGCTCTTCTATCTTTTTCTCAGCCGACTCAATATCAGACTTGATATCCTCTATTTTTTCCTGTGTCTCCTGCCTCTGGGCCTCCAGATCCCCGGTATCCGCAGCCTGGGAAACGGATACAAAAGGCAGCTTATCTGATGTGAAAATACCGGTTAATATCAGCGCAGCCGCAAGGCATACGCCGGTCAGACGCTTTCTTTTCATATGGTTTCCTTCTGCCTGCACTCTTCCGGTGCAGGTACTGTGAATTCGCAGAGTGTCCTGTCTATACCCGCAGGTGCTTCCGAATGGTGAAAAAGCTTCCGAAAAATCCGATTCCCACGCCAAGCGCCAGTCCTACCGGAAGCAGAATGCGGAACATTTCGCCCACCGGCAGGAACTGCAGCAGTCCTGTCAGGATATTGAATTTATCTCCCATAAAATTAATTAGCTTTGTGTACAGGAAATACAGCAGCGCCAGAGGAATGGAAGCTCCAATCAGGCCGATGATGATTCCTTCCACCACAAAGGGGGCTTTTACAAAGCCGTTCGTCGCTCCGATGAGCTTCATAATCGCAATCTCTTCCTTCCGGACTGCGATACCGATGGTGACTGTGTTGCTGATCAGGAAAACAGACACACAGAGCAGCAGCAGAATCACCGCGATGGAAATGTATCCCACCAGCATATTGAAATTGGTCAGAATATCCGCCACCTGGGCCGACTCATTGATCCTGCGGATTCCGTCCACAGATTCCAGCCAGGTCACCAGATCATCCTGGCTCTCCACGTTTTTCAAATAAATTTCATAATGGGCCTCATTGGCCAGAGGGTTGTCATCCTCAAAGCCCTCCGCCAGCTCCGGAGCTTCCTCAAAATAGATCTCCTTATACTCATCCCAGGCTTCCTCCGCCGTCACGAAGACCACATCGGACACCTCTGTCCTGGCTCTTATCTGGCTGCCGATGGCATCGATCTGCTCCTGGGAAAGTCCCTCGTCAAAGAACACGGTGACAGCCACGGATTTCTCCATCTCCCGGACCATGTGCTGGAAATTCTCCACTACACAGAAAAAGATGCCGAACAGAAAGATACAGGCTGACATGGTGGCAATGGATGCCAGGGAGAACATTTTGTTTCTCCAGATATTTTTCAGGCCCTGCTTAATGCAGTAGGCAATGGAACTAATCCGCATGCTGTGTGTACCCAGCCTTACGCTCGTCACTGATAATGACGCCTTTGTGCATTGCGATCACGCGCTTTTTCATGGCATCCACGATTTCCTGGTTGTGAGTCACCACCACTACCGTGGTTCCTCTCTCATTGATGGTCTCCAGAAGCTTCATGATCTCTTTGGAATTCTTCGGGTCCAGATTTCCGGTGGGCTCATCGGCCAGCAGAATATTGGGCTGGTTTACCAGGGCTCTGGCAAGGGCCACTCTCTGCTGCTCTCCTCCGGAAAGCTCTCTGGGATATGCCTTGTATTTTTCCGCAAGTCCCACCAGAGAGAGCATCTTCGGCACGTTTTTGCGGATCTGCTTTGTGGGCGTGATAATGACACGCTGAGCAAAGGCGATGTTCTCATAGACATTCCGGTCCTTCAGCAGGCGGAAATCCTGGAAAACCACCCCCAGCTTTCTTCTGTATTTGGGTATTGCCCGCGGCTTCATCCGGTTCAGATTGATGCCGTTTACCTTAATCGTTCCGGAAGTGGGATCAAGCTCCTTTAAGAGCAGCTTGATCAGAGTGGACTTTCCGGATCCGCTGTCGCCTACGATAAAGACGAACTCACCCCTATCAATGTGCAGCGTAATGCCGTTCAGAGCCTGCACTCCCGTGGCATACGACTTTTTCACGTTTTGCAAATCGATCATTTTTTCTCTCCTCAAAAATCTTTTGTCCGCTGACGGCTGGTCAGAGACCGGACCTTTTAATAATCCATACTCTCCATGTACTTCATGTATTTGACTACCATCAGAGCGATCTTGAAGGTGATCGCGTCCTCAAAGACACGGAGATCCAGTCCCGTGCTCTTCTGAAGCTTATCCAGACGGTAGACAAGCGTGTTTCTGTGAATGTAAAGCTGTCTGGAGGTCTCGGAAACGTTCAGGCTGTTCTCGAAAAACTTATTGATCGTAGTCAGAGTCTCCTCGTCAAAGTCATCCGGAGACTTTCCGTCAAAGATCTCACGGATAAACATCTTGCACAGCGGAATAGGCAGCTGATAAATCAGACGGCCGATTCCCAGGGTGCTGTAGGCCACAATATCCTTGTCATCAAAGAAGATCTTGCCCACATCCAGCGCCATGCGCGCTTCCTTATAAGAACGGGAAACCTCCTTGATCTCTCCTACAATGGTTCCATAGGCGATATGCACCCTCTGCTCTGTCTCGCTGACCAGCAGATCATGCATCACCTTCGCGGTCTTGTTCAGCTCCGGATATCCTTCATTTTCAGCCAGTTCCTTTACCACAATAATATTTTTCTCATCCACTGCCGTAATAAAATCATGGGACTTGGAACCAAACAGGGCGCGCAGGCTTTCCAGCGAACTGGTGTCTTTCTCTCTGCCTGTCTCTATGATAAATACCGCCCGGCGCACTTCCGTCTGGATATGAAGCTTCTTTGCCCGGTTGTAAATGTCCACAAGCAGAAGATTGTCCAGCAGAAGGTTCTTGATAAAGTTGTCCTTGTCAAAGCGCTCCTTATAAGCCACCAGAAGATTCTGTATCTGAAAAACTACCAGTTTTCCGATCATATAAGCGTCATCGCTTCCGCCGTTCAGCAGCAGAATGTATTCCAGCTGATTTTCGTCAAAAATTTTGAAAAACTGGAAGCCCTGGATTACCTGGCTGTCAGCCGGAGAATCGATAAACGCAAGAACGGAGCCTGTGTAAGCGTCCGCCTCCGGAAAAGTAGAAGCCAGCACCTTTCCTTCCGTATCTATAATACAGAGATCTATCCTTGTTATTCCCTTAAGTCCGTCAATCGTGTTCTGCAGTATCTGGTTTGAAATCATAACTTTCTCCGCTCCTTCTGTTTGTATAGTTTTGTGCATATCGCTGACAGTAATGCCGGATTCTTTCCACCCCGGTTCCGGCAAAATTTACAATAAAAAACCCCATTTTTCTGGCAACGAAAAAATACCTAAGTTATATATTAATGCAAAATTGTAAAAAAGAAAAGAGGAAATGCAAATTATTTTATGCATTTCCTCAAGATTTTCTGCGGATTTGACCAAATTTTCCCTATACATTGTTCACAAAACCCATTTCTGCTGTCATTTTCCTCCCGGTTTTCTTTTCCGGGAGGGCCTTGCAATTTCCCAGTCTCTGTGATAGCGTCAAGATGCGGCCCATTTTCAGGCCCTTTTACAGATTTTTTCTTTCATCAAGGAGGTCCCTTATGTCCGGTACAAACACTAAAGCAATCATCCGAAATTATCTGCTTATCATAGCCGGAACAGCGCTGATGGCCTTCGGCACCGCTTCCGTGCTGGAGCCTGCCAGCCTGATCACCGGCGGCTTCACCGGTATCTCTATTATTGTGAAGCAGCTTACAGAATCTCTGGTGCCCGGCGGCATCCCCCTGTCCGTCACCAACCTGATTCTGAATATTCCGGTCTTCCTCATTGCTGTCCGGCTGAAGGGCTTCCGTTATCTGATCCATACCATCTTTGCCACGGTCATGCTGTCCTTCTGGCTGTCCGTACTCCCTGTAATTCCTCTGGCGGGAGATGATCTGCTGCTTTCGGCCCTCTACGGAGGCATCTTCATGGGCACCGGCATCGGACTGGTCTTCGCCACCCAGGCCACCACGGGCGGCACTGATCTAATCGCCGCGCTGATTCAGCATTTCCTGCGCCATTACAGCATTTCTTCTATTATGTGGATCATTGACACCGCCATCGTTCTCCTGGGAGCTTATCTCTACGGCATCCAGATGGCCCTCTATGCTATTATCGCCATTTACCTGACCTCCAAGATCTCCGATGGCATCATTGACGGCCTGAAATTTTCCAAGGCTGCTTTCATTATCACAGACAAGCCAGACGAGCTGGCCGCCCTTGTCATGGACAGGCTGGACCGGGGCGTCACCGGCATCTCTTCTGTGGGCATGTACTCAGGCACCGCCAGAACCATGCTTTTCTGCGTGGTGGCCAAAAAGGAAATCGTCCTTCTGAAAGATTTGTCCAAAAGCTGCGACCCGGGCGCTTTCGTCATCGTAACCGATGTGCGGGAGGTGCTGGGAGAAGGCTTCACCCGGCCATAGCCGGCGCACGTATTCCGGCGGCCGCGGCCTCAGCCTGCTGCCGGCGCCGGCTTCTTCTCCATATCCAGTCCTCTGCGCACTTTTCTCCAGATGATAATGGACAGTCCCACCGCAATATAATCTGTGATGCTTTGTCCGTAGATCACGCCGTTCATGCCAAACAGAGCATCCAGCAGGTACAGCAGCGGAATCAGAAGCAGCCCCTGGCGCAGAACCGACAGCACTGTAGCAGGAAAAGCATGCTCTACAGACTGAAGGCAGTTCATATTCATAAACAGAATTCCAATTACCGGTCCGGAAAGCATATAGCCAATCAGCATCTGCACCCCATAACGGATCACTTCCTCATCATTGATGAAGATCCGGATAATGGACTCCCTGCAGAAATAATACAAAAGCACAGAGGCTATGCCCACAATCAGACAGCAGCTCTTCGTAAACCGTTCAATTTCCCGGAACCGTTTTTCATTCCCCGCTCCATAGTTATAGCCAAGCATGGGCTGCACGCCGTTTGCCAGTCCCATCTGCAGAAAGGTAATAAACATATTTGCCTTGAATACAATTCCGATGGCCGCCACGGGAGCATTTCCATAAGCCACGAGAATCTGATTGAGCACAATCGTGGACACGCTCATCAGCGCCGAAAAAATCGCCGTGGGAAGGCCTATGCTGCAGATTTTCACCAGAATACCGTCCCTGCACTGAAAATATCTGGGGCTCAAAGACAGGATCCTGGACTTTTTCAGAAAATACCACAGAAAATAGAGACAGGACAGCACAAAAGCCGATACGTTTTTGGCCCGTTTCTCCTTCTGCTCGCCCAGCGCCATGGAGGCCACAGCGCTTCCTCCCATGCCAAACATATTGGCAAAAGCCATCATCAGAATAAAAATAGGATTTGTCAGGCTTACGGCTGCCACCTGCAGGGCATCGCCCGTCTGTCCCACAAAGAAGGTATCCGCCATATTGTAGACCACAGTCACAAGGCTGCTGATCACGCTGGGAACTGCCATCTTAGCCACAGCCTTCGATACCTTCATGCTTCCCATCAGTTCATTGTCTTCCATTCCTGTCACTCCTTCATTCCAGATTTTTCAGCATGCGCTCCGCAAGCTCCAGAAAAAGGGCCCGCTCTTCCTCCGAAATTCCGCGCAGCATCCGGCTTTCCGTCTCTTCAATCTCTTTCTGCAGAGCTTCCCGGATTCCGTCCGCCTTCGGAGTAAACACCAGCTTTTTCAGCCGTCCGTCCCGCTCATCCGGAATTCTGGACAGCAGCCCTTCCTTTTCCAGCGTGCTCAAGATTCCCGTCACCGTCGAAGAGCGCAGATCAAATTCCTTTTCAATATCTCTCGGGTAGACGGGGCGCCTGCATCCCTCCACCAGAATATAGTCCAGGATTCTCCCCTGGGTTTCGCTGATACCTACCGCTTTCTGCACGGCCTGGGAACGCCTGCGGAGACGGTGGGAGATTTTGTTGATTACTTTTCCTGTTTCCATATTTGATTCCCCTTTTTTCTTTTTCCGCTCTGTTTCCTATTTTACTAGTTTCCTAGTAATTTTAGTGCACAATTCTTTCACTGTCAAGAAAAAGCGCAAGTATATTTTGTATTTCCCATTCATACCTTATAACAATCGAAACATACAGGAGGGGCTTTCCTTGAGCTCAAAAACAAAAATCGTCGTCCTCCGCATGAAAGAGTTGATCTATACGGGAATTTTCGTGGCCCTTGGCATTCTTCTGATCCTTCTGCTGGTGTATATGTTCTCGCCAAAGGATAAGAGCACTGACACGGCCGCTGCTTCTGAAAAGTACATACCGGGCGTATACACTTCCTCCATCATGCTGAACGGCAGTGCTGTGGACGTGGCAGTGACGGTCAGCGCAGAGGAAATCGAATCCATCCAGCTGGTAAACGTCAGCGAGACCGTGGAAACCATGTATCCTCTGATGGAACCGGCGCTGGAAAGCCTGGCGGAACAGATCTGCAGTGCCCAGTCTCTGGAGGGAGTGACCTATGCTTCCGAAAACCAATATACCTCTCAGGTTCTGCTGGACGCTGTCAGCCGGGCCCTTGACAAAGCGGCTGTTCCGGCGGCTGAGGAAGAATAGCCGCCTGCCCGGAAAAACCGCGGACGCATAAGATATTCATGGCTCCTTTCAAAGAAAAACAGGAGGCCGGCCCGCAGGCTGTCCTCCTGTTTTTCTGTCATCCGATCAGAGCATTTTGTTTTCTCAAAACTCAAACACTGCCACTCCATAGGGCGCCAGCGGATAGGCGATGGAATAGGGCTGTCCGTCGCATTCTCCCTTAACCGCCTTATAGATCTGGGGCTTCTCCTGTCCGCTTCCGCCGTATGCAGCCGCGTCACTGTCCAGCACCAGCTTGTACTGCTTTCTTCTGGGCACGCCCACCCGGTAATCGGGACGGGCCATGGGGGTAAAGTTGCACACAAACAGGAGATTTCTTCTTCCATTTCTGCTGAAGCGCATAAAGGAAAAGATGCTCCGGTCCGCGTCATTGGGATTGATCCATTTGAAGCCTTCCGGATAAGTATCCAGCTCATACAGAGCCGGGTGGCTCCGAT
Organism: uncultured Merdimonas sp.; assembly: GCA_944375745.1. Taxonomy (GTDB): domain Bacteria; phylum Bacillota; class Clostridia; order Lachnospirales; family Lachnospiraceae; genus Laedolimicola. The sequence continues at coordinate 8,799 of CALWAV010000023.1, forward strand.
ACAGATGCAGCAGCGCTTTTACATATTCCTGCATCTGGCGGTGCATATCCTCACTTAAAAGGAACCAGTCCAGTTCCCTTGCCTCGCTCCACTCCTGAAGCTGGGCAAATTCCTGTCCCATGAAGAGAAGTTTCTTACCCGGATGGCCCAGCATAAAGGAATAGGCCGCCTTCAGATTCGCGAACTTGTCCGAAGGATACCCCGGCATCTTATTGTACATGGAGCACTTCAGATGCACCACCTCATCGTGGGACAGCACCAGAATATAATTCTCGCTGTAAGCGTAGGTCATGGCAAAGGTCATCAGATGATGGGCTCCTTTCCGGAAATAAGGATCCAGCTTCATGTATTCCAGGAAATCGTTCATCCAGCCCATATTCCATTTGAAGGAAAAGCCAAGGCCATCCTCCTCCGGCTTCTCAGTCACTTTCGGCCATGCCGTGGATTCCTCCGCAATCATCATTACGCCCGGATTGCGGCCCAAAATCAGGGAATTCAGATACTTAAAGAACTCCACCGCTTCCAGATTCTGATTTCCGCCATATTTATTGGGAACCCACTGTCCTGACTGTTTTCCGTAATCCAGATACAGCATGGAGGCTACCGCGTCCACCCGCAGACCGTCCACATGGAACTGCTCTACCCAGTACAGAGCATTGGCAATCAGGAAGTTCTTCACTTCATTCTTTTCGTAGTTAAAAATCTTTGTGCCCCAGTCCGGATGCTCTCCCTTTCGGGGATCCGGATACTCATACAGGGGCTCCCCGTCAAAGTCTGCCAGTCCATGAGCGTCTCTCGGGAAATGGGCCGGAACCCAGTCCAGAATTACACCGATCTTCTTTTTATGCAGATAATTGACCAGATACATGAAATCCTGGGGCGTGCCGTACCGGGAGGTGGGCGCATAGTAGCCTGTCACCTGATAGCCCCAGGAGCCGTCATAGGGATGCTCTGCAATACCCATCAGCTCCACATGGGTATATCCCATTTCATGCACATATTCCGCCAGGCTCTGGGCAAACTCCCGGTAATTGTAAAATCCGTCCTCGTCCGGGCCATGGGGATGCCGTTTCCAGGAACCGGGATGAACCTCATAGATGGCCACCGGCTCTTCCGTCATCTTCTTCTCCCGGCGCGCCGTCATCCAAGCGTCATCCGTCCATTTATATCCGGTGATATCCGCTACCCTTGACGCGGTGCCCGGACGCTTCTCCGCCTCTGAAGCAAAGGGATCCGCCTTGTAAAGCTTTCTGTGATCTTTGGTCTCAATCAGGAATTTATAAAGGTTCCCCAAGGGCACGCCCGGCACAAAAAGCTCCCAGATTCCCAGAGGCTCCAGCCGCTTCATTTTATGGCTTTCCTCATCCCATCCATTAAAATCCCCGATCACATGAACCTCCAGCGCATGGGGCGCCCAGACCGCGA
>CALWAV010000024.1 GCA_944375745.1 uncultured Merdimonas sp.
CTCTGCAGGGAACTGACGCTGCTTCATGTGGACGCGGATGTGCTCTACAGGCCTTTCCGGACTTTGAGCAACGGCGAGCGGACAAAGGTAATGCTGGCGGTTCTGTTTTCCAGGGACAACCGGTTTCATCCTCTGCGCCATCATAAGGAGACTCTGGTGAGTCTTTCGGAGGTCCGTATTTTTTATCCTCTGCAGGATGGAGGCCGCAAGGTTCTGCCGCCGGCGGAATTTCAGGTGAAAAACGGAGAATGTGTAGTGCTGAAAGGAAGAAACGGCTGCGGGAAATCCAGTATTCTGAAAGCTGTGATTCAGACTGCCGGGGATAAGGCAGAGGGATGCGGAGGCTCAGATGGAGCTGGGGGGAAGAATTTGAATGTGGAACGCATCTGCCTGGAGGGTTCCATAGAGACAGCCAGCGGCATGAAAATTTCCTATGTGCCCCAGAATACAGCTCATCTTCAGGGCAAGCTGACAGATTTTGCGGAAAAGTACGGACTGGAGCTTTCCATGTTCCTGGCTCTGCTTCGGAAGCTGGATTTTGAGAGAGGCCAGTTTGGAAAAAACATGGAGGATTTCAGTGAAGGGCAGAAGAAAAAAGTGCTGATAGCCAGAAGCCTCTGCGAACAGGCCCACCTGTATATCTGGGATGAACCTCTGAATTTTATTGATGTGTTTTCCAGAATGCAGATCGAGGAACTGCTTGCAAAGTACCGGCCCACCATGCTTCTGGTGGAGCATGACCGGGCGTTTACCGAACGGGTCGGAACCAAGATCGTAGAATTGAAATAGAAAAACAGAGCGAAAAGTATTTCATACTCATACCGGGAGGGCGCTGCAGAGCGGGGAAAACTCTGCGGCGCCCTCCCGGATTTCTTTATCCCAGCTTCAGATAATTGCGCATGCTTTTCAGAGCGTTTTTTTCCAGACGGCTGACCTGGGCCTGGGAGATGCCGATCTCCTCAGCTACCTCCATCTGGGTTTTCCCTTCAAAAAAGCGCAGGGAGATGATATAGTTTTCCCGCTCGGGCAGCCTTTTCATGGCTTCGCTTAAAGAGAGTTCCTCGATCCAGAGCTCTTCCCGGTTCTTCTTGTCGCTGATCTGGTCCATGACGTAAAGGGTATCGCCGCCTTCCGTATAGACCGGCTCATAGAGGCTGACAGGACTCTGGATCGCGTCCAGGGCAAAGACGATATCCTCATCGGGAATGCCGATCTCCTCTGCGATTTCGCTGATGGTAGGTTCCTTGGAATTTTTCCGGGTCAGCCCCTCTTTGGCATAGATGGCCTTGTAGGCGGTATCCCGCAGGGAACGGCTGACCCGGATAGCGTTGTTGTCCCGGAGATACCGGCGGATTTCCCCGATGATCATAGGGACAGCGTAGGTGGAAAACTTGACGCCCAGCTTATCGTCAAAATTGTCGATGGCTTTCATAAGTCCGATGCAGCCGATTTGAAACAGATCATCCGCGTTTTCGCTGCTGGCGGAGAAGCGCTTGATGACGCTTAAGACCAGACGCAGATTTCCTTTGATGTACAGTTCTCTTGCCTCTTTATCTCCCTGTGTGATCCGTTCCCATAAAGCTTCCTTTTCTTCCGGCTTCAGAAGAGGAAGCTTTGCTGTGTTTACTCCGCAGATTTCGACTTTGTTCAGTGCCATTCTTATGAAAACCTCCTGTCCGCTGTGCTTATGTCCGCTGTCCGGAAACTGTTTTCCGGCGGCTGGCGTTATCGATACTTACAAGATTTCCAGCAGGAAATTTTCTATGCGCAGGCGGGGGAAAATAAAAAAAATATTGGACCTTGACATTTTGAAAAGTCTGTCCAGTTCAGGAAACAGAAGCTGCAGTTGGAAAAGAAATTTGAAAATATGCACAAAAACAGGAGAATCTATATAGTACAAAATGACGAAAACCAAAAAAGAAACGAAAATCAGTTAGAAAAAATGTAAATTTTCTGTTAAAATATAAACAACGGGAACCGTTTCGCTCTGCAGGCGCGCGGTTTTTTTGTGCGGATTTGCGGCAGAACAGTGTGAATTTGCAGATATTGGAAACAATAAAGATATGACAGATTAAGAAGGAAGGAGGCTGGTTCATGTTTGAAAAAGGGGCTTATGTAGTCTATGGAACAAAGGGAGTATGCAAAATAGAGGAAATCACGGAACTGGATATGAAAGGAACAGCCGAGGGACGGCTGTATTATGTGATGCATCCCTGTTTTCAGAAAGGGAGCACAGTGTTTACTCCGGTGGACAGCGGAAAGACGGTGATGCGGCCCGTGATGTCCAGAGAACAGGCGGAATCCCTGGTAGACGGAATCCCCGAGATTGAAGTGCTGTGGGAGAAAAATGATAAGGAACGGGAAAGACAGTATAAAGAAGCAATTAAAAGCGGAGATCCCAGAGAATGGATCCGGATCATCAAGACTTCTTATCTCCGGGGGCAGAAGCGCCAGGCCCAGGGAAAGAAAGCCACTACTGTAGATGAACGGTTTTTCCATGCGGCGGAGGAGCAGCTTTACGAGGAACTTTCCATTGCTTTGGAAAGACCCAAGGAGAATATCAGAGAATATATCAGCGAACGCATCCGTGTCCGGCAGGATTGATTCCGGCGGCAGATGACAGATGGTTAAAATGAAAAGGGATCCTGTAGAACGCAGGATTCTTTTTTTATGTCCGGAAAGAGTTGACAGAACAGAAGGTTTATGATAAGGTCTATTTAGATAAACCGGTCTATAAGAATAGACCATCAAAACACGCAGCAGGAGGAAAGAAGATATATGGAGGAACTGAAACTGTATGACGCAGAATACCGGCTGATGGAAATCGTCTGGGAGCTGGAGCCCTTAAGCTCTACAGAGCTTTACAAGGCCTGTCTGCCCAGGCTTGGCTGGAAAAAATCTACCACCTACACCATGCTTCGGAAGCTCTGCGAAAGGGGAATTCTGCGGAATGAGAATTCCGCGGTGACTTCACTGGTGAAGCGGGAGGATGTGCAGCGCTACGAAAGCCATGCAGTGGTGGATAAATGGTTTGATCATTCTCTTCCCCGTTTTCTGGCGGCCTTTCTGGGAGAAAAGAAGCTTACGGAAGAAGAGGCGGAGGAACTGAAAAGGCTCATTGATGAAAGCCGGAAAAAGGGAGAGGAGGAGCAGAAATGAGAGAGTGGCTGACACTGCTTTTTGATCTGAGCCTGGCAGCTGGGATTACGGCGCTGCCTGTGCTCGTCCTCCGGCTTCTGATTGGGCCTTTGACACGGAAATACACTTATCTTCTATGGACTGCAGTATTTTTCCGGGCAGTCTGCCCGGTATCCTATTCATCGCCTTTCAGTGTCTTCCGGCTGTTTTCTTTTATGAGAACGGATGGAAACCAGCTTACAGTATCCACGGATTCCTATCAGACAGCGCGCCTGCTGGGCATATTCGGGACAGACGGAGTTCTGTCCGGCGCCGGAGGAGCTGCAGAGACGGCGGAAGCGGCAGTTCAGACGGGCATAAGCGGGTCAGGCGCCGCGGTTTCCGCAGCCTCGGGAGGAATTGGACCGATTACAGTTCTTTTCCTGATTTGGGCAGCCGGCGTGGTTTTGCTGCTGCTCTGGGGCGCCGGCTCCTGGATACGCCTCCGCCGGCAGACAGCTCTGGCTGTGCGGAAAGAAAGAGGAGTGTATGAATCGGATCAAATTTCCACTGCCTTTGTGGCCGGCTTCTTCCGGCCCCGTATTTATCTTCCGGCAGGTCTCACAGAGCAGGAAAGGGAGTTTGTGCTTTTACATGAAAGGATGCATATCCGGAGGCATGACCACCAGTTCAAGCTGCTGGCCTGGCTGGCAGCAGTCCTCCACTGGTTCAATCCGTTCCTCTGGATTTCTTTTAAATTCCTGACGCGGGACATGGAAATGGGCTGCGATGAATGTGTTCTGGACAGAGTGGGAGAAGAGCAGAAGGAAAATTACGGAAGCTTTCTTCTTGCGCAGGCAGCGCCGGCCGGGTTCCCGTCAGGAAGCCCTCTGGCCTTCGGGGAGAATCCGGTCAAGGGCAGAATCCGCAGGATTCTGAAATACAAAAAGAAGAAAACAGCGGCAGTCATCGGAGCGCTGGTTCTGGCGGCAGCAGGAATCTGGTTCGGTCTTTCCAATCCTTCAGGCCAGGAGGCCGTATCCATCATCGGAGGAGCTGACGGCCCCACCAGTATCTGGCTGGCGGTGAAAGGGGATCCGGAAGGTCTTTCAGAGAAAGACGGGCTTGAGGCCTTCGTGCAGCTGTGGGCTGCGGCTTCCGGAAACCGGGCAGCTGGAATCGTCTATGATATGCTTTCTCCGGAACTTCAGGCCAGAGCAGAGGAGCTGGGAATCACAAGGGTGGTAAATGAAAACGGAGAGGAAAGCCTTTCCATGGGATGGTCCAGCCCGTTCCTGGCAGGGACACCGGTGGCAGCTATCGGAGCAGGAGAAATTCTGACGGCTGAGATTACTTATCCTGCTATGACAAGCGAACCGCTCTGGTGGGTGTGGAAGGATTACCTGACGCTGGAGCCCTCAGGAGATACCTGGCAGGTGACAGACTGGGAATGCAGGACATTTTTTGAGATTGGGTCCCGGGCGGATGCCCTGGAAGCCTATGAGAGCTGGACGCCGGATTATCTGGCGGAGAGTGACGGAGAGGAAAGCTTTGCTTCCGCACTCACAGCCCGTGATTTGGAGGGCACGGATCCGGATTACTATGGAACTGCCTTTTCCACGCCGGAGCAGGGGATGAGAGAAGCGCTGCACCTTGTGGGAGGAACGGGTGAAACACAGATGCAGGAGGATGGCTCGGCGCTTGTGACTATTCATTTTTCCGATGGAAATTTTACGGCCAGAATGGTGCAGCCGGGCTTCTCGGAAGGAAGCGGAATCTGGCTGCCGGAGGAGATCCTCAGAAATTGAACAGAAAAGCGTATGGATAAATCATGGGCGCCCTGCCGGCATAAAAGCCGACGGGCGCCTATGGCCTTTGGAAGTATCCGCTTCTTTATCCCTGGCGGGGCGGCTTATCATGCTCCAGATCTACCAGAATGATATCCGGTCCGATCTGCCGGATTTTGTTCCAGGGGATTTCGCATTCGTTGTCTTTGCCTAAGAATCCCCAGAGCTTTTCATTTGTGGAAGTGACGATGGCCAGGATGCAGCCGTTTTTGGGATCAAAGATCAGATCTGACGCGTGCCCCAGGCGCCGGCAGTCGCGGATGTTGATAATATCTTTTTCACGCAGTTCACAGAAGGTCATAAAAAACTCCCAGTTTTTTATAATATCCTATGCGCCGCTTCCTGAAAGAAGAAACGGCTGCGAATATCATTTGACAGAAAAGAGGAATCTGTACTATACTACTTTTATTAATGGGCCGTCCGGAGCGCGGCCTGTAAAATGCGGGATATACAGGATACACACAGAAAACGGGAGGTATGCCATGAAGTGCCCATTCTGCAGCCAGGAAAATACCAGGGTCATCGATTCGAGACCTGCGGATGACAACTGCTCGATCCGGAGACGGCGTCTCTGCGACGCCTGCGGGAAGCGGTTTACCACATATGAGAAGATAGAGACAATCCCTGTGATTGTAATAAAGAAGGATAACAACCGGGAGCCCTATGACCGGAGCAAGATTGAGGACGGCGTTCTCCGTGCCTGCCATAAGAGGCCGGTGCCCCTGAAGGATATCAATGCCATGATTGATACCATCGAGAGCGATATTTTCAACCGGGAAGAGCGGGAGATTCCCAGCAGCGTTATCGGTGAAATGGTGATGGACAGACTGAAAGATCTGGATTCGGTGGCCTATGTCCGCTTTGCCTCTGTATACAGAGAGTTTAAGGACGTGAATACCTTCTTAAGCGAATTGAAAAAAATGCTGGACAAGTAAAGAGGAAGAAATCGGATGAGGGAAAAAAACAGCAGGGCGGCAGGACATCTGCTTGCCCTGATTACTATTACGATCTGGGGAACCACCTTTGTGGCCACAAAGACGCTTCTCCGGGATTATGACGCGCTTCAGATTATGCTGATGCGCTTCTTTCTTGCGTGGGTGGTCCTGCTTCTTTTGACACGGAAGATTGAGAAGCCTGTGAGCCTGAAGGAGGAGGCAGGGATTTTCGCGTTATCTCTTTCGGGAGTTACCCTGTATTATTTTTTTGAAAATACCGCCCTGTCTTATACACTGGCTTCAAATGTCAGCATTATTTTGGCTGCGGCGCCCATTGTTACAGCCATTCTCGCCCATTTTTTTACGAAGGATGAGAAGCTGACCAGAAGGATCTGGGCAGGCTTTGTGATTGCCATCGCGGGAGTCGTGCTTGTGGTTTTCAACGGGACCTATGTGCTGAAGCTGAATCCGCTGGGAGACGCTCTGTCCATTTTGGCGGCCCTGTCCTGGGGCATCTATTCTGTACTGCTCAAGGGTTTTGTAGGCAGGTATAACGGTCTGTTTCTCACAAGAAGAATGGTATTTTACGCAGTGGTTGTGACGGCACCCTTTGCGGTATGGGGAAAGGGACTGCCCCCGCTTGCGCCTCTCGCGCAGTGGGAGAATCTGTTCTGCCTGCTGTTTCTGGGCATTCTGGGAAGCGCTCTGTGCTATGCGGCCTGGAATATGGCCATTCAGCGGATCGGCCTTGTAAATACGAACAATTATATTTATCTGAATCCTTTTATCACTATGATTGCGGCAGCTATTGTACTGGACGAAAAAATCACCGGAGCGGGATTCCTGGGAGCGGTGCTGATTGTGGGAGGCATTCTGGTATCGGAATACAGAGGCTCTCTGTTCGGGGCTTTTTATCCGAAGGAATACAGAAATTCCACCTATGAGATTGATTTTGAAAAACTGTACCGGCAGGGGTACAGGGGAATTCTTTTTGACATTGACAATACGCTGGTGCCCCACGACGCTCCTGCCACAGATCAGAGCGTGGAGCTTTTCCGGAGGCTTCATGAGACAGGCTTTCAGACATGCCTGATCTCCAATAACAAAGAACCCCGCGTGACACCCTTTGCGGAGGCGATGAAGACGCCTTATGTATACAAAGCGGGCAAGCCCAGCCGCAGAGGATATGAGGAAGGGATGAAACGGATGGGCACAGACCGTTCCAACACGCTTTTTATCGGCGACCAGCTGTTTACCGATGTGTGGGGAGCCAACCGGACCGGGATTTACTCGATTCTTGTAAAGCCCATGGATCCCAGAGAAGAGATCCAGATTGTGCTGAAACGGTACCTTGAAAAAATTGTGTTGTTTTTCTATCTGAAAAAGCAAAAAAAGAAAGGACAGGATGAGGTATGAGACAGGAACAGATGAAGACACTGCTGGAGGAACGGGGGCTGGATGCGGTCCTGGTGGCAAGACCGGCCAATATCCGTTATCTGAGTGGTTTTGTGGGAACAGAGAGTTACCTTTATGTGTCCCGGACACGGGGTGTGATCCTGACAGACAGCCGTTATACCCTGCAGGCGCAGGAGGAAGGAAAGGGCTGTGAGGTGCGGACCATCGGAAAGGGCAGAGGTTACGGAGCGCTCCTGGCGGAGCTGATCCGGGAAGACCAGGTAAAAGAGCTGGGGTTTGAAGAGGATGCCCTGCTGTATGGAACTGTCTGCGGCCTTAAGAAGGAAGCCGGCCTTGCGCCGGAGCATTGGAAGATGCTGGGGGATTCTGTTTCTGCTTTCCGCGCTGTAAAAAGTGAGGAAGAACTGCAGAAGCTGGAAAAAGCAGAACAGATTGGAGACGAGGCCTTTTCCTATATTTTAAATGAACTGCGTCCCGGACTTACAGAACTGCAGGCAGCCGCAAAGCTGGAGTTTTTTATGAAGAGCCGCGGAGCGGAAGGAACCAGTTTTGATACGATTGTAGCTTCTGGTCTTCACTCTGCCATGCCTCATGCAGTTCCCGGCAGCAAGCCGCTGGAAAAGGGTGATTTTGTAACCATGGACTTTGGCTGCAGGTATCAGGGCTACTGTTCCGATATGACGAGGACTGTTGTCATTGGAAAGGCCAGTGACCGGCAGAAAGAGATTTATCAGATCGTGTTGGAAGCCCAGCAGGCGGCGCTGGAGGGACTCCGTCCCGGCATGACGGGAGCAGAAGGAGACAGGCTTGCCAGAACTGTGATAGAAAAAGCGGGTTATGGAGAATACTTCGGACATGGACTGGGACATTCCGTGGGACTGGAGATTCATGAGAACCCCAGGCTGTCCATGAATGAACAGACAGTGCTGGCTCCGGGAATGATTGAGACAGTGGAACCGGGAATTTACCTCCCGGATTTCGGCGGAGTACGCATTGAGGATATGGTTGTCCTGACGGAAAACGGCATCCGAAATCTGACAGCTTCACCGAAGGAACTCATAGAACTATAAAAGGGCTTGAAAAAGCAGAGGTTTTATTATAGAATAAATTCAGGTAACTGCTGATTTGGCCAGTTACAGATTAAAATCGCGTGCGCAGAGAAGAAAGAATGGCTGCGCTTAAAACAATAGGAGGAAGAGTTAAGAATGATTTCAGCAGGAGATTTTAGAAACGGCGTTACGCTTGAAATTGAAGGAAACGTGTATCAGATTCTGGAGTTCCAGCATGTAAAGCCGGGTAAAGGCGCAGCTTTTGTAAGAACGAAGCTTAAAAATATCATCAATGGGGGCGTGGTAGAGAAGACATTCCGTCCCACTGAGAAGTTTCCCCAGGCCAGAATCGACCGTGTGGAGATGCAGTATCTGTACAACGACGGTGATCTGTACTACTTCATGAATACTGAGAACTTCGATCAGATTGCTCTGAACAAGGACGATATCGGTGATTCTCTGAAGTTTGTAAAAGAGAACGAGATGGTAAAGGTATGTTCCTACAATGGAAATGTATTCGCGGTAGAGGCTCCTCTCTTCGTAGAGCTGGAGATCACGGATACAGAGCCGGGCTTTAAGGGTGATACCGCTACCGGAGCCACCAAGCCGGCTACTGTAGAGACAGGAGCTCTTGTTTACGTACCGCTGTTCGTAAACCAGGGAGACAAGATCAAGATCGATACCCGTACAGGCGAGTACCTGTCCAGAGTATAAGCGGGAAATCAGATAAGAAAGATAACAGAGTGACTTTGAGAAGACTGCTTCACAAGCTTACCGGCAGGAATTAGACGCCGGGGCTGAGTGGAGCAGTCTTTTTTGAAAAGGGGGAAGAGAAAATATATTAAGGACAAGATACAAAAAAACTCCGGCTTCACCATGATGAAGTCCGGAGTTTTCAGTCTGCATCTGACTAGATTCGAACTAGCGGCACCTGGCGTCGGAGGCCAGTGCTCTATCCACTGAGCTACAGATGCTTATTGACTACTTGACATATTCTACAACAAAAAAGAAAAATGTGCAAGTAAAAAATTTTAAAAGAGATACTTGAAAAAGGGAAAATATTCCAGTATAATGAAAACATCTTCTAAAGAAGCAGCAGTTCGCTGCCGAAATCCCCAGTTTAAAGCATAAAATATTTTTAGAAAGAAAGGGTGAAAAATGAATTATCAGGAATTTGTAGGATCAGTCACAGGGTTTCTGCGGGAGTCGCTGCCCTGTGGAACAAAACTGGAGCTTCTCCCGCTGGAAAAGAATAACGGAGTGATTATGGATGGGTTATCTATCCGGCGGCAGGGGCAGAAGGTGGCGCCCACTATTTATATGGACGCGTATTACCGAGAGTACCTGGACGGCCGTTCTCTGAAAGGAATCTGCGATCAGATTCTGGAGTGCTGTGAGGACACAAGTTTTGAAGAGAGATTTGATACGGACTTTTTCACAGATTACAGGAAGCTTAAGAGTACAGTAGTATATAAGCTTGTAAACGCGGAGAAAAACCGGGAGCTGCTGAAAAAGGTTCCCCACCTTCCATTTCTGGATCTGGCCATTGTGTTCTACTGCCTTCTGACGGATACGCCGGTGGGCAATGCCACAGTTTTGATTCATAACAGCCACATGAAGCTCTGGAAAGTTACCTGCAGTGATCTGTACCGGGACGCGAAAGCCAATACGGAAAAACTTCTCCCGGCCAGACTGGAAAGTATGGCGGAGGTCATCCGGGAACTGTCAGGCGGGATGGAAGATCCGGAAGAGGTGGGAGTGCCCATGTATGTGCTGACCAATTCACAAAAGGCTCTGGGAGCTGCCTGCATCTTGTATGAGGGAGTTCTGAAGTCCTGCGCGGACCGGCTGGGAGGAGCGTTTTATATGCTTCCCAGCAGTATCCATGAGGTTATTATGGTTCCTGCCCCGGCGGTGGGAGATGAGCAGGAGCTCATTCATATGGTCCGGGATATCAATCAGACTCAGGTGCGCAGCACAGAGGTGCTTTCTGACAATATCTATCTGTATTCTCCCGATTCCGGGAAGCTTACCCTGAAGGAAAAATAAGAGAGAATGTGAAAAAAGTTTCATCTGCTCTGAAATGTTCACAAAAATGTCACAATTTAAGGTTGCCTTTTTCCTGCAAGTTTGTTACAATCAAGTTTGTTACAAAATTGTTACAAATTCGAAACAAAAATATTTTAGTATATAGATATCAGGACAGGAGGCATGTATGAAATTTTCTGCAGATAATCTGAAGGGAGTATTCAGTAAAGATAAGATTGGTGACTGGATTGTAAAGTACAAGAGGCAGGTAGCGGTAGGCTGTGTGGCGTTCTGCCTTGTGGTTTTTGCCGGAGTCAGCCTGGCAGGCAGCGGAGCGTCCGCCGGAGACGGGGGAACAGCCCCGGCTTCTTCCGATGCTTCGGATGCGGCACAGAGCACTGAGGAACAGCAGGGCGCTGTGGTATCCGGTGCGGCGGCAGCTGAAGCTGCGGCTACCGAGAATGTCAATCCGCTGGAGCAGGATGCCTATCCGGAAGTAAACGAGCTGATTCAGAATTATTATAATTATATGGCGGCTGGTGACATGGAAGGACTGGCATCGGTGGAGGACACCACCAGCGAGGAGGAGCAGAACCGGATTCTGCGTTCCAGAGATCTGGTGGAGGGATACCAGAACATTTCCTGCTATACAAAGAAAGGGCTGGAGGATGGCTCCTATCTGGTATTCGTATATTATGAGCTGAAATTTGCCCAGATTGACACGGCGGCGCCCGGCCTTTCAGCGCTGTATGTCTACACAAATGACCAGGGAAATCTGGTGATTTTCAATGGGGAAGCCAGCGAAGAGCTGAATGCGTATGTGGAAGAGATGGCTCAGGAGGAAGACGTGCTTGCTCTGCGTGAGGAAGTGCGGGTAAAATATGAAGAGGCTAAGGCGGCTGACGCAAATCTGGCGGAGCAGGAGGCACGGTATCTGCGGATAGCGGAATCCGGATCTGAGACAGCAGAGGAACAGCCTGCGGAAGAACAGCCGGCAGAAGAGCAGCCTGCAGAGGAACAGCCTGCGGAAGAGCAGCCTGCAGAGGAACAGCCCGCAGAAGAACAGCCTGCGGAAGAGAACACAGCTACAGCCCAGAACAGAGAGACGCGGTTTACAGAGAGCGTCCGCCTGCGTTCTGAGCCCAGTACAGAGTCAGAGTATCTGGGAACGGCTTATCAGGGTGAAAGCGTGACGCAGATCGAAAGCTATGACAGCGGCTGGAGCAAGATCAATTACAATGGAACAGAGTGTTACTGCATGACTCAGTATCTGGAGTAAGGCAGGCAGCACAGCGGCGCCGGCGCACGGAAGCGGAATCCGTTTCTGTGTGCCGGCCTTTTTAATCGGAAAAGCTTTGAATGTATAAAACGGAAGAATTTCCATATGCTATGAGTGATTTTCGGAGATGAAAAGGAACGGCCAGAGTAAAAAGAAATTGAGCTGGCCGCAAAATCAATCAGGCAGGAGGAAATTTTTTATGCTTACAAGCGCGGATTTGGCTGTATTAAATGAGGCTTACAGAAATACAAAGACAGGGCTGGAGACGATCAACACAGTGATCAGCAAGGTATATGACGAGGATCTGGCGCTGGATCTGAACCGCCAGGCTGTCCGATTCCTTACGCTGGAGGATAAGGTGACGGACAGAATCCGGGAAGCCAGCAGACGTCCGGAACAGGCGTCTCCGGCGGGAAAGGCAAAGCTGTGGACATCGATTCAGGCAAGCACGCTCCTGAATACCAGCACAGAGCATCTGGCGGAGCTGATGATCGAGGGAAACGCAAAAGGAATTACAGATCTGATGAAAGCGCTGAAGGCAAACAAGGGAGCCAGAAAGGAGTACTGTGAGCTGGCGGAAGAAATTATGGATTTTGAAGAGAAAAATATTGAGCGTCTGAAGAGTTATCTGAAGGGCTGAAACGTAAAAATTTATCCGACTGGCGGATACGTGAGAAAAATTTTTGGATTTTTACAAAAAAACACTTGCAAATTCGTGACAGGCGTGCAATAATAGCCATTGACAAAGGCGTCAAAAAGAGAAGCACGGATCTGTGTTGTGTGCTTGCTTGTTTTTTGTACGCTTTTTTTGTTTGCTATTTGAAACTTCCGGGTTTCCCGGGGTGAGGATAGAAAATAAAATACAACAGTAAAAGGGTAGAGGAGGAAACAAAACATGTCTTACGTTGATGAGGTCATTGAATCAGTAGTAGCGAAGAACCCCAGCGAGCCGGAGTTTCATCAGGCAGTAAAAGAAGTTCTGGAGTCTTTACGTCCGGTTGTGGACGCAAATGAGGAGAAGTTCCGCAAGGAGGCTCTTCTGGAGCGTCTGGTTGAGCCGGAGCGCCAGATTAAGTTCCGTGTTCCGTGGGTGGATGACAAGGGACAGGCACATGTGAATACAGGATACCGCGTACAGTTCAACAGCGCGATTGGACCGTACAAGGGAGGGCTTCGTCTTCATCCGTCTGTAAACCTCGGTATCATCAAATTCCTGGGCTTTGAGCAGATCTTCAAGAATTCCCTGACCGGACTTCCCATCGGCGGAGGCAAGGGCGGTTCCGACTTTGATCCGAAGGGCAAATCTGACAGAGAGGTAATGGCATTCTGCCAGAGCTTCATGACAGAGCTGTACAGACATATCGGAGAGAACACAGACGTACCGGCCGGTGATATCGGAACAGGCGCAAGAGAGATCGGCTATATGTACGGACAGTACAAGAGACTGACCGGACGCTATGAGGGCGTGCTCACCGGAAAGGGTCTTTCCTATGGCGGATCTCTGGCGAGAACCGAGGCTACCGGTTACGGACTCCTCTATCTGACCCAGGAGATGCTGAAGATGAACGGCATCGATATCGCAGGAAAGACAGCAGCTGTATCCGGTTCTGGAAATGTAGCTATCTATGCTATCGAGAAAGCACAGCAGCTGGGCGTAAAGGTTGTAACCTGCAGCGATTCCAACGGCTGGGTATACGATCCGGAAGGCATTGACGTGGCAGCTCTCAAGGAGATCAAAGAGGTGAAGAGAGCGCGTCTGACCGAGTACAAGAACTACCGTCCGAACTCCGAGTACCATGAGGGACGCGGCGTATGGAGCGTAAAGGTGGATCTTGGTCTTCCCTGCGCGACCCAGAACGAGCTGCTTCTGGACGACGCAAAGCAGCTGGTAGAGAACGGATGCATCGCAGTGGCTGAGGGCGCGAATATGCCGACCACCCTGGAGGCTACCGAGTACCTGCAGCAGCACGGCGTTCTGTTTGCTCCGGGCAAGGCGGCAAACGCAGGCGGCGTGGCTACTTCTGCTCTCGAGATGTCCCAGAACAGCGAGCGTCTGAGCTGGACCTTCGAAGAGGTAGACGCAAAGCTTCAGGGCATCATGGTAAACATCTGCCACAACATGGCTGACGCTGCAGAGCGTTACGGCTATGCAAAGAACTATGTGGTAGGCGCCAACATCGCAGGCTTCGAGAAAGTTGTAGACGCAATGCTGGCACAGGGGATCTGCTAATCCTGCCCAAAATAAAAATAACTGATTTTATAATATAAAAACGCGGAAGCTCTCTTCCGGCGGCCAGGTTCTGAATCCCTCCTGGCCGCCGGAGGAGAGCTTTTTTTCTTGCTTCCCATTCCGGAATCCACTATAATAAGTCCTGCGGGAACGCGTAAAAATTATCAGAAAGGAATACGAACGTGGAAGAGATTCGTCTGAATAAATACTTGAGTGAAGCCGGCGTATGCTCGCGCCGGGAGGCGGACAGACTGATAGAAGCAGGAAAAGTCCTGGTAGACGGCCGCCCTGCGGTGATGGGCATGAAGGTCCGGCCGGGTCAGGAGATCCAGGTGGGAAAACAGGTGATTGGCGGCGGGAGAGAGGAGAGAGTGCTTCTGGCCGTATACAAGCCTGTGGGAGTGATCTGCACAACGGACCGCAGAGAAAAGCGCAATATTGTGGACTATGTGGGCTATCCGGTGCGGATTTTCCCCATTGGAAGGCTGGATAAGGATTCGGAAGGGCTGATTCTGATGACCAATGACGGAAGTCTGGTAAACCGGATGATGCGCTCTTCCAACCATCATGAAAAGGAATATCTGGTTACAGTGAATAAGCCGGTGACTGATGCTTTTCTGGAGCAGATGAGGAAGGGCGTGCGTATCCGTAAGGTGGAAAAAGGAGAAGTGCTTCTGGATACGGTGACAAGGCCCTGCCAGGTGGAGAAGCTGGGAAAGAAAAACTTCCGCATCATTCTGACCCAGGGACTGAACCGGCAGATCCGCCGGATGTGCGAGGCTCTGGGCTATCAGGTGGAAAATCTGAAGAGGGTCCGGGTCCTGAATATTGAGCTGAAGGGCATGAAGCCCGGAACCTGGCGGAAGGTGACAGACAGGGAAATGGCAGAGCTTCTGGAGCTGATTAAAGACTCCAGGGAGTAGAGGTCCGCTGCCGGGCCGCTGAAGGAGGCTTTTCCTTCCTTTGCCGGAAATCAAAATGAGGATAAGAATGGATAGAAAAATGAATATGGAAGAAAAAAAGAAAAGAATGAAAGAACTCGTGGAGCTTCTGAACAGGGCAGCCAGAGCCTATTACCAGGAAGCGGACGAGATTATGACCAATTATGAGTATGACGCCCTTTATGATGAGCTGATCTGTCTGGAAAAGGAGACGGGAACCACCCTTGCCTCCAGCCCGACCGTTCATGTGGGCTATGAGGTCTTGAGCGAGCTTCCCAAGGAGCGCCATGAGCGGCCCATGCTTTCTCTGGACAAGACAAAGGATACAGAAGCTTTGAAAGAATGGATCGGTCCCCACAGGACCCTTCTTTCCTGGAAGATGGACGGCCTTACGATCGTGCTGACCTACCGGGATGGAGAACTGTTCAAGGCTGTCACGAGAGGAAACGGAGAGGTGGGCGAGGTTATCACGAACAATGCCCGGGTGTTCCGCAATATTCCCTTAAAAATTCCTTTTCAGGGAGAATTGGTTCTCCGTGGGGAGGCAGTGATTGGCTATAAGGAGTTTGAGCGGATCAACGAGGAGATTCCCGAGGCGGACGCCCGTTATAAGAATCCGAGAAATCTGTGCAGCGGCTCTGTGCGCCAGCTGAATAATGAGATCACCGCAAAGCGGAGCGTGCATTTCTTTGCGTTTTCCCTGGTTCGGGCGGACGGCGTGGATTTTGAAAATTCCCATGAAAAAGAATTCCTGTGGCTGAAGGAACAGGGCTTTGAGGTAGTGGAGTACAAGGTGGTGACTGCGGATACTCTGGATGAAGCTATCCGCTGGTTTTCTTCCCATATCGAAAAGAATGAATATCCTTCCGATGGCCTGGTGGCGCTTTACGATGACATTGCCTATGGCCGGTCTCTGGGGCAGACGGCCAAGTTTCCCCGGGATTCCATGGCCTTTAAATGGGCGGACGAGATCCGTGAGACTACACTTAAGGAGATCGAGTGGAGCCCTTCCCGGACGGGGCTCATTAACCCGGTGGCTGTCTTTGAGCCGGTGGAGCTGGAGGGAACCACGGTCAGCCGGGCTTCGGTCCACAATATCAGCATTATGCGGGGACTGGAGCTGGGCGTGGGAGATACCATCGAGGTCTACAAGGCCAATATGATCATTCCCCAGATTGCTGACAACAAGACCCGCAGCGGCGTACGGGATATTCCGGAGAAATGTCCGGTCTGCGGCGGTGCCACAGAGATCCGGAAGATCAATGACGTGGAATCCCTGTACTGCACCAATCCGGACTGCCAGGCCAAGAAAATCAAATCCTTTACATTGTTTGTAAGCCGGGACGCCCTGAATATCGAGGGCCTTTCGGAAGCGACTCTGGAAAAATTCATTGCCAGAGGCTTTATTCATGAGTTTGCGGATATTTTCCGTCTGGACCGTTTCCGGGATGAGATTGTGGAGATGGAGGGCTTCGGAGAAAAGTCCTATGAGAATCTGATGGCGAGCATCAAAAAGGCCAGAAACACGACTCTCGCTAAGGTGATCTACAGCCTGGGGATTCCCAATATCGGCCTGTCCGGCGCAAAGCTGATCTGCCGTCAGTTTGAGGATGATGTGGAGAGAGTGCTGGCCGCGGACGAGGAGGAGCTGGCTGCCATAGACGGCGTGGGGCCGGTTATTGCTTCCAGCTTTACAGGGTATTTCGCGGATAAAGAGAAAAAGGAAAAATTCTTCCGCCTGCTTTCAGAGCTGACGCTGGAGAAGGAAGAGACGGCCGGAGTGCAGGATCTGAAGGGAAAAGTCTTTGTGGTGACCGGCAGCCTGAACCATTTTGCCAACAGAAATGAGCTGAAGGATCTGATTGAAAAACGGGGCGGTAAGGTCACGGGCAGTGTGACGGGAAAGACGGATTATCTGATCAACAACGATACAGCTTCGTCTTCCTCCAAAAACAAAAAAGCCAGGGAGCTTGGCATCCCGGTGATTTCTGAAGAGGAGTTTCTGAAATTATGAATACAGAACAGAAGATAGTATTTTTTGACGTGGACGGCACGATTTACCAGATTGGCCGGGGAATGCCTGAAAGCACCCGGAAAGCCATTGCAAAGCTGAAAGAAAACGGACATATTCCTGTTATGTGCACGGGCAGGCCGAAGCCTTCTGTATTCCCGGAGGTGCTGGAACCGGATTTTCCCGGCATGATCTGCGGCGCAGGCACATATATTGAATATGAAGGGCGTGTTTTAAGAAACGTGCTGATCTCCAATCAGCTTCTGCTGCAGGAGGTTCCCCGTCTGGAGAAAATCGGCTGCTGTGTGGTTTTGGAGGGGCCGGAGTACCTAAGCTGCAGGCTGAATGGGGAGACCCGGCAGCTCTTTTCCATTGTGGACAGACTGGAAAAAGAATATCCGGAGCGGCTGAAGGAGATGGATCTTCTGACGGACAGAGCCTGCAAGCTGACAGCCAAAATCCCGGACATGGCAGCCTTTGAAAGGCTTGTGCCGGAGCTTGAGAGAGCCTTTGAACTGGCCCGCTATGAGCGCATGCCATATGTGGAAATGATGCCGAAGGGGATTTCCAAAGCGGATGGAATCCGCATTCTTCTGGAAGAACTTGACATTCCTCTCAGCAATACTTATGCATTTGGGGATGGACCAAACGACCTGGAAATGTTACAATATGTACAGTACGGAACGGCGGTGGGCAATGCGGAAGAGAGCGTCCTACGGACTGCGAAATACAGAACAGAAGGAATGTGGGAGGATGGCGTGGCCCGCGCCCTGGAAAGGTACGGACTGATCTGAGACACCGGCAGACGGAAAAGGCCTGTAAAGGCTGGGAAAGCCGGAAGGATTTGGATTGGAAAAGGAGGAGAAGGGTATGGATAACAAGTTGTATGAGCTTATGAACTGGCCCCGCATCGAGGCACTGGTCTACTCGGAGGAGGACGAGCCTCAGGAGATCCTGGGTCCCCATAAGGTGGACGGCGGGATTCTGGTTCAGGCTTTTCTGCCTACAGCGGTGAAGATGACGGCTGTGGTCAGGGGAACTGGAAAGGAATATGAGATGGAGCTGGCCGATGAAGGCGGATTTTTCGCGGCGCTGCTGCCCGGAAAGACGGTTCCGGATTATTTCTTCCGTGTAGAGTATGACAATGGAGTGGTTCAGGAGCTTGAGGATGCCTACCGTTTTCAGCCGAAGGTGTTTACCCAGAAGGAGCTGGACAAGTTCCAGGCAGGTATTCACTACACCATATATGAAAAGATGGGAGCCCATCCCATGACCATCAAAGGCGTGGAAGGCACCTATTTTTCCGTGTGGGCGCCAAATGCGTGCCGCGTCAGCGTGGTCGGAGACTTTAATCTCTGGGACGGACGCCGCCATCCCATGCGGCGGATAGAAGAGGCGGGAATTTTTGAACTTTTTATTCCCGGCATTGAGCCCGGAGCCTGCTATAAATATGAGATCAAGACAAAGGGCGGCCTTCCCATGCTGAAGGCAGACCCCTATGCCAACCAGGCCGAGCTGCGGCCCCATACAGCTTCTGTGGTCACAGATCTGTCCGGTTTTGAGTGGACGGACAGCAGCTGGATGGAAAAGAGAAAGAAGACAGATTATAAGAAAGAGCCCCTTCTGATTTATGAAGTGCATCTTGGCTCCTGGAAGAAGCCCGAGGCGGAAGAGCCGGAGGAAGAGCCCGTTACTTCTGTGGCTGCGGCAGCAGAGACAAAAGCGGAGACAGGAGAAAAAGAAGAAGGAGAGTCCGGGCAGAAGGAAAAGGAAGCTGCTGAAAAGCCGGCGAAGGAGGTCCGGGAGTTTTACAATTACCGGGAAATCGCTCCTATGCTTGCAGAGTATGTGAAGGACATGGGATACACCCATGTGGAGCTGATGCCGGTTATGGAGCATCCTCTGGACGAGTCCTGGGGCTATCAGGTGACGGGCTATTACGCGCCCACATCCCGATACGGTTCTCCCAAGGATTTTATGTACTTTATGGATTACATGCACAGCCAGGGAATCGGCGTGATTCTCGACTGGGTTCCTGCCCATTTTCCCAGGGACGCATTCGGACTGGCGGCCTTTGACGGCACCTGTCTGTATGAGCATCTGGATCCCCGGAAGGGCAGCCACCCGCACTGGGGTACCCTGATCTACAATTATGGCCGGCCCCAGGTGAAGAATTTTCTGATTGCGAACGCTCTGTACTGGACAGAGGTTTATCACGCGGACGGAATCCGCATGGACGCCGTAGCCTCCATGCTGTATCTGGATTACGGAAAGAATGACGGAGAATGGGTGCCGAATATCTATGGAGGAAAGGAAAATCTGGAAGCTATAGAGTTCCTGAAGCATCTGAATTCCGTTTACAAGAAACGTAAGGACGGAGCCCTTCTGATCGCGGAGGAGTCCACAGCCTGGCCCAAGGTGACAGGCCCGGTGGAGGAAGACGGGCTCGGTTTTGATTTCAAGTGGAACATGGGCTGGATGAACGACTTCCTGGGATATATGCATTATGACCCGGTATTTCGTTCCTGGCATCATGGGGAGCTGACTTTCAGTATGATTTATGCCTACAGTGAGAACTTCATTTTAAGCCTTTCCCATGATGAGGTGGTTCACGGCAAGGCGACGCTGGTAGGAAAGATGCCGGGGGACCGGGACTCCAAGCTTGAAAATCTGCGGGCGGCTTACGGCTTTATGATGATGCATCCCGGTAAGAAGCTGCTGTTCATGGGACAGGAGTTCGCGACCTTTGATGAGTGGAATGAAAAGGAAAGCCTGGAATGGGATCTTCTGCAGTATCAGGATCACGGAAATATGCGGGAGTACGTAAAGGCGCTGAACCATTTCTGTCTGGAGCATCCGGCGCTCTATCAGCTGGATCATGATCCGGACGGCTTCACCTGGATTAACAATATTTCAGCCAATGAGAACATGCTGGTATTTACCCGCCAGTCGAAGAAACCGGATGAGACTCTGCTGGTGGTCTGCAACTTCTCTCCGCTGGTTTATGAGAAACATAAGATTGGCGTTCCTTTTGAGGGAAGCTATAAAGAGATTTTCAACAGCGACAGCGAGATTTTCGGCGGAACAGATGTGCGGAACAAGCGGGCAAAGAGCTCGAAGAAATCAGAGTGTGACGGAAGAGAGGATTCTATCGAGATTACAGTGCCTCCTATGGGTATTGCCGTATTTTCCTGCACGGCCCAGAAGGCTCCCGTAAAGGAGAAGGCGAAGACAGCATCAAAGGCGGAGAAGAAGGAAAATGAGCCGAAAAAGGCTGCGGAGAAGAAAGGACGCGGTAAGAAAGCATGAGATATCTGACTGTCACAGCCTCGGAGATATCAGAGAATCTGCAGACGGAGCTGAATCAGGTGACGGAGCAGATCAGTAAGACGCAGGAATATATGGATCGGTATCTTCCTGCTGTAGTCAGCTTCGGACTCAGGCTTTTGTTTGCCGTGATCGTCTTCCTGGTGGGTTCCAGGCTCATAAAGTTCCTGCGGAAGCTGATCCGGCGTTCTATGGAGCGGGCCGGAGCGGATGTGGGGCTGATGCAGTTTCTGGATTCGCTTCTGAAAGTGATTTTCTATTTTGTGCTGATTATGCTCATTGCTTCGGGCTTCGGGGTGGACACCACCTCCGTTATGGCGCTGGTGGGCTCGGCCGGTCTGACTGTCGGCCTTGCTTTCCAGGGCAGCCTGTCCAATTTTGCGGGAGGCGTGCTTCTGCTGCTGATTAAGCCCTTTAAAGTGGGCGATTATATCATTTATGTGGCGGACAATCTGGAGGGAACCGTGACAGAGGTGCAGATGTTTTACACGACTCTGCTGACGGCGGATAACCGGAGAGTGGTGATCCCAAACGGCGTCTTGTCAAACAACAGTCTGGTCAATGTGACATCTCAGGACAAGAGGCGTCTGGATATTGATGTGGGCATCGGCTACGGTTCTGATTTGAAGCTGGCAAAAGAGCTCTGTGAGAAGCTTCTGAATAACGAGGAAAAGATTCTGAAAGATCAGGAACACATCGTGGTGGTGGACAGCCTGGCGGACAGCGCGGACATGCTGAAGCTGCGTTTCTGGGTGCGGCCGGAGGACTACTGGGCCATGAAGTGGAAGATGACAGAAGATGTGAAGATTCTGTTTGACGAAAATGGAATTGAGATACCCTTTAATCAGGTGGATGTGAATATCAGACAATAGCGCTAATGTGAAGAAAAGATGGAACAGTTAAGAGAAGGATGGAGTCCGGAGGAGATGCAAGGCTTTGAAAAAAGCCTAAATTTCCTTGGGCTTCATCCTTTTTTTGAGCATCGGAGCTGAAAACCGGAGCGGATGACTATATCACCAAGCCCTTCTCTCTGGCGGTGCTGCGGGCAAGGGTAAACGCCCAGCTGCGGCGTTCCGCTCCCGCCAAGTCTGATCGACTGGAGCTGGACGGCTTCACCTTTGATTTCTCCCGCCTGGAGTTTTTGAAAAACGGAACGCCTGTTGAATTGTCCAAAACCGAACAGCGGCTGCTGCGCCTGCTGGTGGAGAACCGGGGCCGCACCCTGCCCCGTGGCCTGCTGCTGGAAAAGGTATGGGACGGAGGCGAATTCGTGGACGAGAACGCTCTGTCTGTGGCCATGCGTCGGCTCCGCGCCAAGCTGGGGGCCGCTCCCATCAAAACCGTATACGGAGTAGGCTACGTCTGGGAGGTGGGCCGATGAACGCCCTGACTCTGTGTGCTTTTGTTCTGGCAGCCGCCGGTACGGCATTCGGCGTCTGGCAGTGGGCTTCCAGACGGCGCACCATCCGGAAGCTGAATCAGATGCTGGATCGGGCTATCGCCGGCGGTTTTGTGGAAGATACGTTCAATGAGACAGAGCTGTCCGCCCTGGAGGGCAGGCTGGCCCGTTTTCTTCAGGGCTCTGCTTCTGCCCGGAAGACCATAGAGGGAGAACAGGCGGCAGTCAAGACCCTGATTGCCGACATTTCACATCAGACCCGCACTCCCATTGCCAATCTGCTGCTGTATGCTTCGCTGCTGTCCGAGAGCGGTCTGTCCCCGCAGCAGCAGGAACTGGCTCATTCTCTCGTGATCCAGGGAGAAAAGCTGTCTTTTCTGATTCAGGCGTTGGTGAAGGCCTCCCGGCTGGAATCTGGCATCGTGGCGCCGGTACCGGCTCCGAATCCGGTCGGCCCGCTGCTGGAGGGAGCGGCGGAACAGGAGGAACGGGCGGCACAGCTCAAACAAATCACAATCACAGCCGGGCCCTTTCAGGGCAGCGCTGCCTTCGATCCCCGCTGGACCGGCGAGGCCCTTGGCAACGTGGTAAATAACGCTGTAAAATATACCCCTGACGGCGGGACTGTAACCATCTCCGCCCAGATGCTGGATTCCTTCTGCCGGATCGATGTGGTGGATACCGGCCCCGGCATTCCGGAAAGCGAGCAGGCGGAAATCTTCAACCGCTTTTTCCGGGGAAAGGACTTGCATGGGGCAGAAGGACTTGGTCTCGGCCTCTATCTGGCCCGGGAGATTCTCACCAGGCAGGGCGGCTATATCAGGGTGGCATCCCAGCCCGGGAAGGGATGCGCGTTCTCTCTGTATCTGCCAAGAGAAGCCAGGCAGAGATAAGAATCTTTCCATTCTGTTAGATTTGAGAAAGAGCCTGGAAAGATTGCTGTGGTAAAGTCTGTATTGTCGAAAGACAGTGCAGACTTTTTTGTGGAGGTATTTTATTATGACGATTTTGGAAACCAGAGATCTGAAAAAATATTATGGCAGCGGAGACACGCTGGTGAAGGCCCTGGACGGGGTAAATTTGAGCGTAGAGGATGGAGAGTTTGTGGCCATTGTAGGTACATCGGGCTCCGGAAAATCTACCCTGCTCCACATGCTGGGCGGACTGGACCGGCCCACTTCCGGCTCTGTCACCGTAGGCGGAAAGGATATCTTCTCCTTAAAGGACGAGGCGCTGACCATCTTCCGGCGGCGGAAGATCGGCTTTGTGTTCCAGAGCTACAACCTGGTGCCGGTTCTGACCGTGTGGGAAAACATTGTCCTTCCTATTCAGCTGGACGGAGGCAGAATTGATAAGCCCTATGTCCGGGAGGTCATCGCCGCTCTGGGAATCGAGAAGAAGCTGAACAATCTTCCCAGCCAGCTCTCCGGCGGACAGCAGCAGCGGGTGGCCATCGCACGGGCGCTGGCCACGAAGCCCGCCATTCTCCTTGCCGATGAGCCTACCGGCAACCTGGACAGCCGCACCGGCCAGGACGTATTGTCTCTGATGAAGGTCACCGGCCGGAAATTTGCCCAGACCATGGTCATGATTACCCATAACGAAGAAATCGCCCAGCTGGCCGACCGGATCGTACGCATTGAGGACGGCCGGATTGTGGCACGGTAAGGGGGTGGCGCAGATGAAGGTCAAAAACAGCAAATGGGAGACAACTACATCGACACCGGCGTCAACTGGGGCTATACCGGGGCACGGCTGTCTGACAGCATCGATCCCTCTGTGGTAATAGCCATTGTCGCCATGGCTCTGCTTATCATTTTTACCGGCTACCTGATCATCTACAATGTGTTCCAGACTTCTGTAGCCGGAGACATCCGTTTTTACGGCCTTTTGAAGACCATCGGCACGACGCCCCGGCAGCTGCGGAGGATTATCCGGCTCCAGGCGCTTGTCTTAAGCGCCGCCGGTATCCCTGTGGGTCTGGTCATTGGCTGGTTTATCGGCGGACAGCTGACGCCCGTGATCGTGTCCCGGCTGAACGGCGTGATGCCGCTCACTTCCGTAAACCCTCTGATTTTTGTCATCGCGGCTCTGTTCGCCCTGTTCACGGTACTGCTCTCCTGCCGGCGGCCTGGACGGATGGCGGCAAAGGTGTCTCCGGTGGAGGCGGTGCGGTACACGGAAGGTCAGGTGAAAACCCGGACAAAAGGCCGCAGGGCGCGTAAGGTCAATCCGTTTACCATGGCCTGGGCTAATCTGGGGCGGAACAAAGGCAAGACAACTGTGACCATACTCGCCCTTTCCCTGGCCGTAGTGCTGCTCACCGTAACCGTAAACTTCACCGGCGGCTTCGATATGGACAAATACGTGTCCAGCTTCACTGCCAGCGATTTTATCGTGGCAGACGCCGCCAAATTCCAGACCAGCTCTCTCATATTCGCTGACGATATGGACGTTCCCCAGTCAGCCATGGACGAAATTCGGGCTCAGGGCGGCATCACCGGTGAGGGCGTGGTGTATGGCCAGACCTCCCAGGCGCTGGAGTATATCACAGAGGACTATTTCCGTCAGATCCATGAGCGTTTTTACAGCCCGGAGCAGATGGACAATCTGATCCGCCTGACAGCCCGGAACGAGGAGGGCCTGCTGGCCGCCAGTGTTCAGATTTCCGGCATGAGCGCTTTCGCTCTTGACCATCTGACCGTGCTGGAAGGAGACCTTTCCGCCCTCTATGAGCCGGGCAGCCGGGCCATCGCCGCCGTGTACAGCGAGGACGATTACGGCAATGCCGACCTGGACAGCCACTGGGCGAAGCTTGGCGACACCGCCACGCTCCGGTATGTGGAAGAGACAGAATGCTATGATCCCGACACCGGGGAGGTCTATGGAAGCTATGAGGATGTGCCGGATGGGGCTGACTATGCGGAGCGGCCTGTAGAATACCGGGACGTGGAATACACAGTGGCCGCTCTGGTGACAGTACCCTCAGCCTTAAGCTACCGCTATTACGGCTCCGATGAATTTATTCTGAATGACCAGACCTTTGTCCAGGATACTGGCACAGACAGCATCATGTACTATGCCTTTGACACTTCCGATGAGACAAACGCGGCCATGGAAACATTTCTCGCAGACTATACGGAAAACGTAAATCCGGAACTGGATTATGAGAGCAAGGCCACCTATGCGGGAGAATTTGAGGGCATGCGGTCCATGTTTCTGCTGCTGGGCGGAGCCTTAAGTTTTATTGTGGGGCTGGTGGGCGTGCTGAACTTCTTCAACGCCGTTCTTACCGGCATCATTTCCCGCCGGAGGGAACTGGCCGTACTCCAGACCGTGGGAATGACTGGCAGACAGCTTCGCGCCATGCTGGCCTGCGAGGGACTGCTGTACGCTCTGGGCGCTGCAGGCCTGGCGCTGCTTCTGACTGTGGTTCTGGGACCGGCAGCCTTCCGGGCAGTTGAGGGGCTGTTCTGGTTCTTCACCTACCATCTGGAGCTGACGCCCTTCCTGCTGGTGATTCCTCTGTTTGCCCTGCTTGGGGTAGGCATCCCCATCCTGACCAGCCGGGCGTCAGAGAAGCACACCGTAGTGGAACGGCTGCGGGAAGACTGAGGCAGCTGCCCCGGGAAAACATGAGAATTTTGACTGTAACGAGCGGAGCTTTGCCGGAATGCGCACGGCTCACTGCCTCAAGCGCTTTTTCGAATCATGTCTGTCCGGCGGCCGGACATGCATGGTACAGGAGCGGCTGCATGCAAACTTGTATTTAATAGTAAAAAATATAAGTTTGAGGAAAGAAACAACGGGATAAATCTTAAGATTTCCCCAATAAAGTTTTTGAAAGCTATTGACAGCTTGTGCAATCTGTTGTATAAGTAAATTATAAAACTTAAGCTCAAGTGAAAATAGAGAAAAAATTATCTGGGACTTTATCAGAATGGCCTGAAGGACCACAATACAAGTTTGATACAAGCTATAGATAAAACAATACAAGTTAAAACGAGATACCGTACACGGAAGACAGATGGGCGGAGATAAGATATGACGAAATATCAGAAAGTCGCCGATTGGCTGGAACAGAAAATTGCAGAAGGCGTCTACCAGCCGGGAGAAAAGCTGCCGTCGGAACAATCCTTAAGGGAACAGTTTGACGTGAGCCGGCAGACGGTACGCAGGGCCCTGGAGATTCTGGAAGGGAAGGGGCTTACTTACGGGCGGCAGGGAAGCGGAACCTTTGTGATGGATCTGGAAGCTCAGGAACAGGGAAAGAGCAGAAGGATCGCAGTAGTGACGACCTATGTGGATAATTATATATTTCCGAAGATTATCCAGGGGATAGAGCAGGTGCTTTCGGCGGAAGGATTTCAGGTGCAGATTTCTTTTACGAACAACCGGATTCAGAAGGAAGAGGAGATTCTGGAGAGCCTGCTGGAGCAGGAGCTGAGGGGCCTGATCATTGAGGCTTCCAAGAGCGCTCTGCCGAACCCGAACCTTCCTCTGTATCAGAAGCTTCTGGAAAAAGGCACTCCGATTCTGTTTGTGAACAGCGGTTATCCGGGGCTGGACTGTCCGGTGGCGGCCTTAAATGACAGAGAGGCCGGCCGGTGCGCGGCACAGTATCTGCTGAAGATGGGCCACAGGGAAATCGGCGGTCTGCTGAAATCCGATGACGGTCAGGGACTGCGCCGTTATCAGGGCTTCCTTTCAGAGCTTCGGGCAGCGGGGATCCCCACGGATGAAAACCGTTTCGTCTGGTACGATACCGGGGATACGGGTCATTTTGACCGGATGGAACAGCGGATTCTGGAGCGGTTTTCGGGATGCAGCGCCGTCTTCTGCTACAATGACGGGGCGGCTGTGGAGCTGATAGAGCTTCTGAAGAAAAACGGGATCCGGGTTCCGGAAGGCATGTCCATTATCAGCGTGGATGATACGGACCTGGCTGTATATGGAGATGTGGGGCTGACCTCCGTACATCATCCGAAGGAAAAGCTGGGGAAAAAAGCGGCAGAGCTGCTGCTGTCCATGATCCGCCGCAGGGGCAGGGGACAGGCAGAGGCCCGGGAAGGATATGAATTTGATGTGTGGCTGGCAGAACGGGAATCTGTCAAGCGCTGCAGATAACAGCTGAAACAGCAGTTGAAAGCTTTTCTTAAATAAAAACAAAAAATGAAAACAGACAATGGAGGTAAAAAGCAATGAAAAACTACAAGTTCTGGTTTGCGACAGGCTCGCAGGATCTGTACGGCGACGAATGCCTGGAGCATGTGGCAGAGCACTCAAAGAAGATTGTGGAGTACCTGAATCAGTCAGGCCTGCTTCCCTACGAGGTAGTGTGGAAACCGACGCTCATTACCAACGAGCTTATCCGCAAGACCTTCAATGAGGCCAATTCGGATGAGGAGTGCGCGGGCGTCATTACCTGGATGCATACTTTCTCTCCGGCGAAATCCTGGATTCTGGGCCTGCAGGAGTACAGAAAGCCCCTGCTTCATCTGCACACCCAGTTCAATGTGGAGATTCCCTACGATACCATTGACATGGATTTCATGAATGAGAACCAGTCAGCCCACGGAGACCGTGAATTCGGCCACATTGTGACCCGCATGGGCATCGAGCGGAAGGTCATCGTAGGACACTGGATGGATGAGAAGGTCATCCGGCGCATTGCTTCCTGGATGCGCACTGCGGTGGGCATCATGGAAAGCAGCCATATCCGCGTGGTGCGCGTGGCTGACAATATGCGCAACGTGGCCGTGACCGAAGGCGACAAGGTAGAGGCCCAGATCAAGTTTGGCTGGGAGATCGATGCTTATCCGGTGAACGAGATTGCGGAGTATGTACAGGATGTATCCCAGGCGGATATTGATACGCTGGTGGAGGAATATTACAGCAAATATGATATTCTCCTGGAGGGCCGCGACGAGAAAGAATTTCGTGACCATGTGGCAGTGCAGGCCGGCATTGAGATCGGCTTTGAGCGCTTCCTGAAGGAGAAGAACTATCAGGCGATTGTAACCCATTTTGGTGATCTGGGTGCTTTAAAGCAGCTTCCGGGTCTTGCCATTCAGCGTTTGATGGAGAAGGGCTACGGCTTCGGCGGAGAGGGAGACTGGAAGACAGCCGCCATGGTACGCCTGATGAAGGTGATGACAGAGGGCATGAAGGACGCCAAGGGAACCTCCTTCATGGAAGACTATACCTACAATCTGGTTCCCGGCAAAGAAGGTATTCTGGAGGCTCATATGCTGGAGGTGTGCCCGTCTATCGCGGACGGCCCTGTCGGCATCAAGGTACAGCCTTTAAGTATGGGTGACAGAGAGGATCCGGCCCGTCTGGTATTCACATCCAAGACCGGCCCGGCCATTGCCGCGTCGCTTGTAGATCTGGGAACCCGTTTCCGTCTGATTATCAATAATGTGGACTGCAGGAAACCGGAGAAACCTATGCCCAAGCTGCCGGTAGCTACCGCTTTCTGGACACCTCAGCCCGATCTGGCGACAGGAGCCGAGAGCTGGATTCTTGCGGGAGGAGCCCATCATACAGCCTTTACCTACGACCTGACGGCCGAGCAGCTGGGAGACTGGGCAGCAGCCATGGGCATTGAAGTGGTGTATATTGACAAGGATACCACCATCCGCGGACTGAAGAATGAGCTCCGCTGGAACGCGGTGGCATTCCGCTAAGGGCCGGCAGGCTAAGGAGGTTTTACAAAAATGAGCGCAGTAAAAGAAGAAATTTTGAATGGACAGACAGTCCTGGGCATTGAGCTTGGATCTACGAGAATCAAGGCGGTTCTGATTGACGGAAGCGGCAGACCGATTGCTTCCGGAAGCTATGATTGGGAAAACCAGCTGGAAAATGGAATCTGGACCTACTCGCTGGATGAGGTCTGGAAAGGACTCCAGGGAAGCTATGGGGCTCTGAAAGAGGATGTAAAGCAGAAATACGGTGTGGCACTGACCAGACTTGGAGCTCTGGGAATCAGCGCCATGATGCACGGTTATCTGGTATTTGACAAGGATGACAGACAGCTGGTGCCCTTCCGCACCTGGAGAAACACCATTACGGGCCAGGCGTCCCAGGAACTGACAGAGCTGTTTCAGTTCAATATTCCCCAGCGGTGGAGCATCGCTCATCTGTATCAGGCAATCCTGAATAAGGAAGCGCATGTGCCGGAGATCAGCTTTATGACCACACTGGCCGGCTATATTCACTGGCAGCTGACCGGAGAGAAGAACATGGGAGTCGGAGAGGCTTCCGGCATGTTCCCCATTGATTCGGCCACAGGCCAGTTTGACGAGAGAATGCTGGATCAGTTCCAGGAGCTGACGGCGCCCAAGGGGTATCCCTGGAAGATCCGGGAGATTCTGCCGAAGGTGCAGACAGCCGGTGAGCAGGCCGGCGTCCTTACGGAGAAGGGAGCGAAGCTTCTGGATCCTTCGGGAGAGCTGGAGGCCGGAGTGCCCTTATGCCCGCCGGAAGGCGACGCGGGAACCGGCATGGCGGCCACAAACAGTGTGCGGCCCAGAACCGGAAACGTGTCAGCAGGCACTTCCGTATTTGCCATGATCGTGCTGGAGCAGGGACTGAAAAAAGTCCACCCGGAGCTTGACATGGTGACGACGCCGGACGGCAGCCCGGTAGCCATGGTGCACTGCAACAACTGCACCTCCGATCTGAATGCCTGGGTGGGGCTCTTCAAAGAGTTTGCCGAGAGCTTCGGCGTGGAGGTGGACATGAATAAGCTGTTCGGAACCCTGTACAACAAGGCGCTGGAGGGAGATCCGGACTGCGGCGGCCTGCTGGCCTACAACTATTTCTCCGGTGAACATATCACAGGCTTTGAGGAAGGCCGGCCCATGTTTGTCCGCACGCCGGAAGCCCGGTTTAATCTGGCGAATTTCATGCGGGTGCATCTGTTTACGGCTCTGGGCGCTTTGAAGACCGGTCTGGATATTCTTTTCAAAGAAGAAGGAGTGGAAGCAGACGAGGTCTACGGACACGGAGGCCTGTTTAAGACCAAAGGCGTGGGACAGAAGATTATGGCGGCAGCCATGGATGTTCCGGTGACTGTAATGGAGACGGCGGGAGAAGGAGGAGCCTGGGGCATCGCGCTTCTGGCCTCTTATATGAAGAATAAAGCTGCCGGGGAGAGTCTTGCCGCTTACCTGTCTGATCACATATTCGCGGGAGAAACGGGCGAGACGATGCAGCCGGATGAGACGGATGTAAAAGGCTTTGACACTTTCCTCGCGCGCTACACGGAAGGCCTTGCCATAGAGCGGGCGGCAGTGGAGCATCTGCAGTAAGGATTCCGGACCGCGGAAACAGGAGTGTTCCTTTGTTTCACGGAAAAGAATAGATATATGATGGTAACCTTGAGGAAAAAGAGGATGCTGCTCTTTGCGGTGTCTTCTTTTTCGCATCAGGGAGATACAGGGAGTATTATGATATGCTGAAAGTTTTTCTGGTAGAAGATGAAGTCGTGATGCGGGAAGGCATCAAGAATAATATTGACTGGGAGCGGGAGGGCTTTTCCTTTGTGGGAGAGGCCAGCGACGGGGAGCTGGCCTATCCTCTGATTCAGAAGACCCGGCCGGATATTCTGATCACAGACATTAAAATGCCCTTTATGGACGGCTTGGAGCTTTCGCGTCTGGTAAAGCAGGAGCTTCCAGACATCAAAATCCTGATTTTAAGCGGATATGATGAATTCGAATATGCCAAGGAGGCAATCAGCATCGGGATTACAGATTACCTGGTGAAGCCGATTTCGGGCGCCCAGCTTCTGGAGGCCGTAAAAAAGGTCGGGAAAAAGATAGAAGAGGAACAGCAGCAGAAAAAGTTCCTGGAGACCTTTGAAAAGGAGCGGATGGAAAATACCCAGCTGGCCCGACAGAACTTTTTCAGAAATCTGGTGTCCGGCCAGAAGCAGGTATCAGCACTTCTGAAGGAGGGAAAGGAAGCAGGATTTGAGCTGGCTGCCAAGCGCTACAATATCATTCTGTTTCAGGTTTTTGCGGAGGACGGCGTAGAGGTTTATTCGGAGGAACTGAATACGGCCACCCGGTCCATTGAGGAAATGACGGAGCAGATGCCGGAAGTTCTGATGGTGGAGCTGGGAGTGGAAGGCTGGGCTTTCGTCCTGAAGGAAGAGGAGGAACAGTCTCTTTCCGAGATCGAGGAGCGGCTTGTGGAGCGCCTGAAGTCTGTGCTGTCCCAGTCTCGGGGTCTGACTTATTTCGGGGGCGTGGGGGAGCCGGCAGAGCGTTTAAGCGAACTGAACCGTTGCTTTGAGGAAGCCAGCCGTGCCTTTGCGCTTCGGTATCTTGTCAAGCGGAATCAGATTGTAAGGAGCACGGAGGCGCTTCTGGAAGGACCGGATGTGGATATGGCCTTAAGCACTTTGAGCGCGGGAAAACTGGACCGGAGAGTCGTGGAAAGCTTTCTGAAAACAGGATTGAAGAGCGAGGCCACCCATTTTGTGGAGGAGTATTTCGCAAGTCTGGGAGAAAAAAATATCAAGTCTTTGATGTTTCGTCAGTATGTGACCATGGATACGTATTTCGCGGCCGCCGGAATGCTGGAAAAGCTGGGATGTGAGCCGGGAATTCTGGTGGAGCGGTGCGGAGATTTTCAGAAGCAGCCGGAGGCCTTTTCTTCCGTGGAATCCACGGAACAGTATCTGAAAAAGGTGCTGGAGACAGCCATAGAGCTGCGGGAAGGCATGTCCCGCAAGAAGTACAGCTCCCTTTTGAAGAACGCCAGAGACTACATAGAGCAGAATTATGACAATGAGGATATTTCCCTGAACACGGTGGCAGCTTCCGTAAACTTAAGCCCCAACCATTTCAGTACGATTTTCAGCCAGGAAACGGGGCAGACCTTTATCGAATATCTGACTCACGTGCGGATGGAGAAGGCGAAAGAGCTTCTTCGCGGCACGACAATGAAGACGGCGGAAATCGCTTTTGCGGTGGGATATAAGGATCCCCATTATTTCAGCTATCTGTTTAAGAAAACACAGGAATGTACGCCCAGAGAGTTCCGCTCAAGAGCGTAGCGTAGGCGTCCGGCGGGAAAGCCGCGCCGCGTCTGCGGCAGCCGGACAAAAGGAGAAGGTATGTGGAAAAAGGAAGCGTCAATCAAGAACCGTCTGAATATGCTTCTTATGGTCTGTCTGATTCCGCTGACGGTATTGATTCTTTATCTGGTATTCATCATGCAGCAGTTTTCGGACCGCTATGATGAGGTGGTGGAAAATATTACAAAGGCAAATGCCTACAACATAGACTTTAAAGAAGATCTGGATTATCTCATGTATATCATTGTGGCCAATTCGGAGAGGGCGGATGAGCTGATTGACACGGAGGAGCCCCAGCGTCTGATTGAGGACGCCCGGAATGTATTTCAGGGCCTTTACGAATCGGCAGATGTGGAGTACGCGAAGCAGAGACTTCAGAGAATTCTCAAATGTCTGGACACTCTTGAGGTCCGCGTGGAAGAAATCCAGGAGGACGCCAAGGTGAGCGGTTCCTACGATATCAATATGGAACGGCTGGATCTGGATATCCGGGTGCTGACTGAACTGATTCAGGAGCAGATTCAGGAATACATTTATTACGAGACCACGAATCTGGAGGCTCTCAGAGAGGGAATCCGCGCGGATGTGGATCGGACCGTGCGGATGGCCAGCATCGTGTTCCTGCTGATTCTGATCAGCGCTTTTCTGATCAGCCAGAAGCTGATGCAGAGCATCATGGTGCCCATCGGACGGCTCTGCGAGGTGACCAGAAAAGCTGCGGGAGGAGATTTTACTGTGCGGGCGGAAGCGGATAACAGCGCAGAGCTGGCGGTGCTGAATTCCAGCTTCAATTCCATGATCGAAAAGATTGGAAATCTGGTGGAGGATATCCGTGTGGAGCAGCTGAACCTGCGGGCGACGGAGCTGAAGCTTCTGCAGGCGCAGATCAATCCCCATTTTCTTTATAATACTCTGGATACCATCATCTGGCTTGCGGAAGCGGGCCGGAAGGATGAGGTGGTGATGATGGTCACGACTCTGTCTGACTTTTTCCGGACCACCCTGAGCAAGGGAAGAGACTATATTTCCGTAAAGGAGGAGGAGGCTCATATCCGCAGCTATCTGCAGATTCAGCAGTTCCGCTACCGGGATATTCTGGAGTATTCCATTGAAATACCGGAGGAGCTTTATGAATATCAGATTCTGAAGCTGACCCTGCAGCCTCTGGTGGAAAATGCCCTGTACCACGGCATCAAGAATAAGAGAGGACTGGGACATATCCGCGTGACGGGAGAGAAAAAGGAAGAAAAGCTGGTCTTCCGGGTGTGGGATGACGGCAGAGGTATGGAGCCGGAACGGCTGGAAAAAATCCGGGAGCTGCTGGAAGGCGGCGCTGAGGTGGACAGAAGCGACCCCTCGGGCTTCGGGCTGTTCAATGTTGCCCAGCGGCTGAAGCTGAATTATGGCTCTGAATACGGAATCTCTGTGGAAAGTGTGTACGGAGAATGGACGGAATTTATGGTTGTGATTCCGGCGCTCCGGGACAGAACGTAAAAAAATGAACTTTTTCCCAAAAAAATCAAACTTTGTTCACAGTCTGTTCAAAAATCAGTAAAAAATTATACTTAATTCAAAAGGATGTCCGTATCAATCTTTCCCTTTGTAAGGTAAGATTAGACCATAGCCAAGAGAGATTGGCAAGAATATATAGGGAGGTTTCAATAATGAAAAGAAAAATCGTGAGCGTATTGGTTTGCGCTGCAATGGCAGCTACGATGATCGCAGGCTGCGGCGGCGGATCAGATGATGCGGCAGCTACCACCACAGAGGAAACTGCAACAGAGGAAACTGCGGCGGATGACGCAGCAGCGGAAGATGCGGCAACAGATGACACGGCAGCCAGCGGAGAGACTCTGACAATCGGTTTCGCGCAGGTAGGACATGAGTCTGACTGGCGTACCGCTTCCACACAGTCCTGCCAGGATGTGTTCAGCGCTGAGAACGGATACGACCTTCAGTTCGTAGACTGCGACAATGATTCCGCTGTACAGCTTGAGGCAGTTCGTGGATTCATTGAGCAGGATGTAGATTACATCATCATCGACCCCATCGTTTCCACAGGATGGGACACTGTTCTGACAGAGTGCCAGGATGCCGGAATTCCGGTAATTGTTATTGACCGTACCATTGATGACTCTGACAAGTACGCGGCATGGGTTGGTTCTGACTTCAAGACCGAGGGTCTTGCATGCGGCGAGTGGCTGAAGGCATATGCTGACGCTAAGGGAATCACAGACCTGAACATCCTTGTAATCGAGGGAACCACAGGCGCATCCGCAACTATCGGACGTACAGAAGGCTTCAATGAGATCGCTGAGAGAGAAGGCTGGAACATCCTGGATTCTCAGACCGGTGACTTTACTCAGGAAGGCGGACAGCAGGTTATGGAGTCCTACTGCAAGTCTTATGAGGGACAGTTCAATGTAGTTATCTGCCAGAACGATAACGAGGCATTCGGCGCTATGGATGCCATGACGGCAGCAGGCGTAAGCTATGGCGTAGACGGCGATGTTATCATTGTTTCCTTCGATGCCGCGAGAACCGCTCTTCAGTACTGCCTGGACGGCGACCTGAACGCTGTATTCGAGTGCAACCCGCTGGCTGCTCCGATGGTAGAGGAAATTATCAAGGGTCTGGAAGCAGGCGAGGAAGTTGAGACAGAAGTATACGTAGAGGAGAGCTGCTTCGCGCATGATGATACAGTTCCGTCTATCTCTGTAAACGGAGTGGACACACCGATGACCGTTCTGACACAGGATATCATCGACGCTCGTGCATACTAAGCTGAATCTGACACAGAAGATACAAAAAGCTTTGCATAAGACAGATTAGAAGCTGGCAATGAGGGGAGACTCGAAAGTCGGGTCTCCCCTTCCTAAATGAAAGGGTGTAATTATGGACAATAACGTAGTATTGACCATGCGCGGAATCTGTATGACCTTCCCTGGCGTAAAGGCTCTGGATCATGTGGACTTTACCCTCCGCAAGGGTGAGATTCACGCCCTGATGGGGGAGAACGGTGCAGGAAAGTCTACGCTGATCAAATGTCTGACCGGTATCAACGCATTTGAGGCGGGAGAAATCCGCGTGGATGGAATTGATGGTCCCGTAGTAAACCATTCCACACTGGACGCTCAGAAAAAAGGAATCTCCACGGTGTATCAGGAAGTAAACCTCTGTCCGAATCTGAGCGTGGCAGAGAATCTGTTCATCGGCCGTGAGCCGAAGACAAAAATCGGAACAATAGACTGGAAAACGATGGTAAAAAGATCCCAGAAAATCGTTCAGGATCTTGACATGGATATAGACGTAACTCAGAATCTGGAAGAATATTCCCTGGCTCTCCAGCAGATGATCGCCATTGCCCGCGCGGTAGATATGGACTGCAAGGTTCTGATTCTCGATGAGCCTACCTCCTCACTGGATGACAACGAGGTGGAAAAGCTGTTCAAGCTTATGAACCAGCTGAAAGCAAAGGGCGTGGGAATCATCTTCGTAACCCATTTCCTGGAGCAGGTATACGCGGTCTGCGACCGGATTACCGTTCTGCGTGACGGCCAGCTGGTAGGGGAGTATCCCATCGAGGATCTGCCCAGAGTGAAGTTGGTAGCGGCTATGATGGGTAAGGATTTCGATGATCTGGCCTCCATCAAGTCTGACGAGTCTCCGGTATTCTCCGATGAGGATATCCTGATTGACGCGGAAGGCATGAGCCATAAGGGAACGATCAAGCCCTTCAACCTTCAGATTCACAAGGGAGAGGTGGTCGGCCTGACCGGACTTCTGGGCTCTGGACGAAGCGAACTGGCCCGTGTTATTTACGGCGCGGATAAGAATCAGACCGGTACCCTGAAGGTAAAGGGAAAAGAAGCAAAGATCAATGCTCCCATCGATGCCATGAAGCTTGGCATGGGACTTCTGCCGGACGACAGAAAGGCAGAGGGCATCATCGGAGATTTGTCTGTACGTGAGAATATCATCCTGGCTCTTCAGGCCAAGAGAGGCATGTTCCGTCTGCTTCCCATGAGCAAGCAGATTGAGCTGGCGGACAAGTACATAGATATGCTGCAGATTAAGACGGCCAGCCGTGAGACGCTGATCAAACAGCTGTCCGGAGGAAATCAGCAGAAGGTGATTCTGGGGCGCTGGCTTGCCACAGATCCGGATTTCCTGATTCTCGACGAGCCAACCCGTGGTATTGATATCGGAACCAAGACAGAGATTCAGAAGCTGGTGCTGAAGCTGGCAAAGGAAGGAAAAGGCATCATCTTCATTTCCTCCGAGATCGAGGAAATGCTTCGTACCTGTACGAAGATGGCTGTCCTGCGTGATGGTATGAAGGTTGGGGAGATTACAGAGAGTCTGTCTCAGGAGACGGTGATGAAAGCAATCGCAGGAGGTGACAAGTGATGGATAAAGTAAAGAAAATTACACAAAAGCGGCTGTTCCTTCCTGTTTTCTGTATGTTTCTGGTTATGGCGGCCAATATCATTTATGATGTGGCGTGCGGCGAATTCGCGTTCAGCTTTTTTACGATTTCTGTCCGGAACGGCGTACTGTACGGACGTCTGATTGATATTCTGAACCGTGGAAGTGAGATTGCGATCCTTGCTATCGGAATGACTCTGGTGGTATCCGCTTCCGCCGGAACGGATATTTCCGTAGGTTCCGTTATGTCTCTGGCAGCGTCCTTCTGCTGTATGCTGCTGGCAGGCTATGGCGTGTCCTCCACGACAGAACTGGCAGTTCCCCTGATAGTGGGTGTATTGGGCGGCATCCTGATGGGCTGCGTCTGCGGCGCTTTCAACGGTACGCTGGTGGCTTATCTGAATGTGCAGCCAATGGTCGCCACGCTGATTCTGTTTTCGGCAGCCAGAGCTATCGGACTTCTGCTGTGCAACAACCTGATTGTATATGTACGGAATGATTCCTTTAAATTCTTCGGAGGATATCTGGGATTTATCCCCACACCGATTATTATCGCGGCAGTCTGCGTGGTTGTGATGGCTCTGCTTTTGAAAAAGACAGCCCTCGGCCTGTATGTACAGAGCGTCGGCATCAATAAGAAGGCGTCCCGCATCGCAGGACTGAATTCTTCCAAAATTATTTTTGTATGCTACCTGGTATGTGGCCTGATGGCAGGAATCGCAGGAATCGTGGCTTCCTCCCGTATCAGCTCCGCGGACTCCAACAATATCGGTCTGAACTATGAGATGGACGCTATTCTGGCCGTAGCTCTGGGCGGCAACAGCCTGGGCGGCGGAAAGTTCAGCCTGGCAGGTTCTATTATCGGCGCTTACACGATTCAGGCCATTACGACGACGCTGTACGCCCTGGGTGTTTCCACAGATGTGGCTCCCGTGTTCAAGGCCATCATCGTCATCATCATCGTAACGATTCAGGCTCCGCCGTTTAAGGCTTATATGAAGCGCAGAGCGGCAAGAAAAGCTCTGGCTAAAGGAGGTGCCGCAGCATGAAAAAGAAGAAAATAAACAGCAATACACTGCTTCTGATTATCACAATCGTTCTGTTTGTTGTTATGTATGCGGCAGGCTGTATCGTATACGCAGATAAGGGTTTTACCCATCTGCAGACATTTTTGAATGTATTGATTAACAATGCGGGTCTCCTCTGTGTGGCCTGCGGCATGACCTGCATCATGCTTACCGGCGGCATCGATATTTCCGTAGGCGCCCTGATCGCCATGGACTGTATGTTCCTGGCGGTAGGCATGGAGCGCTGGGGCATGAGCGCGCCGCTGCTGTGTTTGCTGGTACTGCTGATTGGCCTGGTGTTCGGCCTGGTACAGGGCTTCTGTGTAGGATATCTGGAGATTCAGCCGTTCATTGTAACCATGGCAGGAATGTTCTTTGCCCGTGGTATGACAGCGGTGATCAGCACGGACCAGGTGTCCATCAGCACCAATCAGTTCTTTGTAAATCTGGCGAACTTTAAGCTGGAGCTTCCGTTTGGTTCCTACGTGAACAGCAAGGGTGTGGAGCAGATCCCGTTTATCCGTATTACGGTTATCATCGCTCTGATTGTGCTGATTGCTATTTTCCTGATGCTTCGTTATACCAAGTTTGGCCGCAGCCTCTACGCGGTAGGCGGAAATGAAATCTCCGCTACCATGATGGGTCTGGATGTGAAGAAGACCAAGCTGAAAGCTTACATGCTTTCTTCTTTCATCTGCTCTATCGGCGGTATCTGCTACTGTCTGAATACCATGTCAGGCAGCGTGCAGCAGGCTACCGGACTTGAGATGGACGCCATCTCCTCCGCGGTTATCGGCGGAACCCTTCTGACCGGCGGTGTGGGAAATGTCATTGGCTCTTTCTTCGGAGTGCTGATCAATGGTACAATTTCTACATTGGTTAAGACCAACGGAAAGCTCTTGAGCTCCTGGTCAAACATCGCGGTAGCGGCTCTGCTCTGCTTCTTCATTGTACTGCAGAGTATCTTTGCCAAGATTAAGGAAAGCAAGAAATAAGCAAATCTGAAAAACGTAAAAAACAGAGGCTGCCGCCTGAATTGGCGGCGGTTTCTGGTGTAAAAGAGGTTTGTCATCATGAGAAAACTGGTTGTGGTCGTTGGACTTCTGTTCTGTGTGCTGCTGTGGGTTTCCAGCTGTTCCACAGGAAGAGTGGAAGATGGAGAAATTCCCAGCGAAGAGCTTCTGCATGAGGAGGATGCGCTGGCGGTTGAGGACGATGAGACGATTGTGGTGGGATTTTCCCAGGTCGGCTCTGAGTCAGACTGGCGTCTGGCAAACACACAGTCCTTTGAAAATACTTTTACGGAAGAAAACGGCTACTATCTGATTTTCGAGGATGGACAGCAGAAGCAGGAAAACCAGATAAAAGCAGTCCGGAATTTTATCCTCCAGGAAGTGGACTATATCATTCTTGACCCAATCGTGGAGACAGGATGGGAAGGCGTGCTGAAAGAGGCCAGAGATGCCGGGATTCCCGTTATTGTGGCGGACCGGCAGGTGGATGTGGCAGATGAAAGCCTCTATACCTGCTGGGTGGGCAGTGACTTTGTGAAGGAAGGACGCCGGGCCGGGGAATGGCTGGCGGATTATCTGGAAAAGCAGGGGCGAAGCCGGGAAGTCATCAATATCGTAACACTTCAGGGAACGCTGGATTCCTCTGCCCAGATCGGCAGGACAGATGGCTTTGGCGAGGTGCTGGAAGAGCACGATAACTGGGTGA
Organism: uncultured Merdimonas sp.; assembly: GCA_944375745.1. Taxonomy (GTDB): domain Bacteria; phylum Bacillota; class Clostridia; order Lachnospirales; family Lachnospiraceae; genus Laedolimicola. The sequence continues at coordinate 38,884 of CALWAV010000024.1, forward strand.
TGCTGGACCGTGAAACGGCCGATTTCACTCAAGCTAAGGGACAGGAGGTCATGGAGGAGTTCCTGGACCGCTATTCGGACATTGATGTGGTGATCTGTGAAAATGACAATATGGCTTTCGGAGCCATAGACGCCATTCAGGCAGCAGGCCGGACCTGCGGGCCCGATGGAGATATTATTATCATTTCTTTTGACGCGGTAAGCGCGGCCCTTCAGGCAATGCTGAAGGGAGAGATCAACGCGGCTTTCGAGTGCAACCCGCAGCTTGGCCCTATGGTTTCGGATATTATTGAGAAGCTGGAGCGGGGAGAAGAAGTGGAGAAGGTCCAGTATGTGGAAGAAACCTATTTTGACACCACCATGAATCTGGAGGAGCTGCTGAAGGAACGAACCTATTAAAGAAAACAGCATTATAAATAGCAGGAGGAATAAGAAAATGAGCAATATCCCAGTAGTAAAAGCGGGTATCGTAGCGGTAAGCCGGGACTGCTTCCCGGAATCTCTTTCCGTGAACCGCAGAAAAGCCCTTGTGGAGGCTTATAATAAAAAATATGACGGAACTGATATTTATGAATGTCCGGTCTGTATCGTAGAAAGCGAGATTCATATGGTGCAGGCTCTGGAGGATATCAAGAAAGCAGGCTGCAACGCGCTGGTAGTTTACCTTGGAAACTTCGGGCCGGAGATTTCCGAGACTCTGCTTGCAAAGCATTTTGATGGACCGGTGATGTTTGTAGCAGCGGCTGAGGAGACCGGAAATGACCTGGTACAGGGCCGCGGCGACGCGTACTGCGGTATGCTGAATGCCAGCTACAACTTGAAGCTCCGCGGCGTGAAGGCGTATATTCCCGAGTATCCGGTGGGAACTGCAGAGGAGTGCGCGGACATGATTCACGACTTTATTCCGATTGCCCGGGCCTTAGTGGGACTGTCCAGCCTGAAGATCATCAGCTTCGGTCCGCGGCCGCTGAACTTCCTGGCCTGCAACGCGCCGATTCAGCAGCTGTACAATCTGGGCGTGGAGATCGAGGAGAATTCCGAGCTTGACCTGTTTGAAGCCTTCAATAAACATGCGGGCGACCCGAGAATCCCGGATGTGGTAAAGGATATGGAAAAAGAGCTTGGCGAAGGCAACAAGAAGCCTCAGATTCTGGAAAAGCTTGCCCAGTATGAGCTGACGCTCGTTGACTGGGTGGAAGAACACAGGGGATACCGCAAGTATGTAACCATTGCCGGAAAATGCTGGCCTGCATTCCAGACTCAGTTCGGCTTTGTTCCCTGCTATGTGAACAGCCGTCTGGCCGGACGGGGCATTCCGGTAGCCTGCGAGGTGGATATCTACGGAGCATTAAGCGAGTTCATCGGAACCTGCGTAAGCGGTGACGCGGTAACCCTGCTTGATATCAACAATACAGTTCCGGCGGATCTGTTTAACGAAGATATCGCAGGAAAATTCCCCTATACCCAGAAGGATACCTTCATGGGCTTCCACTGCGGCAATACAAACTCCGGAAAGCTGACCTCCTGCTCCATGAAGTATCAGCTGATCATGGCGAGAAGCCTGCCGGAAGAAGTAACCCAGGGAACCCTGGAAGGAGACATTGTGCCGGGAGACATTACCTTCTACCGTCTCCAGAGCACTGCGGACTGCAAGCTTCGCGCCTATGTGGCAGAAGGAGAGATTCTGCCGGTGGCCACACGGTCCTTCGGCTCCATCGGAGTCTTCGCGATTCCGGAGATGGGACGCTTCTACCGCCACGTATTGATTGAGGAGAACTTCCCCCATCACGGCGCCGTAGCCTTCGGCCATTACGGAAAGGCCCTCTTCGAGGTCTTCAAGTACCTGGGCGTACAGCCGGAGAAGATTGGCTTCAACCGTCCGAAGGGAATGATGTATCCCACGGAGAATCCGTTTGCGTAAAAATTGAAATACCCCTGTGTGAAATGAATGAGAGATACTGAGTGAAAAACTGCCGGTGATGGCCTGGGAGAGCCATTGCCGGCAGTTTTTCTGCGCAGAAGACGTGAGATTTATCAGAAACAGAAAAATTCTGCAGATAAAAAGTCAGAAAACCGGAAAATTGCGGACTTTATACTTGACTTTTTGATTAAGAATAACTATAATAAATTTAGAATTATTCTAAAAGGTGTGAGTGCTTATGACAAAGTACGAGAAACAGATTTACGAGATTGTCAATAAGCTTACGGGCCATCTGACTGCGGATCAGATTTTTTCGGAGCTGAAAAAGAGTTACCCTTCCGTTTCACTGGCTACCGTGTACAATAACCTGAACAAGCTGTGTGAGGCGGGGCTGATCCGCCGGGTATCCATGGAAGGCTCACCGGATCGGTATGACAGATCCGCAAAGCATGATCATCTGGTATGCAGACGGTGCGGAAAGCTTACAGACATTTGTTTTGAGGACCTGACGGCATCTCTGAAGCAGCAGCTTGGAGAGGACTTCTTAGCTTATGACCTGAAGGTTTATTATATCTGTCCGGAGTGCCGCAGGAAAACGCAGGCGGCATCCATATAGATAAAAAGCAAGAGAAAAGTATCAGAAAGGAGAATGCGAATGAGATATGTCTGTTCTGTATGCGGGTATATCTACGATGAGGCGAGAGAGAAGCAGGCCTTTTCCGAGCTTCCCGATTCATGGAGATGTCCCGTATGCAAGGCGGCCAAGGCTGTGTTTGCCCCGGAAAAAAGGGCGGATGAGCCAAAGGCCGCTCCGGCCCCGATGCCGGCTGCAGAACCGGTTCCCGGAGAGGAAGACCTGGAGAAGCTTTCCCCGGGAGAGCTGTCGGCCCTCTGCTCCAATCTGGCCCGGGGCTGCGAGAAGCAGTACAAGGACGGGGAAGCTTCCCTGTTCCGTGAGCTTGCGGAGTATTTTGCGGCTGTGACGCCCGCGGTTCCTGAGGCGGACATGGACAGCCTGGCCGCCCTGATTCAGGGGGATCTGGAAAAGGGATATCCGGCGGTGAATGCGGCTGCGGATGCTGCGGGCGACCGGGGTACAAAGCGGATCTGCGTCTGGGGAGAAAAGGTGACGAACATGCTGAACTCCCTGCTGGCCCAGTACCGGCAGGAGGGAGAAGCCTTCCTGGCAGATACGGAGATCTGGGTGTGCACAGTCTGCGGCTTTGTCTATGTGGGAGACAATCCTCCTGAGATCTGTCCGGTATGCAAGGTTCCGGCCTGGAAATTTGAAAAAATCGAAGGGAGGGATTCTGCATGAAAAAGATTGCCGTGAGAAACCTGCGGCTGTGTACCAAGGACTGTCTCTGTCTCTACGTCTGTCCCGTAGGAGCCACAGATACGGAAAACAGCATCATTGACGTGGACAAGTGCCTGGGCTGCGGAACCTGCGCAGATGCCTGTCCAAGCGCCGCCATTTCCATGGTGCCGGTGGAATATCCGCCTCAGCAGAAGAAAGAGGAAAAGGTGCTGGCAGCATCCTATGCCCTGGCAAAAAGCAAGGCAAAGCAGGAGAAGACAGCGCGGCAGCTTGCCGCTGAAGCAAAGGAAAACGGCCTGTATCGCCTGATGACGGCAGTGTCCAAATCCGTCCGCCTGGTCAATGAGGACCTGCTGCGGGAGTCCGGCTACATGCTTCCCCAGAGCGCAAATACCCATAAGCTGCTGGAAGAGCTGACTGCAAATCCTCCCACGGAGGAATTCCCCGCAGAGGCCGCGAAGAGGTTGCTGGAGCTGATTCCCTGCAATGACGGGGAGACAGCAGAAATAAGAAAAGAAGAAAAAGAAAAGGAAGAGAGAAAGGAAGAAAAGAAGATGAGTAAATACGCTGGAACACAGACAGAGAAAAACCTGGAGGCCGCTTTCGCCGGAGAATCCCAGGCACGCAACAAGTATACATATTTTGCGTCTGTAGCAAAGAAGGAAGGCTATGAGCAGATCGCGGCGCTGTTCTTGAAGACGGCGGACAATGAGAAAGCGCATGCGAAGATGTGGTTCAAGGAGATGAACGGCATCGGCGATACCGCGGCAAACCTCCTTGCTGCCGCTGAGGGCGAGAACTATGAGTGGACCGATATGTACGATGGCTTTGCAAAGACTGCCGAGGAAGAAGGATTCCCGGAGCTGGCAGCGAAATTCCGCCTGGTAGCCGCCATTGAGAAGCATCATGAGGAGCGTTACCGCGCCCTGCTTCACAATGTGGAGATGGCCGAGGTATTTGCAAAGAGCGAAGTAAAAGTATGGGAGTGCCGCAACTGCGGACACATCATTGTGGGAACCTCCGCGCCGGAAATCTGTCCCACCTGCGCCCATCCTCAGAGCTATTTCGAGGTACATGCAGAGAATTACTAAGGCGGCGGCCTGAGATAAAGGACATAGAAGTATAAGAACAATAAAAACAGGAGGCAGGGCTGATGAAAAAGGTCCTGCCTCTTGTTTTTGGATAGATACAGCATTTCTGTGTGTTGATATCCAAAAAATGGTGTTATCATGGACAGATACAGCTCTTTTGCCTCGATATCAAATGTAGATTTGTATATAGAGAGGAAAAGTAACTTGTTATGTCCAAAATCAGTTCAATTGTTGGATATATGTGATATGTTTTCTTGGATATGTACAATGAGGGGCTGCGTAAACTTGATCTCCAGGAAATTATTGCTGCTGCACGCAGAAATTGGATGGCTGATACAATTTTTTTTGCATATACCCAGAACGCCAGCGCCACAACACAGACCTTGGATTTTGAACAGGATATGGGATAGAAAACTGCTGTAGTTTTATGGCAGTTCTTTTTTTGCGTATTTCTGCACCGTTTTGGAATAGTTTCAGACAACGTGTAGAAAAGAGAATGAAAAAAACTGTATGAAGTATATGAAACAGCAGAACGCAGATTGACAAAACCGCAAAAATTGAATATAATCAAAATTGAATATATTTAAAATATTTTACAAGGGGTGAGTTATGAAAACAAAATTAACAAAACGTCAGTCCCTGCTTGCGAAAACAGCGATTCTGGCTCTTTGTACGGCACGCTGGTCAGATGGAGTAATCGTGCCCTGCCTGACGGCAATTTACGAAAGCCTTCCTACAGACAGCGCGTTTCTTCAGTCCTTTATTGTGACGGGCCCGTCTCTGGCAGCGATTCCGGTGACGCTGATTTTCGGAAAACTTGCGGATTATGTGACGAAAAAGAAACTTCTGGTATTATGTGTCGTCATGAGTATTATAGGCGGCGCAGGCGGAGCGTTCGTACAGTCCATGGCAATGATGGCTGTAACCCGTGTCATCGTCGGTGTGGGTACGACAGTCAGCTCCATGCTGATTTATTCCATCATTGGAGAACTGTTTGATACAAAGGAAGCAGGAGACACCATGGGCCTGTATCAGGCAGCAAGCACCATCTACGGCACGGTTATTACAGCTGTTGCGGGAATCATTGCAGTGGCAAGCTGGAGAAATGCCTTTCTGCTGAATGGAATTGCTGTGATTGAGCTGATCCTTGTCTGCCTGTTTATTCCATCCACGCCTCCGGAAGGAAAAGCAAAAAATGAGATTTCGGAGGATACAGCGTCAGAAGAAGACAGCCGACCTTATCCCTATCTGAATGTAATTATTATTATTCTGGGTATGATGCTGTTTTCTGCTTTGGCTTTCGCAGGTTACTATTGTGTAGATCTTTATGTTCAGGGCCGCGGACTTGGGAACTCTGCCTTGTCCGGTGTGGTAGGTTCTGCGTATACCATTGGTTCTGCGCTGGGGGCTCTGGTTACGGCTACTGTATATTCCAGGCTGAAGAAATGGATGCCAGTCATGATGTTCTGCATTGCAGGTTTGGGATTTATTCTCCTTTCCATGCCAGTTCCCGCTGCGGTGGTATTGGCAATTATGTTCCTCACAGGTATTATGTGCGGTTTCTCTACGGTATATTTCCCGGTGCGGTTTACTGAGACGGTACCGAAGTCAAAACTGACAAAGACTATGTCAGTGCAGACAGTCTGCCTGTTTGGAGCCCTGTATTTCTGCGCATCCATTCCGGGAATGCTGGGAAAACTGTTTCGTGTAGAATCGGTGTCCGGTCAATATATGATTGTCGGAATTATTCTTATAATAGGCGGAGTGCTTGCGGCGGTTATTAAAAATACAGTCAAAGAAGCAAAAGCAGAATAATAAGCAGAAAAATATGCGGGAACTAATGCTGACATTTTAGGAAAAGGAGAAGAAAATAGATGAGAAATCCGGAAAACTGCATTAAACATACAGATTTTGCGGCTTATGATCCTGAAGTCGTACAGTATGGACGCTGGACAGGCGGCCATACAAATATTATGGAAGTCTGGGAGTATAATGGCTGGCAGGCTGAGACACGTTCCTGGAAAGAAAGCGTATATCTTTCCACACATCTGTCAGGAAGCACTACGGATCTCTGCATCAAAGGGCCGGATGCGGAGCGTTTTATGAGTGAAAATTTCGTAAATAATTCCACTCTGGAAAAATTTCCGGTGGGAAAGGGAAAACATTATATTGCCTGCTCTCCGAAAGGCACCATCATCGCGCACGGCGTAGGTATGAGGGTTGCGGAGGACTGCTTTAGTCTGGCAGGCTTTGCTATGCTTGCTGTGGCGGAGGCAGCGAAGAAGGCAAAAGGCTACAACATAGAAATAGCAGGAGGAAAGTATTACCGGGGCTTGATTCTTCAGGTATGCGGACCAAATTCGCTTTCCCTGATGCAGGAGGCGGTTGATGAGGATCTCCATGATCTGAAATTCATGTATTTCAGGGACGCAAAGGTAAATGGAATTCCTGTGCGCGTGCTTCGCATGGGAATGGGCGGAACTTTGGCTTACGAGATTCATGCGGCAGCGGAGGACGCTCTGGATGTCTACAATTATGTGGTAGAACTGGGAAAGAAATACAAAGCGGAGCGTCTGGGGCTTCTGGCTTACATGTGTAATCATACGCTGAACGGATTCCCCCAGTGGGGGCAGCATTTTATGCTTGGATCCCATGATGATCCGGATATTGCTCCTTATTATGAATATTATGATAAGATCGAGCTTCATGGCAGCATGAGTGATCTGGGGCAGGAAGCATATTACCGTAATCCTATTGAGCTTGGCTGGGGTAAGATGATCAACTGGAAGCATGACTTCAAGGGAAAAGAAGCGCTTCTGAAGATCAAAGAGGATCCGAGAACCCGTCAGATTTGCAACCTGGAATGGAACGTGGATGATATTATGAAGATTCACAGAGCCATGTATGATAGAGAAGATATGCGGCTTCCGGATGTGATGTGCTATCCCCAGAATTATTATTTCGGCGCGGATGGACAGCTGGGCGATAAGGTTCTGGATGAGAATGGAAAAATGATCGGAAAATCTTCCGGAGTGCTCTATGACGGATATTATAAGGCGACCATTTCTCAGTGTGTCATCGATCCGGAATATAATGAATTGGGCAAAGAAGTAACCATTCTCTGGGGAACTGCGGGAACCCGCCAGATTCCGATTCGCGCAAAGGTAGCAAGATATCCGTATCTGGACCTGCCGGCAAACAGGGATTATGATATCGATTCCATCCCGAGATATGAAAAGAAATAAATGTCTGCAATAAAAGGAGAGAAAAAGAATGTCAATCGTACATACACAATATGCTTTATATGATCCGAAGGTAGTACAGTACTGCCGCTGGACAGGCGATATCAATATTATGATGCCCTGGCAGTATAATGGCTGGCAGCCGGAGACGCTTGCTTGGAAAAAAAGCGCGTATTTTTCCGCGAATCTGTCCGGAACCATGCCGGATCAGACGATTAAAGGACCGGACGCGGAAAGACTGATGAGTGAGAATTTTGTGAACGGATTCTCCCTGGAAAAATTCCCGGTAGGAAAAGGAAAACATATCGTGGGCGTCAGTCCCAAAGGAAATGTGATTTCCCATGGCCTGGGACTTCGGACCGCTGAGGATGAATTTCATGTATACAGCCTGGTCCCCTTTGTTATGATGCTGACTAATAATGGAAAGTATAACGTAGAGCCGCAGGTCTATGATCATACAAAAGATTTCGTATATCAGATTGCAGGTCCGCGCTCCCTGGAAATCGTGGAAAATGTCATTGAAGAAGACATTCATGATATGAAGTTCATGGAATTCCGTTATGCTGACGTGGACGGTGCGCGCGTGAGAGTCATCCGCATGGGAATGGGCGGCACGATTTCCTATGAAATCCATGGCGCGGCAGCGGATGTGGAGAAAGTCTACAGTAAAATTGTAAAGGTCGGAGCGGCTTACGAGATGGAACGTATGGGTACGCTGGCTTATATGTGCAACCATACAGAGAATGGCTTCCCGCAGTATGGCACCCATTTTATCCGTGCTGTCCAGGAGTATCCGGAAATGTACCGGTTCATGGGCTTTACGGATGAGACAAAGGCTGGTGTCGATCCCTATGAACTGCATGGAAGCTTGAATGATATGGGTGTCAGTGCTTATTATGCAAATCCCATTGAACTTGGCTGGTCTAATATCATCAACTGGAAGCATGATTTTGTTGGAAAAGAAGCTCTGTTTCAGATTAAGAATGATCCGAACAAACGTTCCATCTGCACACTGGTATGGAACAGCGAAGATATCGTAAATATTATCCGAGCCATGTATGATAAGAAGGACATGAGCATGCCGGATATCATGTATTATCCGCAGAATTATTATTTCGCGGCAGATGGAAATCTTTCCGATAAAGTATTTGATAAAGATGGGAAACTGATTGGACGTTCAGCGGGAATTGTGTATACCCAGTATTATAAAGACACGATCAGCCTTGGAATCATCGATATGAATAAGAATGTACAGGGTGATGAAGTGACTATCCTCTGGGGCTCCAATGGAACCCGTCAGATTCCTATCCGGGCCAGAATTGAAAGATATCCCTATCTTGATCTGACTCCAAACCGGGAATATGACATGGAATCCATACCTCATTACAGTAAATAGCACGGATAGAGCGGAGACCCGGATGAGGGTTCTCCGCCCTTTTTAGAATGAGGAGACAGCAATGAAAAAAAACCACAGAGAAACATGTACAAAAATAGCCCTGTGCTGTTCCGGTTTTGGCATGATTTCCAACGCAATTTTTGTTCCGGCTTCCGTGGAAATCATGAAGGCTTTTCCGAACGCAGGGGAGTTCCTGACTGGCTATGTGCTGAGTGGAAATTTTATTATGTCGGTGCCATTTGCCCTGCTCAGCGCCTGGCTGGCACGTTATATCAGCAAAAAGAAACTTTTGATTGCCGCGCTTTTTATGTTTTTTGCAGGCGGGTTTGGGAATGCCTTTGTGCCGGACATGTATTTTATGGCAGCAGCCCGTACGCTGGATGCAGCCAGCGATGGCGTGATTACAACGATTGCAGCCAGCCTGATTGCGGAAGTGTATAAAGATGAGAAGACCCAGAGCCAGGTTCTCGGGCGCAAGGAGGCTGTATCCTCTGTTCTCGGCATTTTTACGGGGATTCTTTCAGGACTGCTTGTCGGATTTAGCTGGCGGTTTGCCTTCGCGCTGAATGCATTCAGCCTGATTCCGCTGGTATTCGGCATTATTTTTATACCCGATTCAAAACCGGAAAGAGAACGGTCAAAAGAAAAGTTTCATCTGGATGCGAAGACGGCAGTACATATCCTGGGGAACCTTTGCCTGTTTGGACTGATACAGCTTATCGTATGTCAGGTTATTTATTTGATCGCTGCAATTATAGAGGAGGAAGGATTTGGCGGGAGTGTATATGCGGGAGCCATGACCTCAATTATCAATATCTCCATGTTTTTTGCGTATATGGCGTTCAGCCCGGTTTATATGAAAATGAAAAGGAAGCTGCATCCGGTAATGTTTCTGGCAGCAGGCGGAGCCATGATACTGATGACAGTATCGGGAAAGGAAGCTGCTTTTACTGTTTTTGTAGTTCTAGCGGCTTTTGCCGGAGCAATGTCCTACCCGTATTACTCTGTCCTGATTGCCCAGGACGCTCCGGAAGTGCAGGTGTCCTTCTGGATGTCCATTTACAGTGTGGTCACATATACAGTTGCATCCTTTTCGACTTATGTGCCTGGAATTATAGAAAAGGTTTTTCATATTTCTTCCATCCTGGAAACCTTTTTTTATTCGGGTGGCCTGCTGCTTTTGACAGGCATTGTACTGGCAGGAAAAGGGATGATGAAAAAATCCTTTTCTTGACAGTTTTGGAAAGGCCTCTATATAATAAAAACAAAAACAGGATGAGTGGCAAAATGGCTTACAGTAAGAGCTTGGAAACAAAAAGAAGCATTATCGCTGCCTGCAGAAAGCTTTTTTATGAGCAGGGATTTGAGGAAACAACCTATGCTCAGATAGCAAAGGAGAGTGGAGTACTGCCAGGGACGATTCTGTATCATTATAAAAATTTGCTGGAAACAGCGGCTGTTATCATTACGGAGGATCGCGGAGAACTGACGGAGAAAGTCTGCAGAAAGATGAAAAAGAAAACGCAGGATATAGAGGTGAACCTGGCGGTGCATCTGATTCATCTGTCTGTGTTTTTCCGTGATGAGAAGTACCGCCGTTTCCATACAGAGGCAGAACTTGGGTATGCGCGCGGCAAGGATGACAGCGGATATCCAACAATGAATCTGGAATTTTACCGGGAAGAGTTCCGCAGAAGAAATCCGGATGAAAAAGATTCGATTGCGGTGGATTTTTATTATACTGCGTCTATTGGCGCAGGCGGCCAGATAAATCAGTTTATCAGCAGCCATATTCATGAAATGACGCTGGAACAGGCGTTCCGCTACTGCATTGACATCTATTACTGCATGTTCCACTACAGCCGGGAAGAACTTACGGAGCTGTGCGGCAGAGCCTGGACAGATGTGGAGAAGCTCAAAATTATAAATGAGGGGCTGAAAATAAAGATTATATGACGGGAGAGGGCATAAGCCATTTGGACAGCCTGGATTATCAGCGGTTGTCAGAAATACTTGCCATACCTTCCTTTTTCCGCTATAATTGAACAAACACCCGCGCAGACCTGCGCGGGATTCCTGCGGCTTTTTAAGGAAACGGGCAGAGAGAAAAAAGAAAATGAGGAGGTAAGGCAATGAAAAAAGATGACAGAAACGTAGATGAGAAGGTTCAGAAGCTGGTCGAGTACAGCATGAAATCCGGAAAGATCGATGTGGATCTCTATGCGGAATATGATGTGAAGAGGGGCCTTCGTGATTCCTCCGGTAAAGGTGTTCTGACAGGACTGACAGAGATTTCGGATGTAGTATCCTTTGGATATATAGATGGAGAAAAGGTGCCGATCGACGGCGAGCTGTATTATCAGGGCGTGAATGTGGAAGATCTGGTGCGCGGAGAAGCGAACCGGCGGTTTGCCTTTGAGGAGACCACCTATCTGCTTTTGTTCGGAAAGCTTCCCACAAAGGCGCAGCTTCGGGAGTTTATCGACATCCTTGGGGTTTACCGGGAGCTTCCGGATACCTTTGTGCGGGATGTCATCATGAAAGCGCCCAGCTCCAATATGATGAATACCCTGCAGAAATGCGTGCTGACCATGTATTCCTATGATCCCAAACCGGAAGATATTTCCGTGGGAAATGTGCTGCGGCAGTCCCTGCAGCTGATTGCCCAGTTCCCGCTGTATTCTGTATACGGTTACCATGCGTACCGACATTATCATCTGGACAAGAGCCTGATTATCCGCAATCCGAAGCCGGAGCTGTCCACTGCGGAAAACATTCTGCGTCTTCTGCGTAAGGACGGACAGTATACAGAACTGGAAGCCAAGGTGCTGGATGTGGCTCTGGTGCTTCACGCAGAGCACGGCGGCGGAAACAATTCCACCTTTACGACCCATGTGGTAT
>CALWAV010000025.1 GCA_944375745.1 uncultured Merdimonas sp.
ACAAGATTGATAAGCCCAGCGCAAACGTGGAGCGCGTAAAACAGGAGCTGGTAGAGTATGAACTGATTCCTGAGGACTGGGGCGGCAGTACAATCTTCGTGCCCGTATCCGCTCATACGCATGAGGGAATCGAGCAGCTTCTGGAAATGATTCTGCTGACGGCAGAAGTGCTGGAGCTTAAAGCAAATCCGAACCGCCGGGCAAGAGGCGTGGTCATCGAGGCAGAGCTGGATAAAGGAAAAGGACCTGTAGCTACAGTCCTGGTACAGAAGGGAACCCTGCATGTGGGAGATCCTATCGCAGTGGGCGCCTGCCACGGAAAAGTCCGCGCCATGATGGATGACAACGGACGCCGGGTGAAAGAGGCGGGACCGTCCGTGCCGGTAGAGATTCTGGGTCTGGACAATGTGCCGAACGCAGGCGAGATCTTTGTTTCTCCGGAGACAGAAAAAGAAGCCAGAACCTTTGCGGAGACTTATGTGAAGGAAAGCCGGGAGAAACTGATCGAGGATACAAAGATGAAGATGTCCCTGGACGATCTGTATTCACAGATCCAGTCCGGAAATCTGAAGGAACTGAATATTATCGTAAAGGCCGATGTGCAGGGCTCCGTGGAGGCTGTAAAGCAGAGTCTGCTGAAGCTTTCCAACGAGGAAGTAGTGGTAAAGATTATCCACGGCGGCGTGGGAGCCATCAACGAGTCCGATGTAAGTCTGGCAGCGGCTTCCAACGCGATTATCATTGGCTTCAATGTACGGCCTGACGCCACAGCCAAGGAAACTGCTGAGCGCGAGAAGGTAGACCTGCGTCTGTACCGTGTCATCTATGACGCCATCAACGATGTGGAGTCTGCCATGAAGGGAATGCTGGATCCGGTATACGAGGAAAAAGTTCTCGGCCATGCGGAGATCCGCCAGATCTTCAAAGCGTCCGGCGTGGGCAATATTGCCGGTTCTTATGTGCTGGACGGCGTGTTCCAGAGAGGCTGCAAGTGCCGCATTACCAGAGAAGGAAAGCAGATCTTCGATGGAAATCTGGCTTCTCTGAAGCGTTTCAAGGATGACGTGAAGGAAGTCAAGGCAGGCTATGAGTGCGGCCTTGTATTTGAAAAGTTCAATGATATTCAGGAGCTGGATATCGTAGAGGCCTATACCATGGTGGAGGTGCCCAGATAGAGCATGAGAAAAAACAGTATTAAAAATACGAGGATCAACGGAGAGGTCCGCAGGGAACTAAGCTCGATCATTCAGAACGAGATTAAGGATCCGCGGATTCATCCGATGACCTCTGTGGTGGAAGTAGAAGTCGCGCCGGACCTGAAAAGCGCGAAGGCGTATATCAGCGTGCTCGGGGATGAGCAGGCGCAGAAGGATACGCTGGAAGGCTTGAAAAGCGCGGAGGGGTATATCCGCCGGGCTCTTGCCCGGACGGTGAACCTGCGGAATACTCCCGAGATCCGTTTTATTATGGATCAGTCCATTGAATATGGGGTGCATATGTCCAAACTGATAGACGATGTGAACAGAAACAGCTTGGAAGAAGAAGGTGATGAGGATGATCAGGCTGACGAATGAACTGCAGAATGTGAAAACGGCTGCCATAGCCGGACACATCCGGCCTGACGGGGACTGTACAGGTTCCTGCCTGGCTGTGTACAGTTATATCCTGGAAAATTTTCCGGAGATTAGCGCAGATGTATATCTGGAAAGGGTAAATCCCAATTTCCTTTTCTTGAAGGGTGCAGAAGAAGTAAAGACAGAATGTACGGAAGATAAGACCTATGACCTGTTCATTGCGCTGGATGCCAGTGACAGGGAGCGTCTTGGGGAAACGGTGAAATATATGGATACGGCAAAACGCACGATCTGTATCGATCACCATATTACAAATGACGGGTTTGCAGATGAGAACTGGATAGATGCCCAGGCCAGCTCCACCGCGGAGCTGGTATGGCAGACCATGGAGGAGGACCTGATTTCCAAGGAGACCGCAGAGGCTCTGTATCTGGGAATCATCCACGACACCGGCGTATTTCAGTATACGAATACCTCGGAGAAAACCATGCAGATTGCCGGGAAGCTGATGGCAAAGGGCATCGATTTTTCCCGTATTATCGAAGATACCTTTTACCGGAAAACCTATGTGCAGAATCAGGTGCTTGGACGCGCTCTGATGGAAAGCATTCTGCTTCTGAACGGCAGGATTATCGTGGGACGTATCCGGCAGAAGGATATGGAATTTTACGGAGTGGGACCTGCGGATCTGGACGGTATTGTAAGCCAGCTGCGTGTGACAGAGGGCGTGGAAGTGGCGATTTTTCTTTATGAGACAGGAACGCAGGAGTATAAGGCAAGCCTCCGGTCAAACGGGCCGGTGGATGTGAGCGAGGTATGTGCGTATTTTGGCGGCGGCGGACACGTGAAGGCGGCCGGCTGTACTATGCATGGAAGCCTTTATGATGTGATCAACAACCTGACCCTACATATTGAGAAACAGCTTCAGGATTATGAAGAGGAGAACGGCCGGCAGGAAAAAGAATGAATGGTGTACTGAATATTTATAAAGAAGCGGGCTTTACCTCCCATGACGTGGTGGCAAAGCTGCGCGGAATTCTAAAACAGAAAAAGATAGGCCATACAGGAACTCTCGATCCGGATGCGGAGGGAGTTCTTCCTGTATGTCTGGGAAATGCCACAAAGCTCTGCGGCCTTTTGAGTGATAAGGAGAAGACCTATGAAGCGGTCCTTCTTCTGGGCCAGACAACAGATACCCAGGATGTTTCCGGAAAGGTTTTGAGCGCCTCTCCTGTAGATGTGGAGGAAGAGGCTGTGCGGAAAGCGGTTATGAGTTTTCTGGGAGATTATGATCAGATCCCGCCCATGTACTCAGCTTTGAAGGTGGGCGGCAAAAAGCTCTATGAGCTGGCAAGAGAAGGAAAAGAAGTGGAGAGAAAGGCACGCCGGGTGCGGATTCTGGATATTCAGATTCACTGGATCCGTCTTCCGGAGGTTTCCTTTTCCGTGACCTGCAGCAGCGGCACCTATATCCGTACACTCTGCGCGGATATCGGAGAGATCCTTGGCTGCGGCGGCTGTATGAAACACTTGCTGCGGACCCGGGTGGACAGATTTGAAGTGGGTGAAAGCCTGCGCCTAGGGGAAGTGGAGAACTTGATGAAAGAAGGAAAAATCGGGGAGGCGCTGCTTCCTGTGGAGGAAGTCTTTGCGTCTTACCCGAAATTATATATGAAAAAAGAAGGGGACCGTCTGGTTCATAATGGCAATCTGTTTTTCCGGGAGGATACAGATGAAAGCCGCTGCCAGACAGGCGGAGATTCTCCTGATCAGGAAAAAGAAGGAGAAGCAGGGAAGAAAGGACAGGTCCGTGTCTTTGATTCTTCCGGCTGTTTTGTGGGAATCTACAGACGGCAGACAGAGCAGGGCCGTGAAAGCTATCGTCCGGTAAAAATGTTTTTATCATAAAGGACATATGACAGGGATACATTATGCAGATAATCAAAGGAATGACAGAATTTCAGATAGAGGGAGAGACAGCTGTTTCTCTTGGAAAATTTGACGGGCTTCATCTGGGCCATCAGCTTCTGGTGGAACGGATACTGGAAAAGAAAAGAGAAGGGTTAAAATCCCTGATTTTTACATTTGATTTTGGGGACAGGCCTTTGCTGCTTCTTCCGGAGGAACGAAGAGTGATGCTTCGGAAATGGGACGTGGACTATCTGCTGGAATGCCCCTTTGTGGACAGTATTTCTCATATGGAAGCAGAGGATTTTGTCCGGGAGATTCTGGTGAAACAGCTCCATGTCCGCTATCTGGCGGTTGGCACAGATTTTCATTTCGGCTATCAGAGACGGGGAGATTATCAGCTGCTTCAGCGCATGAGCAGTGAGCTCGGATATGAAGTGGAGGTAGTAGAGAAGGCCTGTTACGGAGGAGAAGAGATCAGCAGCAGCCGGATCCGCCGGGAACTGGAGCAGGGACATATGGAGCTGGTGGGGCAGCTTCTGGGATATGCCTACTCTGTTACTGGAGAAGTCCTGCACGGCCACCGGATAGGCCGCACGCTGGGAATGCCCACTGTGAACCTTCTGCCCGAAGAGCGGAAGCTTCTTCCTCCAAATGGCGTCTATGCCACAAGGACAGTAATTGCCGGGGAGATTTTCGAGGGCATCACCAATGTGGGGTACAAACCAACCGTAGGCGGCGAGACGAGAAAAGGCGTGGAGACGTATCTTTTTGACCTGGACCGTGACCTTTACGGAGAAATTCTTACGGTGCGGTTTTACGGCTATGAACGGCCGGAGAGAAAATTCGCGTCTCTGGAAGAGCTGAAAAAGAGGATTGAGCAGGACGTGGAGTGGGGAAGAAACTATTTTGGAGAAAATGAGAAATCATGAGGCTTTTTTATTATACCATAGCGGCTCCGCTCCTGTTCCTTCTGCGGCTGATTTTCTGGCCTTTTAAGATGCTGTTCCGCTTTATCCGGTGGCTGCATGGCTGGCGCAGAGAGAGAAAGCGGATGCGGCGGATGGAATTTGATGATATGGATGGCTGGGAATTCGAAGAATATATTGCCAAGCTTTTGAGCAGAGACGGTTATATCCATGTGGAGGTGACAAGAGGAAGCGGCGATCAGGGCGTGGATGTGCTGGCCCAGAGGGACGGCGTTTCCTATGCGGTTCAGTGCAAGCATTATACCGGAAAGATTCCCAATAAGGCTGTTCAGGAGGCTTATGCGGGCGCGAAGTTTTATGGCTGTGATGTGCCGGTGGTGCTGACAAACAGCTATTTTTCACCTTCTGCCCTGGAACTGGGCGATGAGATCGGCGTGGAGCTCTGGGACAGGGATGAGCTTCTGAAGCTGGCCCGGAGAACCAGAAGATAAGAGGCAGGTTAAGTTTTCGTATATCCAGCCAAGCCATGCGAAGGGGCAGGTCCTAAAAAGCAGGACCTGCCCCTTGAGGGCTGCCCCTATGGAAATACAGGATTGTACTTCTTTTTGTACTTGACAATTTCTGAAATTTGCTATAGAGTGTAATAGAATCTTAACAAATTTGTAATAAATAAACCAAAGGAACAATGACAGAACATCAGATACGGAAAGTCCGGGTGTCCGGCTCCTTTGATTCAGCGTATGGAGGTTTTCATGTATAAACGGTACAAAGCGGCAGGTGTAGTTCTGGGAGCTATTTTTATGGCAATGGTAGGTATGAATGTGCAGGCGGCTCAGCTTGGAGAGGATCTGAGCGTGGGAATCGCATCTACCTTTGATCAGACTACGAATACCGAGAAAGAGACACAGGCTACAGCGGAGGTCGTGTGGACGGGCACTCCTCTGGAAGGCTATGTAAATATAGGAATCGCAAAGGTAGATGATAATC
>CALWAV010000026.1 GCA_944375745.1 uncultured Merdimonas sp.
AAGAAGAATACGAACGGCGGAGAGCTCCGTTTATGAAGAGAATGCAGTATTTCGATGACGGACACGCTTCCGACGCTGTGGTAGATTATATTGTGGAACACACCTGAAAAAGGAGACAGTCCAGCAGAGTTCCGGCTTGTCAAGCTCTGAATCTCTGCTGAACTGTCTCCTTTTTATCTGTATCCTTTTATCTGCATCCTGCAGCAGCCCGAACGCCTAAAGCCGCTCCCGGGCTTTCTGTTTTTCTGCCTTCTCCCGTCCTCCGGGTTACTCCCAGGTCTTCCAGGGCGCGTTTCCGGAATTCCAGAGCTCTTCCAGCCTCTGCTTGTCCTGCAGGGTATCCATACAGCGCCAGAAGCCTTTGTGGCGGTAGCTCATCAGCTGTCCTTCCTGTGCCAGCTGCTCCAGGGGCTCCCGCTCAAAGGAGGTCTCATCGCCTTCAATATAATCCAGGACCTCCGGTTCCAGAACCATATAGCCCCCATTGATCCAGTTTACGTCTGTCTGGCTCTTCTCCCGGAAGGACTTGATCTGGTCTCCTTCCATATCCATCACGCCGAACCTTCCCTCCGGCTGCACTGCCGTCAGGGTGGCCAGCTTCCCGTGTTTTCTGTGTGTTTCCACCAGCTTTCCGATATCAATATCCGCCACGCCGTCCCCGTAGGTCATCATAAAGGTCTCGTTTCCGATATAGGACTTTACCCTCTTGATTCTTCCGCCTGTCATGGTATTCAGGCCTGTATCCACGATGGTCACCTTCCAGTCTTCCGTATAGGAATTATGGACGGTCATCTGATTTCCCTGAGAAAAGTCAAAAGTAATATCGCTGTTATAGATAAAGTAATCCGCGAACCACTTTTTGATGACTTCCTGCTTGTAGCCCGCGCATATGATAAATTCACGGTACCCGTACCTGGTGTATTCTTTCATGATATGCCAGAGCACAGGCATGCCTCCCACCTCGATCATAGGTTTGGGCTTAAACCGGGATTCCTCTGAAATTCTTGTACCGAAGCCACCGGCCAGAATCACTGTCTTCATCCTTCTACCTCCTGGAACCGGACCCTCTCTCCTGTCCGTATTTCTTTCTCTATCATAAATGATTTTTGTCCGTTTCTCAACCGGAATCGTCTGTTTTTATATTTCTCCAGCTGTTGCTGTCCACATCATGAAACACAGCCTCTAACTCAAAATTCCAAGGGCCCGCAGCAAAGTCCCGATCAGGGAATACGCAAACAGATGCAGGCAGAGCACCGGCAGGGTATGCCTCCCCAGAAAACCGCAGGCCCTGGCCAGAATTTTCCCATGTTTCTCCAGAAAAAGCGAGAACTCCATGACCAGCAGAGAACCCAGGCTTCCCACAATCAGATACAGTACCATAGACCGCCCATAATCTGCCACAGACATATTCACGCTCCCATTCAGCCAGGAAAGTACCGCGAACACTGCTGCTGTCAAAAGAATCCAGACAGGTTTCTGATACAGCTCTTCCACAAGCTTCCTCTCAGCCGCGGCCTTTCCGAAAGCCATAAAGGATACCGCATACAGAGCGCAGTCCAGACTCCAGGGCAGCAGCACCGGGCAGAGATAGTGAAGCAGCACGGAAATCAGCAGGGTTCCCAGACTGAAAAGCGCCAGTTTCTTTTTATCGCCTTTTGCTGCCCGCATCAGAAGCCAGAACACAAGACAGCTGACAAACATGGCAGTCAGAAACCAGGTAGGCGCATTCAGGATCTGCATAAAATATATATTTTTCGGAGCACCTGACGGGAACAGGCTGTTTCGGGAATAGAGAATTCCCAGCAGCGGGAAAAAGGACTGGGCGCTCACCTGCCCTGTCAGAAGGTCATTTTTCACAAAGAAAAACAGAAACAGGAACAGATTATACCCGAAATAGGGCACCAGCAGACGCCGGGCCTTCTTTGCCGCAAATTTCAGAAAGCTCTCTTCCGGCCGGTAAGTAAAGGTCATTCCCGCAAGGATGAAAAAGACAGGCATATAAAACATGCCGCCGAAAAAGGTCACCAAACCGAAGGATCTTCCCGTATGAACCAGGAGAACCACCAGAATCCCCACCGCTTTGGCTATATCCAGCCATAGCACACGTTTCTTCTCCATGTTAAGCCCTCTCTCCTTTCCGTCCTGAAACCAGGCGCCGGATGCCCCGCTCCAGATATCCGCTCACAGGCTCCAGATATCTGCGGCTTAAAGATGACAGCAGCAGCACCAGTGCGGTAGTACACACAAAATCCAGGCCCACGGTCAGGTGATAGCCAAGTCTCTCATGAAGCGCCAGGAAGAACCAGCAGGAGAAGGTAGCCACCACCGGGAAATGCAGCAGATACAGAGAATAAGACACATCTCCCAGAAACCGGAATGGCCTTGCCCCGAAGAACCGCTGCAGCCCGCCAAGGCCCAGCACGCCTGCCAGCAGTCCCACTGCTCCGGCCACATGATAAATCACCGTATAGGCCGGCGGAAGGATTCCGTAGATTGTACCCGTCATATCAGAGCCGATAGAGGGATAGGACAAAAGATAGATCCCCAGTACAAAAGAAAGGACGGGCAGCACCCAGTATCGTTTCCAGAGATCCATGCCCCTTTTCTGAGTACAGAAGAAATCGCTGACCGCAAATCCCAGGAATACAGCGGTAAAATAAATATCCGTAGTCATGGAAACCAGAATCATCACTGCGTAGACAATATAACGCAGCCGGTTCTCTCCCACAAGATACGCTGCCAGATATACTACCAGAGCGCCCCAGAACAGATAGGGAATCGTCCAGAGCACTCCATTATAATCATTGCTGCCCTGGAGGAAACATCCGATCAGGCTCTCATAAAGCATCTTCAGAAAATCCGGGGCAAACTGATTAAAGCCCGCGAACCAGGCTTCCGACTTGGTGAACACAGCTGTTTCCGCGTTCCGGTAAAGCCCCAGCCGCATCAGCACATAGATCAGGATATTCACGGCCAGAATCATGGGCATCAGGCGGAAATACCGCTTCCAGGCGCTGGTTCCAAGCCTTTTTCTGTCCCGTCCCACAAAATAAGACAGGCAGAGCACAAATCCGCTGAATACCAGGAAAAGGCAGACTGCTCCATTGCCGCTGTAGAAAAGGTTCAGCGGGCTCTCTCCGATGGCAATCTCGATCTGAGAGGCCGTGTGGCAGGACTCCGGCAGAAGACTGTAGGCCCCATAATAGAAGGCAAACACAAAATGGCAGAAATATACCATCAGCGCGCCGATTCCCTTCAGACCGTTGATATAATCCAGTATTTTCATGATCCTGCTCCCTCCTTTACCGCGCCGCAGAGCTGCCGTGTATATTCCGTCCGGCCTGCCGCCGACAGGTGTATCAGATCCTGAAAATATCCCGGGTCAGAAGAATCAAAGGCCAGATCCTCCGCGCAGAGAAGCGTAAAGCTTCCGCTTCCGTCCCAGCCCGCCTGCAGTCCGCGTATCTGCTCCAGGCAGAGCTCATAGAGCTCCATATAATCCGGATCCGCGTACATTCTCTCGTACTTGGGCGTCTCCAGAAAATACAGATTCAGATCGTACTCTCCGGCCAGCTCCGCTATCTTCCGGTATCCTTCCACCTGAGCCTCATTCAGTCCATCCCTGCTTCCCAGGGTTCCCAGGGCATAAAGCTCCTCCCTGGTGCTTCCTTCCTGCTGCAGCAGTGTTCCTCCGTTCCGAAACTGAGAGGATACCAGGGCGTTATTCACCGGCCAGGTCAGAAGCTGCTCGTTGTTTGCGGTCACAAAGAACTCGAAAAAATCCGCGAAGGACGCATCCCCCTTTTCCGCCATCAGGCTCCAGGCTTCGGCCTTAAAGCCAAGGTCCGTATCCAGCAGAATCTTGGTGTCGCTGATCCAGGGATCAGCAGCGGCTGTATAGGGGTACAAATCAATATACAGATTTTCTATTTCCAGCCCCTCCTCCAGCATGTATTCCAGTTCCATGGCCATCAGAGCAGGCTGATTTCCATTGTAGGAAAGAATATAGGAAGTTCCGGGCAGCTCCTCCTCCAGCACATCGATGGAGAGCCCCTGACGGAACATGGAGGAGCCGATAAACAGGTTTTCCGTCTTCTGCTCCTTGATGGCAGCCTGCATTCCGTAAGTGGAGACAGGAAGAAGACGGGCATATTCATTCTTCAGAAGGACCAGAAGAAGGGCTGCCAGAAGGGCGCCTCCTATGGTCAGAAGGATTCGCTTCATATGATTCTCCTTTGCTTTTCCTTATCCAGAACCTTTCAGGACTTCCGCTTCATCCGCCGGATGAGGCAGACCTTCTGTCAGAAATTCGCGTAAAGGAAGCCGGATACGCCGAATACTCCAAAGAGCACAATACTTACAGTCATCAGAGCCAGCCAGAAGACGGACAGATATGTCTCGCCTCTGTCCTTGGTCTTTCCATAGACCCGCCCTCTCTCATAGAGGAACAGCAGAAACAGAAACCCGCAGGCTGTCAGGAAATAAGCGGCGCAGGTATTGTCGCCGGTAAAGGGCAGAATGGAATTCTGGATATCCCCATAGGACAGGGAAAAGCCTGTCACCGCGTGCTTCAGATACCGAAGCGCTGCTCCCAGGCTTTCCGCCCGGAAAAATACCCAGCCAAGGGTCACTCCCAGGAAGGTAACCACGGTCTGCCAGATCCGCCTTGCCAGAGTACAGTCCGGCTTTTTCTTCCGGGAAAAAAGATTCCAGACGCCATGGATGCCGCCCCAGATTACAAAGGTCCAGCTGGCTCCGTGCCAGAGGCCGCTTATAAGAAATACAGCCATCACATTGAAGCCATGGCGCAGGGCGGAAACCCGGTTTCCGCCCAGAGGGATATAGATATAATCCTTCAGCCAGCTGGAAAGGGAAATATGCCAGCGGCTCCAGAATTCCTTGATTCCCCTGGAAAAATAAGGACAGTCAAAATTCTTTCTGCTGCGGATTCCCAGCAGCTCTCCCATACCCACAGCGATATCCGAGTACCCGGAAAAATCACAGTAAATCTGAAAAGAATAGAAAAACGCGGCCATCACGCATGCCAGGCCCGGATAACTTTCCGGCGCGGCAAATACCGCGTCCACATAGCCTCCGAGCCGGTTGGCGATGACCATTTTCTTGAAAAGCCCCAGCACAATCCGCTGAAGCCCTTCCCCGGCCAGACCCGCGTCAAAAACAGGCCCTGCATGAAGCTGGGAAAGAAATCCTTCCGAGCGCTCAATGGGGCCGGACACAATCTGCGGGAAAAACAGCACATAGGTCAGGTAGGCTCCGCAGCCGGACAGTCCCTTTTCCGCAGTCCGCTTACCCAGATAGATATCCGCGTGATAGCTGATCATCTTGAAGGTATAATAGGAAATTCCCAGAGGCAGCGCCAGGGATAACACCGGAACGCTTCCCTGCAGTCCGAAAACCCTGAGAAGAGACCAGACCGAACCCACGAAAAAGTTAAAATATTTGAATACAAAAAGAACCAGAAGCTCCGGCAGCACCGCCGCCAGAAGCCAGGCCTTCTTTTTTCCTTTTGTCTCTGCCTTTTCCATGCCGATGCCGGCCGCAAAGGACCAGAGGGCGCTGCCTGCCGCAAGCAGAAGCAGGCGGGGGTCTGCGCTCAGATAAAAAAGCAGGCTGGCGGCCAGCAGAATCCACTGTCTTCCCGCCCTTGGGGTAAGATAATAGACTGCCAGCACGCCGGCCAGAAAGATAAGAGTCAGCATAATGTCTGATGTCATTGTTCAGCTCCCTGTACAGACGCCTGCCGGGCTGTCTCTCTGTAAATATCAGCTCCCACATTGACCAGAATGCCCAGGAGAATAACGGAAAACACTACCATAGGCAGCTTCGTCTCTCCATTGATGGCATAAGCATAGGCACTGTAGGAAACGATAAGATGCAGCATCGGAAGGTAAAAACGTTCTTTCCTGCCCATGCAGTAAAGCAGGGCCGCGATGTCCGCCGTATATCCTGCCCATGCGGGCATATACGGAGCAAAATACGGAATCAGCACTGCCAGAAACAGAAAAAGCTGCAGGGCCAGGTCCTGGGTTATCCGCACCTTCTTTCTGGCAAAGCAGTAGGCAAGGGTCAGAAGAAGCCCCGCCAGAACCAGCACAGATACCTTGTCAAAAAGATTTACAAAGGCTTCCGAGCCGATGATCTCATAGAAGTTCGGCCAGCCTCTGGTCAGACTTAATGGATAATCCACATCCAGAGCCAGCTGCCACTGCCACATACGGTACAGCGCTGCTCCGATGCCTGCCAGCACGCTCAAAGCGCTTAAGATCTTAAATCCCCGAAGATAAAGATAAAAGCCAGCGAAAAACAGAATCACGTAATACACCGCGTTCACATTCCAGAGAGCGCCGTTGGCTGCCACAGTGGGATAAATTACAAGAATTGCGTAGGTCAGAAACGCCCGCTCCCTGCTTCCCGTACAGTAATGTACGATAGCCCCGCACAGCACAGCCAGCACATATTCCAGCACAATAGCCCCGATTTTTTCAGGCCCCGTCACCGTATAGTCTATCACAGGAAGGCGCAGAAAAATCCCTGTGCCCGTGATGCACACCGCCAGCAGCACGTCCAGAAAGGTAAAGGTGAAAGTTCCGATTTTCCATTTTTTTATGATAAAATTTCTCAAAAAATCGTCCATTACGCTTTCTCCTTTCTGAGGGCAGCCTCTGATATCTCCAGGTTTTCCTGATTCTCCGGATTTTTCATAAATTTCCAAATATCAAGGCCCACCGCAATCAGAAGCCCCAGCTCCACAAAGGCCCAGACTCCGTAATAAATGGGCGGTTCACTGGCCCCTCTGTGGCTTAAGTAAGCCATATAGCAGTTGAAGGATACCAGAAGCTGGGCAAGGGGAATGTAAAATTTCTTCACATTCATCATGGCGTAGATGATCGCCAGAATATCCGCCACACAGCCGTACCGCTCATGCATATGCGGCAGGAAATAAGGGGTCAGAATCGCGAAAAACAGCGCCATCTGCACGATGAACTCATTGGTAATCCGGTAACGCTTCCGGGCCATGGCATACATGAGAATCATCAGGATGCCTAAGATCAGCCATGTGCCTGAAGAAGCATATTCCAGAAGAAAATACTGGTTTCCGATGATCTGATAGATATTGGCCCACTTGATGGACAGGGACCACACATCCTGGGCTCCCTGGGCCATGTAAATATTGATCAGGTCCATCAGCGGCCGTCCTGCGATCCAGGCCGGCACGATGCTTAAGAAATACAGAACCGGAATCCACAGAAAATGCTTTAGCTGCACCTTTTTATTCACCCAGAGAATCACAAGAAACGGGAAAATAAACAGGGACTGCAGCTTGAATACAAAGGCCATGCCGTAAAAGAACATGGCAAGGTTCGGCCTCTCTTCAAAAAAGTAATAAAAGCAGAGCAGAAGAAAGGTCATGAAAATAATATCGCACTGGGCCCAGAGGGCGCTGTTGGCCCAGATGGTAGGAACCAGCAGCATCAGCCCATAGGCTGTCATGCTTTTCAGTTTGCTTCCGGTCACTTTCCATACAATCTTCCCCATGATCACGGCAGCCACAAAATCAAGAACAATATGCAGTCCCTTGTAGGCTGTCATGGGATTGATCGGCAGCTTGCTGATCACCCACAGAATATAGACAAAGGTGGGGGTATAATCGTAACGGTCCGTGGCCAGGTAGGAAAATCCCATCTCCTTTAGGTCCGAAATCCAGGGATCCCAGTACATCACCCAGTCATCTGTGGTCACCACACGCAGTATCAGGCGAATCGCCAGAGCAATCAGCGTCATGGCCGCCAGATATCCGTAATCCATCCGGTCAAATTTCATGACCCCGCGTTTTTCCGCCGTCTTTTTCATAAAACACTCCTAATCATCCAGTACAGTCTCAATAATATATTTGGGACGTTCCTTCGTCTCCAGATAAATCTTGCCGATATATTCTCCCACGACTCCGATAGCCAGAAGCTGCAGGCCGCCGATGGCCCAGATGGAAATAATCATGCTGGTCCAGCCTGCTACAGTCCTGCCCATAAAATGCACGGCCAGGAAATACAGGAGCATCAGAATGCTGACCGCAAAAATCAGAATTCCGCAACTGGTAATCAAGCGGATGGGCTTGATGCTGAAGGAAGTAATCCCATCGGTGGCAAAGGCCAGCATCTTTTTCAGCGGATATTTGGATTCTCCCGCGAAACGCTCATGGCGCTCATAGGTCACGATATCTGACTTGTACCCAATCAGCGGAACGATGCCTCTTAAGAACAGATTGACCTCCTTAAACTGGGCCAGCCCCTCCAGAGCCCGTCTGCTCATCAGACGGTAATCCGCATGATTGTATACGATCTCCACGCCCATGGCCTGCATCAGCTTGTAGAACCCCTGAGCCGTAAATTTCTTGAAAAAGGTGTCTGTCTTCCGGGCGCTGCGCACGCCGTAGACAATATCATTTCCCTCATAATACTTTTCCACCATCTGGTCAATGACATCCACATCATCCTGCAGGTCCGCGTCCAGCGAAATGGCCATGTCCGCCTTATCCTTCGCTGTCATAAGACCAGCCAGCAGAGCATTCTGATGTCCCTTGTTCCGGGACAGCTTCACGCCGGAATAGATGGGATTGGAAGCGTGCAGCTCCTCAATGATCTCCCAGGTCTTATCCTTTGATCCGTCATTGACAAACATGATCTTGCTCTCTCTGGAAATCATGCCCCGCTCAAACATGGAATTCATTTTATTCAGAAGCTGTCTCGCGGTTTCCGGCAGCACAGCCTCCTCATTGTAGCAGGGAATTACCAGATATAATACGTCATTTCCAGCCATCAGATGCTTCTCCTTTCGTACAGGCAGGCCTTTTATCCCAGCAGATCCTTCATATAGACCTCAATGGCGTCCTGCCAGGAGGCGAAGGAAAAATCGGTGGTCAGCTTCAGCATATAGTTTTCCAGAATGGAATAAGCCGGCCGGTCCGCGGATGCCGGGAAGCGGCGCTTGTATTCCTGTGAGGTAATGGGCTCAATCTCAGTCTTCTTTCCTGCCAGCCGGAGCACTGTGGCCGCGAATTCCGCCCAGTTGGTATCTCCCTCGCAGGTGCCGTGGAACAGTCCGTAATTATCCGTAGGAAGCAGATACTTAATGGCCTTTGCCAGCTCTGTGGCGCTGGTAGGCGTTCCCACCTGGTCCATCACCACGCCGATGGTATCGTTGGTCTCGGAAAGCTTCAGCATGGTCTTAGCGAAATTATGGCCGTCCCCGTAAAGCCAGGCAGTACGGATCATAAAATAGCGGTCCGCGAAATCTCTTACAAAGTTCTCTCCTGCCAGTTTTGTGGCGCCATACATACTCTTCGGCTTCGGTGTGTCAAACTCTGTCAGCGGATGATCGGATACGTCTCCCGGGAATACATAATCCGTGGAAATGTGCACCAGCTTCGCTCCTGTATCAGAAGCGGCGATGGCCAGGTTGCGGGCGCCGATGGCGTTGATCTTGTAAGCCAGATCCGGCTCCGTCTCACACTTGTCCACATTGGTGTAGGCAGCGCAGTTGATGATGGCGTAAGGCTTCACCTCACGGGCCAGCTCCAGCACCTTCTCCACCTTCGTGATATCCAGCTCTGCCACATCCGTATTCACCAGTTCATACTCGGTGCTTCCCGCATACTGCTGATTTACCGCACGGCCCAGCTGTCCGTTGCATCCTGTTACAATAATCTTTTTCATGATTTTTCTCCTTTTATTCCTGTGAAGTTTCATTGCTCTCCTCTTCGGTCTCTCTCTTTACCATGTACTCCTTGTCATAGTACTCGCACATGGCAAGATTTCTGCTGTCCTCTGGGTCTGTGGTCAGTGTTCCGTAATAGAGAAGCTCCGGCCGGTATGTAACCTCGTCTACTACTACCCGCTTCACATCCGGGTCATTGTAAAGGGCTTCTCTCTCCCGGATTTCCCGGTCATACACCTGCGCCTCTCCGTAAACCAGAGATTTCAGCGCTGTAGCCGTGGTAATCTCCTCCAGATCCGTCACAATATCGATCTTCCAGATTCCCAGAACCGCGCAGCCGATTCCCGCCGCGGCCAGCATGGCCGGTACAGCCTTTTTCAAAAGGCCCAGAATTTCATCGCCGCATTTCTCGCACTGCCGCCGCAGCCAGCCCGCGTAGTAGACCGCGTTTGCCGCCCAGAACAGAATCACTCCGTAGTAGAGGATATCATAATAACGTCCTCCTGAAATATAGCGCACCGCATAGATTCCGGGCACCCACATCACTACTACCATGCTGTAGGTCACAAACGTAAACAAAAGCGGGCACCGGAAAGAAAATTTCGTATTTCCCAGCTTCCACAGCATATACAGAAACAGTGCAAAGATCACCAGCACAATCACCACATTCATGGCTTCCGTGTACATGTACTCCAGCGATTTCGTATAGGATTTATAGATCGCCTCAAAGGGCGTACGATGCTGGAAAAAGGCCTGCCGTCTGGCATTTCCCGGCGCCGCGAGGCTTAAGGCAAAGGCCGGGATATAGATAAGAAACAGCGCAGCAGCCTGAATCTTCATCTTTTTTCCGTATTTTTTCCCTGCCAGAACGTCAACGGCAAAGAAAAACAGCATAACAGCTGTCAGCAGCGCTATGGGATACATGCCTCCTGCCAGCAGCACTGTCAGCAGAATCAGGCCGATCATACGCTTTGCGGAAATCTTTTCTCTGTGCAGAGAGTCTGCCAGCAGCCCGAAAAAGGCCAGCATCACAGAAAAGAATCCCGTATATCCCACGCTTCCGTTCCACCAGTAAAAGGCCTCCACTCCAATAGGCACATACTGAATGCAGAGCGTAATCACCACACAGGCGGTCACTGTGGCCACAGCCTTTGACAGGCCCAGCAGTCTGTGCAGCATCACCCGGCAGAAATACATAATACAGCCTGTAAACAGGCCTATCAGAATAAAGGTTTGGATAAAAGTAATCCGCTCTGTAATAATCGAAGGCCGCAGAGCCGCCACAATGGCAAAGGTATAGGTTCCCTGCCAGCTGTGCCACAGATTCACTGCCCGCTGCACGGCTGCCTTCAGCACCGCCGGTATCACAGCCAGGCCTTTGTTTTCCAGCAAAGCGTGCCTGGTCAGGATTCCATAGTTAAAATCATCCATGGCAGGATGGTTGTAAAAGCTTAAAACCAGAAGAGGAATCAGACTTATGACAAAACATACCACAATAAAACGTGCGTGGTTCTTCTCTTCCTTCAGCCAGTTTACGAAGCTGCTCCACAGCCGATCCGCCGTCTTATAAATCGTTTCCAAGTTCTTCTCCTCTTACTCTTTCTTTCTGCTCGTCCAGCCGGTCCTTCTCTTCCAGAGCCAGCTCCTGGGTCAAATCCTTGACCTTATTTTCCAGGGCGGACAGCTCAATGGTCATCAGGAACATTTTTACCAGCAGCACAAAGATAAAAAACATGAATATAAAGTTTACAGGCAGCTGCATCCCTATCAGTCTGGTGAACATGCTCACCAGCCACGGAAACAGGCTGAAGATAATCAGCACGCCCGCAAAAAGAATCCAGAAAATAGCATACTCAATCTGCAGCTTGGACTGACGGATTCTTTTCAGAATATAATAAGTCGTCAGAAGCGACACCACAATCAGAATAATCCGGAATACCGGAGTCATCGTTCCTTCACCTCCCTGCGCTTTCTAAAGTTCTGTATAAACAGAATGGACATCAGCATTCTCATCATATACATCATGGATTTTGTAATATTCAGATAGCTTTCTCCCGCGATCCGTTCATCCATCTGTACCTGGACCTCCGCAATGGTGGCCCCCTGCTTCAGCAGATAGGAAATGGTATCCGGCTCAGGGCCATAATTTAAGTTCAGGGCAAACTCCGCAATCATTTTCTTATTGAACATTCTCATGCCGGA
The DNA here is from genome assembly GCA_944375745.1 of uncultured Merdimonas sp. Taxonomy (GTDB): domain Bacteria; phylum Bacillota; class Clostridia; order Lachnospirales; family Lachnospiraceae; genus Laedolimicola. Next base: position 11,935 of record CALWAV010000026.1, read on the forward strand.
GGTGGGATCCTTCACCTTCTTGCCAGTGGTAAGTCTTGTGGCAATGGCAATCAGCCTGCTGCCAATCATCCGCAGGGAATGAGGCTTTTTCTCCGTTACAAACCGGGAACCGATGACAATGTCATACCCCTCTTCTATCTTTTCCAGCATGGGGCCGATATACTCTGCCCTGTGCTGTCCGTCCGCGTCAAACTGAATCGCGTAATCATAGCCCTTGCGGTAAGCATACTTCAGGCCCGTCTGAAAAGCTCCCGCAAGTCCCAGATTTACGGGAAGGTCCACCAGCTCATACCCCTTCTTTCTGCAGATTCGGGCTGTGTCATCTGAAGAGCCGTCATTGATCACCACATAGTCATACATGGGATAATTGTTCTTCAGATTTTCTACCACGCGCACAATATTTTCCTCTTCATTGTACGCAGGAATAATCACCAGACAACTCATCTGTAGTTCTCCTTACTTTTGTGTTCTTTCTATCTTACTTCTTTTTCACAAACTGCGCAAGTACTCTGAAAGTCCGGCACAGATCCGTAAACCAGGCAAAATGCACGCCGTTTTCCTTAAGAGCCCTGTGTCCCTCCTTCATTCCCGCCAGGTAGGCGCCCAGGCTGTTTGTGCTGGTGCCTCCGTGGGACATGTAGATCAGAACCTCCGGCAGATAGGAAAGACGGACCTTTCCGTCCTTCAGAATCCGGATCATGAACTCATAGTCCGCCGAAATGCGGTAATCTGTTTTATAGAGCCCGAAGGTGTCATAGACGCTTTTGCGCAGATACAGGGTGGGATGTCCCGGCATCCAGCCGAAACGGATGCTTCCCTGGCCCTGGTGCCACCGGCGCACAATCCGGTCCCCGTCCATATAATACAGGTCCCCGTGGACGCCGTCTGTCTGCTCCCGCTCCATGATATCCACCATTTTGGAAATCACGTCCGGCCCTGCGTACTCATCGAAGCAGCAGCCCAGGATTTCTCCCGTGGACAGGCGGATGCCCTTGTTCAGCGCGTCGTAAATGCCCTTGTCCGGCTCCGAGATCCATTTCAGACGCTCTCCGAAGATCCCTTCCGCTTCCCGGATGACTTCCATCGTCCCGTCAGAGGATCCTCCGTCCACAATAATATATTCGATATTTTCGTAATCCTGAGCGCTGACCTGCCGGATAATCCGCCGCAGGTTTTCCTTGTCGTTGTAGGTTGCGGTGATGACCGAAACCTTTGGTTTTTCCATGTTCATTTTTTCAAAAGACTCCTGTACAGCTCCAGGTACTCCTGAAACCTGTCGTTTTTATCATAGAAGGCCGCTTTCCGCAGGCAGGCTTCCGTTTTATCCGGTTCCCTCTGAAGCTCCCGGACCGCTTCTGCCAGAGCCTCCAGGTCTCCCTTGGGCACGATTTTCCCGCAGGAAGCGTCCACGGACTCCACACTGCCCCCGGTGGCAAAGGTAATTACCGGCGTGCCGCAGGCCAGAGCCTCCAGATTTGTGGTGGGGAAGTTGTCCTCCAGCGTAGCGTTCACATACACATCCGCCATGGAATAGTAAGCGGCAAGCTCTTCCACGCTTTCTGTCCTGGCAAGTCCCATAACCCCGGGAGGAAGGGACTTCTGTTTCTTTTTGTCCAGGCCTATGAGAATGACCTGGTATTCCTTTCCCAGCCTTTCCGCCAGCTCCAGAAAATAGGGATAGCCCTTCCGCTTTTCCCACATATTGGCCACGCCCAGAATCACATATTTTCCTTCCAGGCCAAGTCTTACCCGCAGATCTCCAGCCGCCTCCGGGTGAAAACGGCTCAAATCGATCCCATTATAGATCACCCGGACCGGATAATCCATAAGAAAAGACTGCTTTACCAGTCCGGCCAGCCACCTGCAGGGCGTCACCAGCGTCATATCCGGAATGGGCTGCTCCTTCAGCATCCGTTTTTTCCGGAGATAATTCTGCTCCGAGTTATCTTTGAACAGAGCATAGGGATAGGCGCTGCGATGCTGGGGGCAGTCATGGCAGAGCGTCTTCCATTTATCACAGCCCGCATAGTCAAAATAGGCGCAGTGGCCCGTAAAAGCCCAGCAGTCGTGGAGGGTCCACACCACCGGCTTTCCCGCCTGGCGCAGATACCCGAAGAGCTGCTCCGTATCCAGATAGAATCCGTGAAGATTGTGAAGGTGGATAATATCCGGGTCCCACTGTCTGATTCCTTCTATCAGCCTGGCCGTCTGTTTTCCCGAGGCGAAACCGTGCTCTCCCTTAAAAAACGTGTGCAGCACATGAAAGGCCATATCTGCGTCTGTGCCGAAACGCCAGCTGTCCACGCCTTCCGGAGCCTTTCTCCTGCCGTAGGCGATTCTGCATTCATCCCCGGCACGCTCCAGGGTGTGGGCAATATCCACTGTGATGCGTCCTACGCTTCCGCTTCCACAGACGGTGTTGATCTGCAATACCTTCACCCTGCCACCTCCGTGCCTTCGCTTTTCTCAGTATTCTCTGTCTTTATGGGCTTCTGCTCTTTTCCGATGCCCAGATACACGCTGTGGGCATCCACCTGCCCCCGGACCACAGCTCCTGCGGCGATGACGGCTCCATCTCCGATTCTGCTTCCTTTCAGAATCACTGCGTTCGCCCCGATCCACACATCGTCTCCTATCTCCACCGGAGCAGTCCGGTACGCGCCCCAGCCTTTCCGGTAATCATGATCATGATCCACGATCACCACATTGTTGGCGATCTGGCATCTGTCACCGATGCGGATCCGCTCCATACAGGTGATGCTCACATGGGTATTGAAGAAACACTTGTCCCCTATGGAAAGGGTTCCGCCCTCCGCCCGGATAAACAGGCCGAAACGGGATACCGTCTCCTTTCCGAGCGAAACTTCCGCCCGCTTATCCAGATGAAGCTCCGTATGTTTCCCAAATGACTGCACCAGGGGAGCCTGGAATCTCCCTCCGTATTTGATTTTCCACCAGATTACCTTCGGCAGGGACCATGCCGCCCGCACTGCCAGTTCGTTCATAGTTTTTCCTCATTTCTGCCGTTAGAATTCACAGTCCGGTTTCAGCCCCGGCAGCAGCTGCTTACGTGCCGGCACGGCACATCTGCTGCCGGATCTGAAGCAGCTGCGAATCATAGCGGCTTTATATCAGTTCGCAGTCCCAGACATCCACACCGCTTTCCTGGAACACGCTGCGGATCCGTTCCCGAAGTTCCTCTTTCGTGCATCCCTTTTTCAGGATAGCCTGAAGGAAGCCTCCGCCTCCCGCTCCGCAGATCATTCTGGCCGAAAGCAGATCCTCACAGCTTAAAAAGATCTGGTCAATGCAGGTATTGGTGCTGCCGGCGTCCAGCCGCTTTGACAGCTCCCAGTGCTGGTCGAGAAGCCTTGCGAAGCCGTCGATATTGCCCTTCTCCAGCTCAAACTTCATCAGCACAGCCACCCTCTGAATCTCATAAAGCACCTCCAGGGAATTGGGGCTGGAACCGATATAGCCTCCCACCACTTCCCGAAGCAGATTCCGGGCAAGACGTCTTTGTCCCGTATAAATCAGAACAAACCGGTCTTTTAATTCCTGCATGGCTTCCTCAGGAATATTCAGATGCTGCACCCGGATATTCTGCTTCAGTCCGGGCTTTGTGGTAATCAGCTTGACTCCGTTCGTCAGGCCTCCCACCTGATCCTGCCAGCCGCCTCCTGTGCTCATGAGCTGCTCCATGCACAGAACGCAGGAATAAAGCTCATTCTCTGTGATTTCTTTTCCAATATATTGAAACAGCGCCTTCACGCAGGCACCAGCCAGAATGCTGCTGGTACCCAGTCCTGAGCCTCTCGGAATTCCCTTCACTGCCGTGGACAGGTAAAGGCCGCCGCCCAGCTTTTCCAGAATACTCTCAAAGGGCACCTCTTCCGTCAGGGGAATGATTCCGCAGGCCAGAAGGGCTGCCTTGTGAAGGGCATAGGTATCAAAGGGATCCCGGCAGCTCTGAAGCTTTTTCAGATCCGTGAACTCATCGTAGGCCCCGGAATCCGTGCTTGCCAGGGCGATGCAGGGCTTTTCGATCCGCTTTACTGTCACCACCACCGGGCAGATGCCGTTCAGCTTCGCGGCCGCATTCAGAACGGTGCCTCCATGCTCATTGCAGTAGGGCGGCGTATCAGACCAGCCTCCGCCGAAATTCACCCGGATCGGAAGCTCCACGGTGATTTCCTTTTCCGTGATATGGTATGCCCCGTCCCTGGCCAGGCCCTCAAGGCCTGCCTCATAAAGACTGTCGCAGATATAGCGGAAGCACTGGTTTTCCAGATCCTCGCTCACCTGCCCTTTGGTAAGCCGGGACAGATAATAATAAATCCGCATCCGGATGCCAAACTCTGATTTCTCCGCAATGTTCCGAAGCTTTTCCACCTGGTCCGGAGTGACGCCCCGGTTTCCGAAGACGGCTCCCGCCTCTTCTACGCTTTCCCTTCGCTCCAGGGCCAGCAGGAAACGGGCGATCCGCACCTGAGTGCCCAGCTTTTCCTGCCAGGCCTCGATTTCCTTCACATCCGCCCCTTCAAAGCTTTCCCTGAGACTTAAGCGTTTTCTGGAACGATAGGCCTCTGCATGGCCATCGTTTCCTGCTGCCAGCTCCAGCATCTCCATGGAGGCATGGACCGCCTCACCGATGGAACTGCAGGCCGGATAAAGCTTCGCCGTCCAAAGGGAATGGTCTCCTGTGTCCCAGACCTCCTCCGGCTTCAAGCCGGCCGTCTTTAAAAAGCTTTCCAGGGTACCTCCCAGGAAGGGGGCTTTTTCCTCCACCGTCCCCTTGGGATTGTCATTTACTCCATAGACCCGGATCACAAAGCTGCCATCCTTCTGCTTCAGGCCGTGAAGAACCGTATGGGCCGGGATCTGCTCTCCCCGCAGGGTCACCGCTGAAATCACGCAGCCCTCTTCCACCTTCGTTCCGCTGTAAATATAACTGTCTTCTATATAGGAAGAAGCTGCCACACAGGATCCTCTCTCAATATAGCTGCTGCTGCAGGCGCAGGGGCTTTCTTCTTCCTCCACGCCCAGCACCTGGCGCTTCCAGTCCAGGAACTCGTAATTCTCGATATCCTCCGTCACCAGGCGCAGAAGCTCCCTCGAGGTGCCAAAATGGATGAACTGGGCCGGTGACAGACACAGAAGCTTCAGAGAATAAGGATGAAGGACCTCCCAGATATCCCGGCGGCAGCTTAAAAGCTCTTCACAGAATTCTCCCTCCGGCTTCTCCTTCAGATACTGTTCAAACGTAGACCGGGAAGCCAGCGGATACAGGAAATCTCCGTAAAAGCTGATACGCGCCTTTTCATTTACAAAGCGGCCGTATTTCTCCGGGACGATGCGTCCCTTTTCTCCAATCAGGGAAAACAGGCTTTCCAGCAGATCGCAGTCCAGCATAATGGCGCCTGTGTCCAGGTCCACCGCCCCGTGCTCATTGACCGCGCCCAGAGCCCGAAGCTGTTCCTCACTCTGCTTGTGGAGAAAGTTTCCCACATAGCCCTTTCCGTCTCCGAGAAATACGCCGTGATCCTTTCCCGTCTCCACATCCTCCTTGATGGAGATGGCGGCAGCTCCCCGGAATGTGAAATCAATCTGCAGCGGGTTGAAAAGCAGAAGCACATCGCCGGACAGCACCAGCATTCCTTCACGGAAACGGGCCGGCATGCCGGCCATGCCGATCATAAATTCGTCAAAAAGTGTGGAGCGCCGTCCGTCCGGAAGCTCTCTGGGCACCGGAGAAAACAGCTTTCCACAGGCAGAATACTGAGGCACCCGCTTGGAATCTCCGCCGGAATGGATGACAAGAATCCGTTTTCCCCGGAACAGATTCTCTCCTTCTCCCTGCTCACTTAAATATTTCATCACATGGAAGGTGGCTCCTCCTGACCCTACCCGCTTTCCCTCCGGATCCGGAAGCACCTTGTAGACTGTCTCAGACGGAAGCCTTCCCATGGAAAGCCGCCTGTCTATCTGGGCCTGATAGGCCGCTGCCTGTTCCTCGTTGGAAGCTGTCAGGATCACATAGTCCCATTGAATAAAGTATTTCTTTGTGAGAGACTTTTCATACTCTTCCCAGGCGTCCTGGCAGCTCTGTCTCAGAAACAGGTTCTTGATTTTCTGCGGTTTCATAACTTCTCCCTTGTCTGTGTTTTTATGTAATGATATAATACATCCAATGAATTCAGAAAGGCGGCCGCAGACGCACCGTACTGCTGTGCGTGGCTACGGCAGGATACACTATGGTAATAATACAACCTTCAGGCGGTTTATGCAATAGAATAAGGGTAATTAATTCCGCGCGGGAGCTTGCAAAGCGCAGAAAAGAAAAGCTTGTGGTGCTCTGGTATCTGTGTCCGGAGCTGAACTGCGCCTTCGAGGATCTGTTCCTTCCGGTCACAGATCCGGACATTAAAATCATCAATATCCGTTCTCTGAAGGACCCCCGGAAGCTCTGGTACCAGGCTACCTCCGGACAGCGTTTCGGCAATGAGGATATCCTGAACAACAAGACGGACGGTGTCTTGAACGATGACTTTTATCAATCTCTCGGCAGGCGGATCTATCTGTTTACCTGGGAGCATTTCTATCCCTCCCACGACTACAGCCTTTACGTACCCACCCCGGCTCTGCGGAAACGCATCGATTCCTTTACGAAGGATTTCGCTCCCCGCTGTGTGGGCGTCCACATCCGCCGCACAGACAATGCGGTCTCCATGGGGAAAAGCACCACAGAGCAGTTTATCGCTGAAATGAAAAAGGAGCTGGCGGAGCATCCGGAAAGCCGTTTCTTCCTGGCCACCGATGACCAGGCGGAGGAGGATCTGCTGCGCAGAGAATTTCCCGGAAAGATCTTAAGCAATCAGAGCCGGACCATTGACCGGAATTCCGTGGAAGGCATGCACGATGCCCTCCTTGACCTGTACTGCCTGGCTGCCACTGATAAGCTGATCGGCAGCTACTGGAGTTCCTTTACGGACATTGCCGCGGATATGCGGGGAATCGAAAAAGTGATAGCAGGAGATGACAACTCATGAAAAAATACATTCCGCCTCTGCTTCTTGCAGGGCTTTTTGTGCTGCTTATTTTTCTGTCTCTGCCCTCTGGCTGCGTCTATGGTTCCAATACAGACTGGCTCAGCCAGCACGCGGCCCTGGCTGAAACCATCCGCACTGCCTGTCTGGAGCAGAAGACCCTGCTGCCGGACATTCTTCCTCTGGGAGGAGGAAGCAACGGCTTTCAGTTTTCCTACTATGGGTATCTGCGGCCGGACATTCTGATCGGCTGCCTGCTGCCCTCCATTCCCATGTATCAGATTCTGATTTTCTATTCTCTTGCCGGTTATCTGGCGGCAGTGCTGCTGTTTTACCTCTGGCTGCGCCGGGAAAATCTTTCTTCGCTGAATGCTTTTGCAGGAAGCCTGCTCTTTCTCACAGCTTCCTGTTTTTTTCATACCCACAGACAGCTGATGTTCATTAATTACATGCCCTTTCTGATTCTGTCACTGCTGGCTGTCCAGAAAAAACCCGGGCGCATGCATCCCATGCTCCCGTTTTTTCTGCTGCTGATCTGCCTGCACAGCTTTTACTATGCCCCGGCCTGTTTTCTGGCAGTGGGCTGGTACTGGTATCAGAAATCCGGCCGGGCTTTCTGGAAGCCCTGGCTTGGGGCCTCCTTCCTGGCCGCCGGCCTGTCTGCGGCTCTGCTGCTCCCCACAGGCCTTGTCATTCTGGAACACCACAGAGCTTCCGCGGAAGCCTCCAGAGGATTTCTCACCTTTTTCGGAAATTTAAGCTCCCTGCTCTACAGCCCTTACGGCCTGGGGCTCACCATGCTGGCGCTTTATCTGATCTTTCTGGGCCTTGGCCTGAAAAAATACCGGAGAGACAGCCTGATTTTTCTCATCCTGATGGTCTGGGGCGGCGCCTCCTACCTGCTGAACGCCACCCTTTATGCCCGGGCCAAAATCCTGATTCCGTTTCTCCCGCTGCTTCTGCTCCATGGCGCCCGGCTGCTGGCAGACCTGCGGTCCGGCAAAGCTCTCTGGAATCTCTGGCCTTTTCTTCCCATGGCGGCCGTAGCCCTGCAGTATCTGCCCAAAAGCTTCCGCGGCCTGGTGCTGTGCGACTTTTTTCTCCTTCTGGCGGCAGTGCTTCTGCTGCGCTCCTTTTCAGAAAAGAAGACCGGAAAGCCGGCAGGCGCAGTCCTCCCTCTTCTTTTTGTAATGCCCTTTCTTTTCTTCCTGCACTCTGCTTCCACGGAAGACTTTGTAACGGAGGAACAGATGGCATCTGCCCTTTCCACGGCTGTTCCGGCTGCGGATACAGAGCCTCTTTACCGTTTTGATTCTCTGTCCCAGCCCCTGGCAAAGGGCAACGCGGACGCCTCCGCCTCCAGATGGAAAAGCACCATGTACTCTTCCGTCTACAATAACGCATACTCCCGCGTGTACTATGACCTGCTGAAAACGCCCATTCAGATCAATAACCGCCTGGCGATTCTGGCCGCCGGAAACCCGTTTCTGCTTCATTTTATGGGAATCCGTTATCTGGAGACGCCCGCGGACCAGGTGCCTGACGGATACCGCGTGCTTATGAATGATGGGAAAACCACAGTTTGCGAAAATCCATCCGTACTGCCCGTGGTTTACCTGACAGACGACACCCTGTCTTCCTCAGAGTTCCACACCTTAAGCGGCTGGAAACAGGCCGAGGCTCTGACCCGCTTCACCATCGTCCCGGAGGAAGCAGCGGAAAATACCCCTGTCCTTACCGCTTCCCTTCCTTTCTCCGAAGTCCCCGCCGCCAGGACAGAATGTGAATCCCAAATACACTCTTTTTATCCCTCCCTGTCCGGCATCCGGGTGCCCTCATCCGTAAAAATACAGAAAACAGGTTCTGATGAGGAAAACTATGAAATCACCGCAGAAGAGGACAGCCGCCTTTCCATCACCTTTCGAAAGCCCCTGAAACAGCGGCTTCTGCTTCTGCAGTTTGAGGTGGAAAACCACACCGGTAAGGCAGTGGTCATAACTATAAACGGCATAAAGAACAAGCTCTCCGCCGGAAACGCTCCCTACCCCAACGGAAACCGCTGTTTCCAGTATCAGTTTCTCACCACATCAGAAAAGGGACTCGACACTCTGGAAATCAGCCTGTCCAAGGGCCGGTATACACTGAAAAATATCCGCTTCGGCCTGCTGCCCGCAGACATTTTCTCGGAAAAATCCTGGACGCCCGTGGAAGCTCTGGAACCCTCCGCCGGGGAATTTTTCGCCTGCCGGGCGGAAGTCTCCTCGGACACCTGGCTTGTGACCTCCATTCCCAGACAAAATGGCATGTCCCTTCTGATCGATGGAGAACCGGCGGAGCTTATCACTGTGAACGAAGCCTTTGCCGGCGCCAGACTGCCCGCCGGAGAGCATGAGGTACGCCTCCGCCTGGAAGTCCCGGACAAAAAAGCCGGCCTGTGCGTCAGTGTTCTCTCATTCCTGAGTCTTCTGATCTGGATTTTTTACCAAAAAGCTGTTGACAAACCGCCCAGGAAGCGCATATAATACCAGTAACGTTATACATGAAAACCTGTGAAGAAGAATAGTAACTGGCGGACGTTAAGCCACAGAGAGTCCCGGAGGGTGGAAACGGGATGTGAGACAGCTGGTGAATGGGCTTCGGAGGGCGGCTTTGAACGGAGTATTCCAAGTAGGGGCTGACGGGACCCCACCCGTTATCCATCGGGGCACGTATGATGGTACGTGTAGCGAGCGGACATTTCCCGGGAAATGTCAATTTGGGTGGTATCGCAGAAGCTTTCGCTTTTGTCCCATGATGGGGACAGAAGCGTTTTTTTATTTCCGAAACTTCCATTTTCGAAAAAAACGCCGCGAAGCTCTTTTCCAGCCGCTGTCCCGGCAAGACAGCCGCCACATCTGCCGCCTAAATCTAAAAGAATGGAGAATGACGTTATGAAAAAGAACACACTGAAGAAACTGATGGCCCTTGGATGCGCAGCCGCGCTTGTATTTTCCATGACCGGCTGCTCCGGCGGAACTAATTCTGCCAGTGACACTTCTGATACTTCCTCAGAGGCAGCGGAGGAAACCGGAGAACTTCAGGACGCGGAAACCGGCTCAGCCGATGGCGCGGAATACAATATTGCCATTGTAAAGCAGATGGACCACGCTTCTCTTGATGAGATCGCGAACGCTGTGGCCGCAGAGCTGGATGCCATTGCCGCGGAAAACAATATTACCATCAATTATGAAGTCTACTCCGGCCAGAATGACCAGACTACCTTAAAGCAGATTGGTGATCAGGCCATTGCGGACGGCGTGGACGCCATTATCCCCATAGCTACTCTGGCAGCCCAGGTTATGGCTGTGTGCGCGGAAGATACCCAGACCCCTGTGGTTTACGCGGCCATCTCCGATCCGGAGGCAGCTGAAATGACCGGCATCGATTATGTGACCGGAACCAGCGACGCCCTGAATACCGATTTCATCCTGGATATGATGCTGGCGGCCAACCCGGATGTGCAGAATGTGGGCCTTCTCTACTCCCTGTCTGAGACCAACTCCACAAAGCCCATCGCGGACGCAAAGGCTTATCTGGAGGAAAAAGGCATCTCCTATACCGAGCAGACAGCCAACACCAATGACGAAGTCATCTCTGCGGCTTCCATCCTTATCGCGGACGGCGTAGACGCAGTCTTCACTCCCACAGACAATGTAATTATGGCTGCCGAGCTTGCCATCTATCAGGATCTGGCAAATGCCGGTATCCCCCACTACACGGGAGCTGACTCCTTTGTCCGCAACGGAGCTTTTGCCACCTGCGGCGTAAACTATACGGATCTTGGAACTGAGACCGCTGACCTGGCCTACACTGCCATCACAGAAGGCATGGACGGCCTGGAGGATTATTATCTGTCAGAGGGCGGCATTATCACAGTAAATACTGAGACCGCCGAAACTCTGGGCATCGATTACTCCGTATTCTCTGATATGGGTGAAGTGGTTGAGGTTCAGACCACGGAAGAATAATTTCTGATATTAATTGGAGGTAATGTTCTGTGCTGTACATTCTGCAAACTGCCCTGGAACTGGGATTCCTGTATGCGCTCATACCCATGGCCCTGTTCCTGAGCTTCCGAATTCTGAATATTGCCGATATGACCACCGACGGATGTTTCGTTCTCGGCGCTGCTGTCTCTGTTACGATGGCTGCGTCGGGACACCCGTTTCTCGCTGTCCCCGCAGCCATGTTTGCGGGGATTTGCGCCGGTTTTGTCACGGCATTTCTGCAGACCCGCCTGGGCGTTCCGTCCATCCTGGCCGGCATCGTAACCAATATGGGGCTTTACACCATCAACCTGATGGTTATGGACTGGAGCGCCAATGTGAGCCTTCTGAAGGACGACACAATCTTTTCCCTGTTCAGAGAGACCGGAATCGGCGGTCAGTGGTATGAGGCTCTGCTGGCCGGTTTTATCACGGTTCTGGCCGGTGTGCTGCTGGTGCTCTTCCTGGGAACCAGACTCGGCTTGTCCATCCGGGCCACAGGCGACAATATTGATATGGTACGGGCTTCCTCCATCAACCCCACCTTTACCATTACGGTAGGGCTGTGCATTTCCAACTCCCTGACCGCTCTTTCCGGAGCCATGGTGGGACAGTATCAGAACACCGCTGATATCAACGGCGGCACCGGAATCGTGGTCATCGGCCTGGCCTGCCTGATCATCGGCGAGACTGTGCTCGGACGGCGCAGCGTGCTGAAGGGAGCCGTGGCTGCCGTGGTGGGATCCATCATTTACCGTTTCATTTACGCTATCGTGCTTTACACAAAGATTATGCCGGTTCAGGGACTCCGGCTGGCTACCGCTGTCATCGTGGCGCTGGCAATCGCATTCCCCACCATCAAAAACTGGGCTGCGTTCCAGAAGCGTAAAATGGCCGCACGCCAGAAAGGAGGACGATAAGCATGCTGGATATCCGTTCTATTTCCAAAACCTTCAACCCGGGAACCGTCAATGCCAAAAAGGCTCTTTCCGGTCTGTCCCTTCATCTGGACGCGGGAGATTTCGTGACTATCATCGGGTCCAACGGCGCCGGAAAATCCACCCTGTTCAATGCCATTGCAGGCGTATTTTATGTGGATGAGGGCACGATTCTGCTGGATGGCCAGAATCTCACCTTTCTCCCGGAGTACCAGCGCAGCCGCATGATAGGCCGCCTGTTCCAGGACCCCTTAAAGGGTACTGCTCCGGGCATGACCATCGAGGAAAATCTCGCCCTGGCATACTTACGTTCCACCAAGGGAAGCGCTCCCTTCGCCCGGATTTCCAAACGGGATAAGGCCCTGTTCCGGGAAAGGCTGTCACTTCTCCATATGGGACTGGAGGACCGGATGAAACAGCCGGTGGGCCTGCTCTCCGGCGGACAGCGTCAGGCGCTGACGCTTCTGATGGCCACCCTGGTGCCCCCGCGTCTCCTTCTTCTGGATGAGCACACGGCGGCTCTGGACCCGGCCACAGCAGAAAAGGTTCTGGAGCTGACAAAAACCATCGTGGCAAAGCAGAAAATCACCTGCCTGATGATCACGCATAACATGAAGCAGGCTCTGGAGCTGGGCAACCGTACTCTGATGATGGCAGACGGAAATATCGTGCTGGATGTGGGCGGTGAAGAACGGAAGAATATGTCCGTGGAACAGCTTCTGCGCCGTTTTAAGGAAGGCGCGGGCCATGAGCTGGACAACGACCGGATTCTTCTTTCCTGATTCCAAAGCATTCTGCATGCAAAAACCGTGGGAAGAGGCGCAAATTCAAAAAAGATTTGCCCGCTTCCCACGGTCTGCATTGTCGTAAATTATCTTTATTACTGTCTTTTATATTCTCTTCCCATCCAGGAATTCACCTTAAAGAAAACCAGCACCAGCCAGTAACAGAGCCCATAATGCCCCTTTTTCATCAGCCAGAGATAAAGCCGGATCGATATGGACAGCTTATCCATCGTATGGTTTTCCAGCGCCTCCCGCACCTGGGGATCCTCGCAGATCCTCCGCACATTGGCTGTGACTGTCCGCCGGCCTGCCCGGTAATTCCGGTAAATCTCATTCTTCACAGCCAGCACCGTCATGCTCAGGAAATCATTGCGGATCTGGGGCGTAAAATCATACACGTTTTTATCTCTGCTGATTTCCAGAAGACGGCTGGCCAGCAGACGAACCTTATCCATATAGCCGCTGTCATATTTTCCTGTAATGGACTGATTGTTGATCCGATAATGGTAAGGATAAAAATTCTGGACCACGCAGAGCTTCCGGGTGTCCAGAAATACCGGAAACGTAATCTGCAGATCCTCTCCCACTGACACTCTCTCATCGCAGTATTTGGCGTTTTCCCGCAGAAGCTCCGTGCGGAAAAGCTTCGTGACCCGGGCCGCCTGCAGCCTGCGCCCGAAAAAATACCCGTCATTCAGAAGAGTGGGAAACAGATTCTCCACCTCTCTGCGGCTGTAAACCTCCTGGGTGAAATTCGAGATTTCTTCCCGCTTGTGGATTTTGGGATCCTCAAAATCAAAGACCAGGCCGCAGATTGTCATATCCGCCTGCTCCTGTTCCGCCAGATCCAGCATTCTTTCGTACATATCCGGATCAATCCAGTCATCACTGTCCACAAAACCGGTGTATTCCCCAGAAGCCAGCACAAGACCGGCCTTCCAGGCAGAGGTCAGCCCTCCGTTTTTCTTATGATGTACGCGTATCTGTCTGTACTGAGACGCATACTCATCACAAATATGTCCGGAGCTGTCCGTGGAACCGTCGTCCACCAGAATGATCTCCAGATTCTTTTCTGTCTGAGCCAGAATACTGTCCACACACTTTTTCAGGTACTGCTCCACATTATAGACCGGCACAATGACGCTGATTTTATACTGATCCTTCTTATTGTTTTCCATTTTCACTCTTCACCCGATTTAAAAGCTTTCGATAAATTCCCGGACAGGCCAGAAACAGCCGGTAGCCAATCTCTGTGCGCAGGGGAAATCTGCCGTAGGCGCGCACCCGGCGGAGGCCCTGTCTCACATAGGAACGGATCTGCTCCTGCTGTGCCTGGCTTCCCGGAAGAAAATCCCGCAGCCCGAAATAAATATCAATGCTGCCGTCCGCAAAGGCCTGAAGCCCCGGCACCATCAGCTCCCGGTATCCCTTGTTTTCAAAATAATCCATCCGCTCCGCCACTGCCGTCACCCAGTCCATCCGTTTCGGATTGAATCCTCTTGTAATGCTGGAGGGCGCGACAAAATATCCGTAAAGGGAGGAATCCACATAGGCCGCCCGCTCTGCCCGGTCATAGATCCGGTAAGTGACCGCCTCATCCTCGTGAATCCGTCCCAGAGGATAGCGGATCTCCTCAAACAGTTCCTTCCGGTAAAGCTTGTTCCATGCCACCACGAAATAGGCCCCATCCGGACAGTACAGCTTCTCCAGCATCTCCCGTCCAGTGTACACAGCCACTTCTCCTGTTCCGCGCTGGGGGATTTCTTCTCCCTTAACATATTCCCACCGGCAGACACTCAAATCACTGCCCGTCTCCCGGCAGGCCCGGTACAGGCTTTCCAAAAAACCTGGCGCCAGGTAATCATCCGAATCCACGAAGGCCAGATAAGAGCCTTCTGCCGCCTCGATCCCTGTGTTTCTGGCTCCGGAAAGGCCGGCATTTTCCTGATGAATCACCCGGACTCTGCTGTCCGCCTCCGCATAGGCGTCGCAGATCCGGGGACATTCGTCAGGCGAGCCATCGTCCACCAGAATAATCTCCATATGCGAATAGGTCTGCGCAAGCACAGAATCCACACAGCGCTTCAGATAATTCTCTACCCGGTAAACGGGAATAATGACCGATATCAGATCTCTTTCGCTTTTCTCTTCCTTTTTATCCATCTTTCCTATCCTGATTCCTATGGATTTTCTGTTTCTTTGGCCTTTTCCGAGGCCTGCTCTGCCGCTTTCTGCCTGCTCCGCACCAGAGCCGCCCTCAACTCGCAGAGGTCATAAGCCCGCCGGAACCAGCCCCTGCTCATGCAGAAATGGACCGCCTTATAATCCAAAGCCTTCAAGGCCGCGTTCTCTGCCGCTTCCGTAAGCTCAGCGTCCTTACAGAAGCCGGAAATGATGGCCAGCTTCTCCTTCTTTGTCTTCTCTTCGTCAAAGGGCAGGGCCTCCACCATATCCAAAACCTCCTGAATCAGCCTGCCATTGATGATCCCGCTCTCATCCTCATGTCCGGATAATTCCCGGTAAAAGGCCCGTGTCTCTCTCCAAATCCGTTTTGCCAGCTCCAGCCGGTCTGTCCTTTTCCGGGATGAAAGACTCACGCCTGTATCATCCTGGATGTAATGGCACAGAGCTTCCTTGACCACGGAAATCCCGTCTGCCCGGCGCAGATAATCCAGATTGAACAGCAGATCTTCCCCCAGGCTCAGGCTTTCATCAAAGCTTCCCATCAGTTCGCGCCGATACAGCTTGTTCCAGGGCATATTCAGAAATCCCTGTCCGTATAGGGAAAGAAAATTTTCTTCCCCGCTCTGCCCAGGCACCTCCGGAATCCGCAGAACATCTCTTCCCTGATAATGATGATGAAAACCGCAGATAGCGATGTCATCCTCTCCTATGCCTTCCAGCATCTTTTCTGCCATGACCGGTTCCATATAATCATCGCTGTCCATAAACAGAACATATTCTCCCTTTGCCGCCTCGATCCCTCTGTTTCTGGCGGAGGAAACGCCTCCGTTTTCTTTCCGGATCACGCGGATCCGGGCATCCTCCCGGGACAGAGCGCTGCAGAGCGCTCCGGAACCGTCTGTGGAGCCGTCATCCACCAGAATAATCTCCAGATCTTCATAAGTCTGGTTTCGAAGGCTCTGTACACAGCGGACCAGCGTCTCTTTTCCGTTATAAACCGGTACTATTACACTTATCATTCTCCCCCGCTCCTTTCATGCATCATGATGCCGGGCGATTTTTTTCCGAAGCATGCCGAGAACCATTTCCCGTTCCGTCTTCCGGAGAACCACAAAGAAATTTACCACCAGAGCCAGAGGACCGGCCACAACCCCCACTCCGATCAGCTTGAGCCAGCTGTCAATGTCAATCAGAAGCTCAAAGGGCAGGGCAACCAGGCATACCGCTCCGATGGAAAGAAGCCCCAGAATAATGTCTCCATAAAAGGTGCTCCATTTCACTTTCAGGCAGCGGGCCGCGTACAGCGGCGTAAACAGCAGGTTCCTTATCAGGCCGAACACCATGCTGGAGCCTACGATGGCATACACGCCAAGATTCGTTGTATTTAAAAGGATGAATACCGTCAGCACCGTCAGCGCGCCGCTGAGCACAATCACCACAGAATTCAGCTTTACTTTCTTCGTAATCAGGAACACATGGTACAGCACCTGAATGCTGGCGCTGACGAACATATTTCCTGTGCTGAGCATCGCCAGAATATACAGTACATCCGGATCCTGTGTTCCTCCTATCCAGAGAGTGAAAAAGGATCTGCCGAACACGGTCAGAAAAGCAATGGGAATGCTGAGCAGGAAAATCATAATCCGGTCCGCGCTTCCTATAATCTCCAGAAGCTGCTTTTTGTCTTCTTTCGCGTAAGCTATGGTCATCTGCGGATTGAAGACACCCGCTATGGTTCCCATCAGATTGCTGATCACAGTGGGCACTTGATTGGAGATTGACACAGTCGTCATGGCTGCCGCGCTGATGGTGATATTGGCAATGGAGGTATTCAGGCCGTCCAGCAGAAGCTGTCCCAGCCTTGTCACAGAGTTCCACGCTCCCAGGGAAACCAACTCTTTTACCTTGCTCCAGCGGAAATTGCTGATCCGCAGCTTCATGTCAGGCAGCAGCTTCCTGGTAAACCTCAGATTGACCGCGGCCTGTATGACTGTAGACGCCACAGAGGCACAGCCCACATAAAAGAGATAAGGCCGGAAACAGAGGTAGCACACGGCCAGCACCAGCACGCGCACAGTCTCTCCCAGAACCGTTGCCACAGAGCTCAGATCCAGGCGGTCCTTACTGTAAGAGGCTATGCTGAATACGGATGTGACAATGCTGATCGTAAAGTTCAGAAAGATAAAAAAGAACAGCAGCTGAATATCCGAAAGTTCCGCCTCGGCCGGTATCTGAAAAATACTTCCCAGATAAAACACCACCAGCAGCGCCGGCAGCATAAAGACCACCGCCATGATCACATTGGAAAAGAAGACGGAAGAAAAATACTGGGCCGCTTCTTCTTCCTCGTTTCTATGAATGCGGATAGTGATAAACCGGCTTGCCATGGTATTCAGCGCCGATACTACAATCTGGGCCGCGGATACAAAGCGGTTCGCGATGTCCGTAAACCCGAAGGAATTGGGAATCCGCTCATCGATAAAGCGCACCAGCACAAAGCTCAGCAGCATGCTTACTCCAAAGGACATAAGCTGGGCCGCCATATTAATCACAACTCGTTTTTTATTCATGATTTTCTCCTGACGCAAATATCAGTATTCATTCAAAATTCAGGGGAAGCGGAGATCTGCGGCTCCAAAGGCCGCGGATTCTTTCCCCATGCCGCCCCTACAGCACCAGAACAGCCTTGATCAGATACATGATCGTCAGAATCTGTCCCACAAAGCCGGCGTATATCAGTCCGTGCCAGGCGTCTCCTTCCCAGGTCAGCCTCCGGTTCCGCGCCACCAGCATCAGAGCCGGCATAAACGGAAGGAAGTAACGTCCCTGCACCCCTTCAATGGACACATAGCCCCGGGGCGTCCAGGTCAGAAGCATTCCCGCCAGAATAATTCCCGCGCAGACAGCGCATACAAAGGCAATCCACCATTTCTGCCCTGTCTTCACATACATGGGCTCAGCCTTGGTCTTAAAGGCAGACAGAATCAGCAGAAGCCAGAAAAGCATGAAGATCACTTCGGAAATGTCGATTTCCACCCATCCCATTTTCTGCCCTACCAGAGATTCCAGATAAAAGGCTGTCTTATCACTGAGCGTATTCGCCAGCATCCGGATAAGCTCCAGAGGCTGGGAAAGAAAATATCCGATGGTATATCCGGCTGTGGTGGAAGAACCGACTGTAGCCGTAGCCTCGGTGGTGGTGGCAATATAATTTACTGCCACTGTATTCTGATTCAGGAAGCACAGCACAGGCAGCAGAAGAAGCCCTGCCATGCAGATATTCCGGATTTTCTTTCCTCCGAACCGTTTTGCGGGTATCAGGAAGATCAAAAGGGCCAGCGGCAGATAGACGCCGCTCTTTCCAAATACGAGAATAATGCCCAGAATCCCCAGTCCCAGCATATCCGTTCCCTTCACCTGCTTTTCACCAAAGGCCAGGGAAAGGCACCAGCAGATATACAGGAAGCTTACGCCTGTGATTACCGCGTCATAGGAAAAGGACGTGCACTGCTGAAGATTCATGGGCAGAATCGCCAGCAGGAAAAGGGTCGTCTTTCCAAATGGCAGTTTCTTCATTCCAAAATAGGTCAGCAATGCAAAGCCCAGAAGGCTGCACCACCGTCCCAGCAGCAGCATGGGCACCGTTCCAAGATGAAGAATTCTGGCCAGTGTCATGCCAAGAACCGCCGGCAGATAGATAATCATGGGCGCGTTCGTCGTGGAGGTGGCATCCGCTTCCACCAGCGTGTCATCCTGCACTGTGGTAAACAGGCCGTCATAAATCAGCTTGTAATTTTCCAGGCTGGGGCTTGAACTGAAGTCAAGCTCTGTGTCATCTTCCCGCTTATAGCATTTATTTTCCCCAGCCGAATCGATTCCAAGCAAGGTGTTGGAATGACGGTAGGACATATCTATATGGTAGGATTCATCCGGCGTCATATAAGGGGTCAGAACAAAATTGTAGATGACGCCCAGACAGAGAATGGTAAACAGAAAGACCTTCTCTATCCGGCACCGGCGCATAAACGCCAGATAATAAAAGCCCGCCGCCATAAATTCCGCAAAAAGGAACATGGCGAAGAAATATCTCTTCAGGAAAAGATTAAAATACGTATGGGCATTCATGCTCAGACGGTTCCCGCTCTCTTCCCCGTTTACATAAAAACTGTTTTCCGAATAATAGCCCGCAGGCGTGACAAACACGGACAGGCCCGAATCCAGAAGCTCATCGGAGAATTCCAGGGAGATCTCATAGGTATGGCCGTTCACGCCGCTCTGAGAGCTGTCAAAAATCAGCCCCATATACTGGCCGTCCAGCAGTGTGGACGCGTCAACATCAGCCGTGCAGAGAAGCTGCTCTCTAGCCGGATCAGTCACATCCCGGACCTCCGCGTGTATGGTGCCTTCTCCCGCGAAATCCTCGCTCAAATCCATGCGGACTCCCAGGCCCACCAGCTCGTCCTCTTCTGTAGTATAGTACTGAACCAGTTCCCGGCTGTCTGCGGTTATGGGAAGGAGCTCCCCGTTATCCCGCATGACCGTTTCCCGGTGGGTGCTGTTCATAGCTTCCCGGATCTGTACATCATAGGCATAGTAAAATACCAGGGCTACAATCAGAAGCAGCAGTCCCAGCCCCAGAAGTTTCTTATATTTTTTTCCGAAAGACCACAGCCGCTGTCCCAGATTCCGGAGCCTTCCGCCTCTCTGGGCGGCGCGGATCATGCCGCCTTCTTCCCCGTCCGGGTCCCCAGTCTCCATCTGTCTTCTGCCGGAAAGGAGAAAAAACATGCCTCCAAGAACAGCCAGCATGGCAGTCACCAGAAGAGGCCGTCTCACATAATGCACCTGATTCCGGTATACAGCGTTATAGATCAGATTCTGTTCCAGAGCCTGTCCGTCTTCATAGGATTTCCCCGCTGTCTGCTGTTCTGTGTTCAGCCAGACGCAGGGACCCTCCTCTATATTTTCTCCGGTAATCACCACGGAAATCTCACGGTTCACCGGCTCCTCAGAAAAAGTGACGCCCCAGAAGGCTTCCTCTCC
Organism: uncultured Merdimonas sp.; assembly: GCA_944375745.1. Classification (GTDB taxonomy): domain Bacteria; phylum Bacillota; class Clostridia; order Lachnospirales; family Lachnospiraceae; genus Laedolimicola. The sequence continues at coordinate 31,956 of CALWAV010000026.1, forward strand.
CAAATCCGCAAGCTCATAAGACTCAGAGGCCAGAAGCTCCTCTGTCTGGGTATCGTAAGCTTCTATCTGAATCTCTCCCTGGGTCAGATTTTTTTCATCTGCCGTAAAATAAAAAGAAAGCTGGCTGAGCGCCTGTTCCTCTGAATGATATTCAAACCGCAGTTCCGTTCCGTCAGTAATCTCTTCTGTTTTCAATTTCAAAGAGGGCTTTCCGATTCCCTCAAGCCCCTGGGATTCCAGTCTGTCATGGGGAATCGCTGCCGATATGACGAAATAGAGTATGCAGAGCACCGCATACCCTATCGCCCATTTTTTCTTATTCACCAAGTCCATTCTCCACGGCATCTACCATAGCGGCAAGTGCCTCCTTTTCATCCACACCGTCACATTTAATCTCAATCTCATCTCCTGCCTTTACGCAGGCTCCCAGCACGCTCAGCACACTCTTGGCGTTTGCCGTCGTCCTGTCATAAGTAAAGGTGACTGAGGACTTGAACTGCATTGCCGTCTTGCAGAGGATTCCTGCCGGCCTCAGATGAAGCCCCGTTGGATTCTGAATCATTACTTTCTGACTTACCATACCGCATACCTCCATTTTCTCATTCTGTCTGTACCTGTATTCCGTTCCGGTATCTGATATTCTATTCTCCAGAAGAAGTATTTCCCGTGGAACTGCTCCCGCCTGTTCCGCTTCCGTCCGTTCCGCTTCCCGCGGAACTGCTTTCCTCTGAGCTTTCCCCGGAAGAACTGCTGCTTCCGGTATTCCCTGAGGAAGCACTCCCGCTTCCCGAGCTGCCGGAAGTCTGTGAGCCTGAAGAGCTGCCTGAGGACGGCCTCTCATCTTCCTCTCCGGAACCGGTATTCGTACCTGAAGTGCCTGAAGTGTCTGACGATGTGCCTGAACTTCCGCCGGATGTGCTCTCATTTTCCGGCGTATTTTCATTTTCGTCAGCACGTACAAGCTCAAACTCTATCTCCACATCTTCCATCAGACTGTACTCATCATCCGGAAGGGTCACATCCAATCCATGGGTATAGGTCCCAGCCCTGGAATATTCGTCCAGATCCAGTGATACAGCAATCTGGTCCGCGTTCAGCTCTGCCAGCGCCGTACTCGTGCCCATGACCACCAGCTCCACATTCTCCAGATCGCCAAAGTCTACCTCATAGCCTCTGGGCACATTCCGCAGGCCGATATCCTCCACCGGGATATTAATAGTCTTTCCCTGCTTTTTCTCAATCTCCACAACGACTGCCACAGAGGCTTCCGTGTCATCCTTCAGCCGGATTCCTTCTGGCAGATACGGCGTAATATCCACGGTCGTCTGAAGATTTTCCGTAATTCCGTCTATATTGACTGCCTCGTCGGGCACCACAATCTCCGTCACTTTCGTAATTGCGTCCGAGGTGCCGGCGATCTCTATGCTTTCCGGTTTATAGGACATGGAGCTGAAGCTGTAGCCCTCGTCCGGCGTGCCGGTATAGCCCATCTGCAGGGGCACTGTCTTGGTCCGGAGCATGGTTACTGTCACATCCATGCCCTCATCCTTGCCTGTAAACTCCAGAGTAGACAATTCAGCCGAACTTAAATTGTCACCATTGCCGTCTATCACTTCCAGCTGGCAGTGCACCGTCGTGTCCGCAGTGAGCGTGGACGTGGGCAGCACCGCCTGCACCCGGCGGATCTTGGATACCACGGAAGCAGGACCGCTAATCTCTATCAGGCTCTGCTCAGGAACAGCCGTGCCGACCATATAGCCGTCCGGCGGAGTTCCTTCCTGGGCCACCACCACATTGAACTGCTCTGTGGAGGCATCCTCGATGCTGAGCACCACATTCTGTCTGCTCATGGTAATATCCGCGGAACTGATATCCCGGTTGCGGCAGGTCACCTCAATTCCCACCAGGTTGCCGTATTTCATGTTTTTTTCCATGTCGGCTGTGGCAGTAAAATCAGATGCCGAAAGCCTGCTCAAAACCGAGTTCTTTGCCCGGACCCGGACGCTGATCACATCACTGTTATCTTCTATCTGATAGACCAGTCCCTGATCTGTAATCACATTCTCATTGAGCATCGTCACCTGAATGGGAGAGAAATCCTCATATCTCACAGGATCCTCCAGCGCCAGCACAATCAGCCAGAGCATAAAAGCGGAAACGATGGAAAGGAGCTTCAGTCCCAGGTTATTTGTCAGCAGTTTTTTCATGCCTCTTCACCCGTCCTTTCCAAAGTCTGAATCTTCCCGTGTCCTTTGCCTTATCCTGCGCGGCTGTCAGCTGGCTTTTAAGCTCCTCCTGGGTCAGGTTCCGCTTCAGCTCGCCGGTCATGGCCGTAGACACAGCGCCCGTCTCTTCCGACACAACGATGGTCAGGGAATCTGTCACCTCGCTGATGCCCACGGCAGCCCGGTGCCGGGTCCCCAGCTCCTTGCTCAGAAACAGATTATCCGACAGGGGCAGATAACAGGTGGCCGAAACAATCCGGTCGCCCCTTACAATAACAGCACCGTCATGGAGCGGCGTATTTTTCTCAAATATATTGATCAGAAGCTGGCTGGTCAGAACGGAATCCAGTGTGATCCCGGTCCTTTCATATTCATTGAGAGGCGTATTTTTCTCAATCACGATCAGAGCTCCTGTCTTGACCTTCGCCATCTCAAATACAGCCTTCACCAGCTCATTGACTGTCTTGTCGCTGAACCGGGCTTCGCCTTCCTTCGCGCTGTCAAAATTGAAGATGGAACTGATGATATTCTGCCGTCCCAGCTCCTCCAGAGCCTTGCGCAGCTCTGGCTGGAATACGATTACCAGCGCTGTGATTCCAAGGCTGAACACATTTCTGGCCAGCCAGAGGATGGTATTCATTTCAAAAAATATGGCAATGCAGGTAAATACCAGGAGCACTCCGAAGCCCTTCAGAAGAACCCAGGCCCGCGTCTTCTTGATCCAGACCATGATTTCATAAATCAGAAAGGACAGGATGATGATCTCCACCACATCCGTAACCCGGATATTTACCATTTTGAACGTATCGAATAAATCGGTTATCATTTCAGGAACGGAAAATGTCATTGCGCCCCTTCCTTTCTGTCAGCTCTGTCTGGTCTGTTTTCCCGCCGGCTTTCCCCCGGGCCGTCCCGAGGGCTTTCTTCCCTGCTTTTCTTTCTTTCTCGAAGGCGACGCCTTCCTCTGAGGACTGATCTTTTTCACAGTCTTCTCGGGAACGGCAATCGTTATCTTCGGAACTGCTTTCACATAGTAATAATATTCATCATCCTCGAACTGAACGTATTCCGTCCGGGAATAATCCACATTGAACACCAGCATCTGCAGAAGCACTGCCAGAGCCGCTGAAATCAGGCTGCCCACCAGAACCGCTCCGATCCGGGGTGAGATGCCCAACGCCAGGCTGCCGAACAGAAGGACAATGATATCCACCACGGTGCCGGCCACAATGGCGATGCTCCAGGAGTAATCCACGGACATTCTGCGGATGACATACACAATGATCAGGGTCAGCGCAAAGGCTGCTACTGTCAGAAGCATCTCTTTGTTATTGACTGCGTTGTCCAAAAGATAGGTAATCTTCTCCGCCATGGTGCTGGTCTCTGTATTTCCCAGAATCGCCGTGTTCAGATGAACATAGTTGAGCAGGAAATACACCACTGTACCGCAGGCCACAGGCACTGCCGCCACAGGCGAAGCCACAAGCCCCATTGCCAGGGGAACCACATAGGGAATCCGCAGGCCGAAAGCCAGCGGCGTCACAATCAAAAGATATCCATATTTGGACGCTGTCCGGAAGAACAGCAGAAACATCAGGGCAAACAGCACAAATGTAATCGCGAAGGCCTCCAGGGAAAGCGCGTACATATGCACCAGAATCAGCATCGCTCCGATTACAGCCGTCACATTCAGCGGCAGGAACGCGCAGATCAGCGCCAGCACCAGGGCGATTCCCGGATTTGTCAGCCGGGACATAAAGCCCACATTGGCATTGATCACCAGAAAGGTAATCAGGGCCAGGGCAAATTTCAGGACCGGGAAAATATAGCTGTCGTATTTTCCCAGAAACAGTTTCATTTTTTCCTTATATTCCAGTAAAGTCTTCATTTTCTTCCGCTCCTTCTGATGTAAGCCCGCTGCCTCCCGTTCTGGACTCTGTCTGATAAATATGTGACAGCTGCTTCAGAATATGATTATAGGCCGCTAGTTTTTTGCGGTTCTCCTGATAGCGGTTGTAATAAACCACATAATGAATCACCAGAAAAACGCCCAGCAGGCTCAGGTAGAGGAGCACAAGCCCTCTGCCCATGGCCGGCAGATCCAGCCGGTTGATATTGCTCATCAGATATTCCATTCTATAGAAAGCCCACAGGCCTGCGCAGAGGCAGAAAGCCACTGTATAGGATACCCACGCGCCGATCATGTGGAGGCTGATATAATCTCCCCGGAAAAACCGGTTCATGGACAGCGCCTTTTTTCCCTCTCCCGCCTCAAAGGAGGCTGCTTTCGCCATCAGTCTGACTTTTTCTTCATTTACCATGCAGTACCTCTCCTGTTTTTTTCAGATTTCAGTATATCATGTCTCAGAAATATTTAAAAGCCTCTTCCAATACAAATGGTTAAAAAATAGACTTTTTCCACTCCATGCTCCAGCAAAGCAGAAGCTGCCGCGTCGATGGTGCTTCCGGTAGTATAGATGTCATCAATCAAAACCACCTTTTTTAATCTTACATCATTTTGCCTTACTTGAAAAGCATTTTTCAGGTTTGCCCGTCTCTGCACATCATTCAGCTCCTTCTGGGGGCTGGTCTTTCTGGTTCTCGCCAGAAGCTTTAATTCCACGGGAATCCCGAGCATTTTTCCGGCCTTTCCAGCCACAAGCTCCGCCTGGTTAAAGCCTCTTTTTCTCATTCTGCTCTTATGGAGCGGAATCGGAACCAGCGCGTCCGGCTCCCAGGACCTGACAGCCTCCCCGAAGCGCTTCACAAGCTCCTCCGCGTAAAAATCCGCGTATTCCCTCCGGTTCCGGTATTTAAAGCGGGCCACAGAGGCACGCATCAGCCTGTCATAGGGGAAG
>CALWAV010000027.1 GCA_944375745.1 uncultured Merdimonas sp.
CGGCCCGCATTTACGCTCTGCTGTTTTCCGCTTTCTCCTTCACCACCCGGTACACTTCCCGGTAGCTCTTTCCACTCTTGTTCGCCAGCTCTTTCACGCTCTCATACTCCGGATAAAAGACCTCTTCCCCATCCGGCAGAGCGCAGATCTTGACCTTCGCCATTCCAAGCTCTGTCTCTACTTCCGCAAAGCGGCGCTCCAGAATATCCCGCTCCACCCGATAGCGGCGCACGCCGATGGTGGTCGTCTCCCGGAACAGAATCTCGTCCATCTCCCGGATATGCTCCTCATCACAGAGCACCGAAAGCCGGTAGGCCGGCCGGTTCTTCTTCATATAAATAGGCGTGAAAAACACATCCCTTGCGCCGGCTTCCAGAAGGCATTCCATAGCATAGCCCATCTCTTCTCCGGTGCAGTCATCGATGTTGCTCTCCAGCATCCACAAATCTCCTTCCGTCTCCTCCTGGATGAGCATGGCACGCAGGATGTTGGCCTTCGGGAATTCTTTTTTTCCGGCTCCCAGGCCCACTTTTTTTACCCGGAAACGGCTGGGATGCTGTCCTTCGGACAGGGAAGCAATGGCCGCGCCGGTAGGCGTTACCATCTCGCCCTGCTGCTCTGTCTGGCGCAGTGTCAGCCCGTGGGCTGACACGATCTCCAGCACCGCCGGCACGGGCACAGGCAGCACTCCGTGCTGGCAGCGCACGTGCCCGGTGCCCTCCCACAGGTCGGAGACCAGCACCTTTTCCACGCCCAGCTCTTCCAGGCAGGCAGCTGTTCCCACAATATCCACGATGGAATCCACCGCTCCCACCTCATGGAAATGCACTTCCTCCGGCGGGCAGCCGTGGGCCTTTCCTTCCGCCTCCGCCACTGCCCGGAACATCTGCCGGGACAGCTCCAGCACCCGGGGCTTTAAATCTGCCGCCATGAGGATTTCCTCGATATCCTTCCAGGTCCGGTGCGCATGAGCATGGCCGCCATGCTCATGGCCAGTGTGCTCATGGTCTCCGTGTATATGGTCGTGTGAATGTTTCTCCCCATGGGCATGCTCATGCCCATGAGGATGCTCTTCCTCTCCATCCAGAATCACATCGAAATCACAGACATCCAGTCCGTTCTTGCGGACCCGCTGCACCTTGATTTCATATCCGTCCACGGGAAGCTTGGCCAGGGTCTGGCGCAGATTCGCCTCCGTGGCGCCCAGATCCAGGAGCGCCGCCACTGTCATGTCTCCGCTGATGCCGGAACGGCACTCCAGATATAATGTGTTTTTATCACTCATGTTCTTTTCTCCTCCTGCTTGAAAAATCCGTTATCTGTTTGTTCTGTTATCCGCTTATTCTGTTATTCCATTATTTCCTCTTTTGATTGTTTTGCTATTCCTTTCAAGATATGGATGGGATGTCCGGCTGTCTCAGGTAAAATTCCGGCACAGCTCCATAAACGCTTTCATATTGTCTGTCAGATATTTGCTCTTATGGTAAATAATATTCAGGCTGCGCCGCAGGGGATGGACCAGCGGCACCTGACTGACCGTCCCTTCTGCAATGTCCTTTCTGACCAGAAGATACGGGAGGACTGCCACACCCAGCCCTTCCGCCACACTGCTCACGATGGCCTGGGTGCTGCTGCTTTCCAGCACGGGCCGGACGGACAGCTGGCTGACCTCGAAGCAGGCGTCAAGGATTTCCCGGCCGGCGCTTCCCTTTTCCCGCATGAGAAACGGATACTGCGCCAGTTCCTCCAGAGCAGCGGCCTTCTTCCTTCCGGCCAGCGGATGATCCGGCGGCACGATGGCGCACAGCTCGTCCTGCATAAAGGGTATCGCGCAGAGGTCCGGATTTTTCGGCTGATTTTCAATCAGACCGATATCCGCGGCATTGTCCAGGATTCTCTGCTCGATGGCCAGGGACCGGCCCACAAAAGCTTCTGTCCGAAGCTCCGGGTACTCTTTTCGGAATTCCTTCAGAAGCACGGGAAGAATCCGGGTTCCGATGGTGATGCTGGCTCCGATCCGCAGGCTTCCGACAGCGTCCCAGTTCCGAATTTTCTTTTCCATTTCGTCAAACAGAGAGACAATATGAAGGGCATAACCGTAGAATTCCTTTCCCGCCTCGGTGGGAGAGATGCTCCGCCCCATCCGTTCAAACAGCCTGACCCCGTAATATTCTTCCAGCTCCTTGACAGCGAGGCTGACAGAAGGCTGGGCCAGATGAAGCTCCGCGGCCGCCTTTGTAACGCTGCTGCACTGAAAGACCGCGGTAAAGATCTTTATATGTCTGAGTGTCATATTCCTGTTTCCTCATTTATAACAAAATCGTTATCCTTTTAATAGAATAATACTATTTTACATATAGATCAAGACCGGGTATACTGGACTCGGAGGAGGAAACACACCTATGAAAAGCAGAAAAGAAGTCCTGATTAAGCTCTTTATCTCGACCCTGTATCTGAGCGCCTTTACCTTCGGCGGCGGATACGTGATCGTCACTCTGATGAAAAAGAAATTTGTGGATGAATATCACTGGATAGAAGAAAATGAAATGCTGGACCTGGTTGCCATCGCCCAGTCGGCCCCGGGCGCCATTGCGGTAAACGGCGCCATCGTGGTGGGCTATAAGCTGGCCGGCCTTGTGGGCGCTCTCACAGCTATTGTTGCCACAGTTATTCCGCCCTTTGTCATTATCTCTCTGATTTCCGTATTTTACGCCGCATTCCGAAGCAACGTGGTTATCAGCGAGCTTCTGGAGGGCATGCAGGCGGGTGTGGGCGCTGTCATTGCCTCTGTGGTCTATGAAATGGGCGCAGGCGTGGCCCAGAGCAGAAGCCTGCCTTCTATCCTGATTATGATTCTTTCTTTTATTGCGGCCTGTGTTTTCCAGGTAAACGTCATTTATATTGTACTGGTATGCATCGGGCTTGGC
>CALWAV010000028.1 GCA_944375745.1 uncultured Merdimonas sp.
GAGGCCATGTGGGTGTGGAACGATTACCTTCTGCCTACGCTGGTTCTGGATATTAAGAAATACAAGACGATTCCCATGCTGATCCAGTATTTCCGGGGAAGTTACGGAAGAGTAGAGATGGGGCCGATGATGGCCTGCATCATGCTGACGGTGATTCCTATTGTCATTGTTTATCTTCTGGGACAGAAGCATATCATCAAGGGAGTGGCAGCAGGAGCAGTAAAGGGGTAAATTATATGACGATAAAAGACATTGCAAGAGAATCCGGGTATGCGGTGGGAACTGTTTCCCGTGTGCTGAACAACCGGCCGGATGTGTCAGAAAAGGCGCGCAAAAGGGTCATGGAAGTGGTGGAAAAATATAACTTCCGTCTAAACAACAACGCCAAGCATCTGAAGCAGCAGGTAAGCAGCGGAATTGTGATCATTGTAAAGGGTTCCCAGAACATGCTGTTTGCGGCGATTGTGGAAAGACTGCAGCAGCTTATTGAAGAACGGGATTACGCCTTTCTGATTTACTATATCGGTGAGCAGGAAAATGAGGTGGAGCAGGGCTGGCAGATCTGCCGGGAACGCCATCCCAGCGGAATTCTCTTTCTCGGAAGTGATCTGAAGTTTTTCCGGGAGAGTTTTTCCCAAATTTCCGTTCCCTGTGTGCTCGTGACCAACTCCGGGCAGGAGCTTGGCTTTGAGAATCTGTCCAGTGTCAGCACCGATGACGAGGCGGCTGCCCAGGCGGCAGTGGAGCATCTGATATCTCTGGGACACAGGAAAATCGGAGTCCTGGGCGGCTGGATGGAGAAATCGCGGGCGGCACACACCCGGTACACGGGCTGCGTCCGGGCGTTCGAGAAACATGGACTGCCCTTTTCCATGGAAAAGCAGTATGTGCCGGCTCTGTTTGCAATGTCGGAAGGCTATGAAGCGATGGGACTCCTGCTTGACAGGATGCCGGATCTGACGGCTGTGTTTGCCATGGCAGATGTACTGGCTGTGGGCGCGATCCGGGCGGCCCGGGACAGAGGACTGCGTGTTCCGGAGGATGTGTCTGTGGTGGGCTTCGACGGAATCGAGCTGGGAAGCTATCTGACGCCCAGCCTCACGACGATCCGCCAGGACCGGGAGCAAATCGCGGACCGGAGCGTGGAGCTTCTGCTCTCTCAGATAGAAAACCGGGTAAGTCCGGAGCATGAGCTGGTGCCCTTCCGGATTATCTCCGGGGAAAGTGTCCGGAAGCTTTAAAAAGACAGTTACAGTTTCTGTACGTCTGCGGCGCACAGAATAAGGAGGAAGAAACAATGGCAAATATCACCTTTAAAAATGTGGTTAAAACATATGGAAATAATAATACGGTGATTCCCGATCTGAATCTGGAAATCAAAGATAAGGAGTTCATCGTGCTGGTAGGCCCCTCCGGCTGCGGAAAGTCTACGACCCTTCGGATGATCGCGGGACTGGAGGAGGTCACGGCCGGAGATCTGTATATCGGAGACAAACGGGTCAATGATGTTCCTCCCAAGAACAGGGACATCGCAATGGTATTTCAGAGCTACGCCCTGTATCCGCATATGACCGTTTATAAAAATATGGCTTTTGCGCTGGAGATGCGGAAAATTCCCAAGGATGAGATTGACAGAAAGGTCCGGGAGGCGGCTCATATACTGGAGCTTGACGAGTACTTGAACCGGAAGCCGAAGGAGCTGTCCGGCGGACAGAGACAGCGTGTGGCGCTGGGCCGGGCCATGGTCCGTGATCCTGCAGTGTTCCTGCTGGATGAGCCTTTGTCTAACCTGGATGCCAAGCTGCGTACCGAGATGAGAAGCCAGATTTCGGCTCTTCACAAGAGGCTTCAGACCACCTTTGTCTATGTCACCCATGACCAGACAGAGGCCATGACCATGGGCGACCGGATTGTGGTCATGAAGGATGGTATCATACAGCAGGTGGATACGCCCCAGAATCTGTACAACTATCCCTGCAATAAGTTTGTGGCAGGCTTTATCGGATCGCCGCAGATGAATTTCCTGGAGGCAGTTGTGGAAAAAGAAGACGGCGGCTATGTGTTGGTATTCGGCCAGAACCGGATTCCGCTTGTGAAGCCGGAGCTTGAACCCTATGTGGGAAAGAAGGTTATCTTCGGCATTCGTCCGGAGGACATCCATGCAGAGGAATCCTTCCTGTCCATTTCCGCAGGCTCCAATGTGGAAGCAAAGGTAGACCTGGCGGAAATGATGGGTTCGGAGATTTATCTGTATCTTACCTGCAACGGACAGAAGCTGGTGGCCCGCGTGCCCTCCCGTACCGGAATCCGGGCGGACGACGACGCAAGGCTGGCTTTGGACGCCAACAAAATTCATGTATTTGATATGGAGACAGAAAAAATTATCTGCCATTAGGGGAAGGGCGTGATACGATTTGAGAAGCAGTGGAATACTGATGCACCTCTCTTCCCTGCCTTCGCCCCACGGGATCGGAAGTATGGGGGAGCCTGCCCGGCGGTTTGCTGATTTCCTGAAGCAGGCCGGGCAGAGTTACTGGCAGCTGCTTCCGGTCTGCCCCACAAGCTATGGGGATTCTCCCTACCAGTCCTTTTCCACCTATGCAGGCAACCCATATTTTATTGATCTGGATGAGCTGGAGGAAGAAGGATATCTGAAGCGGGAAGAGTATGAGAAAACAGACTGGGAGTGCGAGCCGGATAAAATCAATTACGGCGCGCTTTATGAGAAACGCTATCCGGTGCTGAAAAAGGCGGCAGAGCGCTTCCGGGCGGACTCTCCCGGAGATTATGAGACATTCTGCCGGGGAAATGCCCGCTGGCTGGATGATTACGCCTGCTTTATGGCCCTGAAGGACGCCCACGGCGGAGCGCCCTGGTACAATTGGGAGCCTCCGCTTCGGAACCGGGAAGAGCAGGCGCTTAAAGAGGCGGCCGCGCGCTATGGAGATCAGATAGAGTTCTGGAAAATCTGCCAGTATCTGTTCTTCCGCCAGTGGAAGGCGCTGCGGGAATATGTGAACGGCCGCGGAATACGGATTATCGGAGATCTGCCCATCTATGTGTCTCTGGACAGCGTGGACGTGTGGGCTCATCCGGAGCTCTTTCAACTGGATGAGAATAAGGTGCCCCGGGAAGTATCGGGATGTCCGCCCGACGGTTTTTCCGCAGACGGACAGCTCTGGGGAAACCCATTGTTTGACTGGGAGTACATGGCCGGGGACGGCTATTCCTGGTGGGCGGACCGGATCGGATACCTCTGCCGGGTCTACGACGTGCTGCGGATCGACCATTTCCGGGGCTTTGATTCCTACTATGCGATTCCCTATGGAAGAAAGGACGCCAGGGAAGGCCGCTGGAGAGAAGGTCCGGGCATCGAGCTGTTCCGGGCGGTGGAAGAAAAGATCGGACGGCAGCCCATCATCGCGGAGGACCTGGGATATCTGACGGATTCGGTGCGGAAGCTTCTTGCGGACAGCGGATTTCCGGGAATGAAGGTTATGGAGTTTGCCTTTGACAGCAGAGACGGAAGCGGTTCCGAATATCTGCCCCACAACTTCATCCGCCACTGTGTGGCCTACACGGGAACCCATGACAACGATACGATTCTTGGCTGGGCATCAGCTGTCAGCCCGGAAGACTTCAGGCGCGCGGCAGCGTATCTGAGGCTTACGCGGGAGGAAGGATATCACTGGGGCATGATGCGGGCTCTCTGGGCCAGCGTCGCGGATCTGACCATCATTCAGGCCCAGGACCTGCTGGGACTTGGAAGCGAGGCGCGGATGAATACTCCGTCCACTGTGGGAACCAACTGGCTGTGGCGGGCTCTGCCCGGAAGCTTTACGGAAGAGCTGGCCGGAAGGCTGCGGCATGAGATGGAGATTTATGAGAGACTGTAAATGAAGAAACGGGTAACTGTTCAATAGAGACTGCCATTGAGAGACTGTCATTTTGCGGCGCAGAAAGGAATTTGCCGGTCCGCGGAAAAATGGCAGTCTCTTTTTGTGTGAAGGGAGATTTCAATTTCATCCGGCTTTGGCAGCTGAGGACCGGGAAAAGCGGCGGGACAGGAAGCGGGAACATACATGGATGAGCCCCGCGCCTGTGAGAATCAGGCACAGATAAAGAATTATCTCCGGTCCCCTTCCGAACCGGCCTGCGATGCTGCGGAGTATCACCTGGGTGGACGGCTCCCAGGGGCTGATATAAAACATATCGATGGTGCCTCTGGTATGGAGCAGGCAGTTCAGAAGCTCTGCGATGACGGCCAGCAGAAGAAAGAGAAGGGCGGGCGGCACAAAGCTTTTCAGAGATTTTCCAAAGGAGAAGGAATTCGGCTCTGCCGAAAGTTCAGGCTTCACTGCAGGTTTGTTCGCCGGCGATTTGTTCACCGCAGGTTTGTGCACCGCCTGTTTGTTCACGGCAGACCTGCGGGAGCTGCCTGAAACAGATTTGCGGGCACTGCCTGAAAAATGCAGGAAAAGCCCCAGAAAGATCATGATAAAGTGCCAGAGATAGCTGTGCAGCGTCAGCACGGGGAGCGCGTACTGCATGCCTGTCTGGTCCGCGAAGGCAAAGACGCCCGCCAGCAGTCCGAAGTCCGCAAGGAAGTCTGTGAAGGTCCGGATAATGAGGGCGCGCACCTGAGGGTTCCCGGAGCTGCTGTCCGGGACTGCGCTGTAGATATCTTTGGGGGCTTTCATTTTCTGCGCAGCCCTGGGGCGGCTCTGGCCTGCCAGAAGAAGCTGCCGCAGAGGCAGCAGGTAGAGGGGCATGCTGCAGAGCTGGAAAGGAAAATACCACCAAAGATAGGAACCGCTGTTTCCGGCGGTCAGCAAAAGCTGCTTCCACGCCTCGGAGAGCGGGAGCAGGACGGCGAGAATATTCAGCAGAAGATTCTGTTTTGGCTTCGCCAGGCGGCTGGCCGCGAAAGCGGCCAGCGCGGAGAGGAGAAAGCCGGTCAGGAAGATGAGCATGGGATGGACCTCTTTTCGTGCGGTATGTCCCCCCTCAATTGACAAGAGAGAGGAGTGTATTCTTGTTAACTGAAATCGAATATAGTATAACATATACAGGGAGGCAACAAGAGAGGATTTGAATGCATTGGATATGAGAATAGAAAAATAAAACTCTTGATATACCTTTTAGTTTGTCTGCCTAATCGAAGCATGGCGGTTTCTGCGCAAATGGAGTTGACGTTTATACCTGCAGATAGTGAAAGTCAATTATCGGAGGAGAAAAGTCAATTATCGAAGGAGAAAAGTCAATTATCAAAAGAAAAAACATTTTCGGAAATTGAAGTTGAAGATAAAGAGCTGGGAGCTTTTAAAAGATATGTACAGCAAAAGGCGGATAACGAATTCCGTAATAATACGATTGAAAAGGTGCTTAAACTTTTTTCGCGCTATCGATACGAATATAGCTTCAATCGAAGGAATATTGCGGATTTATTTTCCATATCAGAAAATGGCGCATCTGCTTTCCTGAAAAAGTTTATTGATAAAGGCATTATCGGTAAAAGGAAGAAAGATGAATATTATTTTATTAATCCTGAAGGATAGAATCAGTCAGGTACTTTTTGGAAACCCTCCATAATTTTCATGGCGTATAAAAATCCTCCATTTACAGAATACTATTTCCAGAATTGAAAAAGCACTGTAAATGGAGGAATATTTTTATGAAAGCTACAGGAATTGTCAGGAGGATCGACGACCTTGGCCGCGTCGTGATCCCTAAGGAAATCCGCCGAACGCTCCGTATCCGGGAAGGAGATCCGCTGGAAATCTTTACAGACCGGGAAGGAGAAATCATCTTAAAAAAATACTCTCCCATCGGAGAGCTGGGAACCTTTGCGAAGCAGTACGCGGAGAGTCTGGTCCAGGTATCCGGGCTGATGGTCTGCATCACGGATCGGGACGCGGTAATCGCGGCTGCGGGCGGTGCCAAAAAGGATTACATGGGAAAGGCAGTCAGCCAGGAACTGGAGGATGCCATCCAGGAGCGGGAGAATATTCAGGCATCAGCTGGAGAAAGAAAGTATGTGCGCCTGATTGACGAGGATCTGGAAGACTGCTTTGCCGAAACCATCTGCCCGATTATATGCGAGGGCGATGCTATCGGAGCAGTGGCTCTGTTCAGCCGGGATCCGAAGGCAAAAATGGGCGAGACCGAGCAGAAGCTGGCTCTGGCCGCCGCCAACTTTCTCGGGCGGCAGATGGAGCAGTAAAAAGAAAAAATGATTCCCTCATTCCGGACAGCCGGCGGAATGGGGGAATTTATTTTTTTAGCTGTTTGTGGTACATTTAAAGAAAGCAGAAAAATGAACCGAAACGAAAACGGGGAATAAAATAAAAGACAGGAGATGCCTGTATGCTTACATGGGAAGAAATCGAGCAGCATGTGAATCGCTGCACAGCCTGTCCTCTCTGCCGGACCAGGAAACATCCGGTGATGGGACGGGGCGATCACAAGGGAAAACTGATGCTGGTGGCGGAGGCGCCGGGCGGCCAGGAGGATCTGGCCGGAGTTACTTTCGTGGGTCCGGCGGGGAAGGTGCTGGACGAGCTTCTTGCTTCTGTGGAAATACGCCGGGAGGATATTTATATTACCAATATTCTGAAATGCCATCCGCCTGGCAACCGGGACCCGCTGGAGCAGGAAAAGGAAGTCTGCATGCCGTATCTGAAATATGAGACGTACCTGATGAAGCCCCGGGTTATCGTATGCCTGGGAAGGGTGGCAGCCCAGAGACTGATTGCTCCGGATTACCGGATTACCAGACAGCATGGGACCTGGGTAGAGAGAAAGAACTGCTTTCTGACTGCTGCATATCATCCGTCAGCTTTGCTTCGGGATCCTTCCAAGATGGAGGATGGGAGACGGGATTTCCAGATAATTCGTCAAAAGCTGATGGAACTGGGCTGATAAGGGAAAATGTCTTTAGGGAATGGCGGATATGCCGCCCGGAGAATGAAAATTGAGAAGAGAATTTTGAAGGGGCAGCACGGAGAATGCGCTGCCCTTTGTGTAAGCTCAGTTTTTGCTGAACACAACCGGATCGACACCGGGAGTGGGCTCCACGGGAACGTGGAGAGAATGAATATGCCCGTCGGCGCCGGCTTCGAACCACACGGAAAGTACTGCGCCCATAAAGGGAAGAGCCATATCGTAAGAGTCGTAATGGTAATGGGTAAAAAGAGCGTCAAAGCCATTCCATTTTCCTGTCAGGGCTCCGTCCTTTTCTTCGATGGTGAAACTGCCGAAGCCGGGACTGCTGAAGGTGCCGCAGTATTCGCTGAGAGGATGGGAAGGAACGGTATCCGGGACTTTGGTTTCCGCACGTTGCTTCATGCCTTCCATGGCGCCATTCATCATGCCGGAGAAGATTTCCTGATACCGGGCGTTCCAGTCGGGAATTTCCCGGACGCCGAGGACTTTATCGGCAAGAAGATTTGAAAGAACATTGACGGAGAAGGAAGAGGTGGCGTTGCTTAAGGCGACCAGACCGAAGCCGGATTCCGGAAGAAGGGTGAGCTGTGAGGAAAAACCATTGGTATTGCCTCCATGGCTGACCATTTTCTTTCCGCGGTAAATATCCGTAAACCAGCAGAGTCCGTAATCGGCAGACTGAAGTTCTTCAAAAGACCAGAAATAAGGGCTTCCAATCATCTGATGTGTGTGCATCATATCCAGGTTTTCTTTGGAGATCAGGCGGGTGCTTTCCCATGTACCGTCGCCAAGCTGGAACAGGGCATATCTGGCCATATCAGAGGCGCAGGAGACGATGCCGCCGGCAGGAGCCAGAGCGCCCAGATGCATGTATTGGGATTCGGCCTGGTCTGTGCCGGTGAACACATAGCCCTTGGAAGTGTCCTCATATTTTGCAAGGGAATCTACCTCAAAATCGGTGCGTTCCATCCCGAGCTTATCCAAAATTCGTTCTTTTACAAAGGATTCCCAGCTCTGTCCGGACAGGACCTCCACCAGATGGCCGGCGATAGTTACCATTTGATTGGAATACTGCAGCACGGTACGAAAATCAGCGCTTGGCTGCAGATACTGGAAGGTCTCTATCTGAGCTTTTCTGTCCTCCAGAGCGCAGAAAGCCACCTGCATGTCATAGCGGGGGATTCCGGTCCTGTGGCAGAGCAGATCCCGGGTAGTCACACGTTCGGTTGTAACCGGATCCATGAGCTTCAGCCAGGGAATATAGTTTCTCACAGGTTTGTCCCAGTCCAGCTTCCCTTCGTCAGCCAGCATGCCAAGGGCCAGGGCGGTGAAGGATTTGGTGACGGAACCGATGGGCATCATGGTGCTGCCGGTCATGGGAAGATCTTTTTCCAGATCCCGCTTTCCATATCCTTTGGCGGCGAGAAGTCTGCCGTCTTTTACCAGCGCGACGCTCATGCCGGCCACATTCCATTGTTTCAGCAGATTTTCAAGAATGCCGTCCAGTTCATTTAATAAGGTTTCCATACAAAGCCTCCTCTTTCTTTTTCCTGCGGCGGACAGACAGGCTGCCGTTTCGCGGCGCAGGTATCAGGCTTTCAGCCGGAACAGCGGCTGAAAGAATTGACAGGTTGCGTAAATATATCATCAGGCTTCCCGGGTGCCGCCAGTTGACAACAGGATGCCGGATTCTGTAAAATAAAACTGCTATGACAGAGATCGGAGGTAACGATATGACAGGAGATATCATTCGGCGTTTCCGTCTGGAGCAGGGGCTTACTCTGCGTCAGCTTGCGGATCAGGTCGATGTGACCGACAGCTATCTTTCGCTGCTGGAGACCAATGGGGAAGAGCCGTCTCTCTCTGTTTTGAGAAAACTTGCAAAGGTATTTGGCCGTCCGGTTACGGCTTTTTTTGAGGAACCTTTTCCAGAGCCGGCGATCGCCCGGGCCTCGGAGCGGCGCAGCAGGAGCCTTGAGGGCAGCGGCTTTTCCTGGGAAATACTGACACCGCCGGACTCCGGGGAAGATGTCCGTATCACGCTGATTCAGACGCGGCTGACACCGGGGACAGTCCTTCGCAGCAGCGGAATGCCGGAGCAGGCCTGTATTTATCTGCAAAGGGGGACTGTCCGGATTCATCTGTCAGACGCGGATTATCTGATGAGAGCCGGAGACAGCCTTTATCTGCGGCCTTTTGTTTCGTTTACAGCGGTCTGCGAGGGGACGGAGCCAGGCTCTGCGGTGACGGCTCTTTCCGGAACTGTCCTTCCCTCTGTGACAGCAGAAAGGAGCAGCCTGTGATTGGTTCAAAAATCCGCCGGTTCCGGCTGAAAAAAGGGCTTACCCTGCAGGAACTGGCAAGAAAAACTACAACGACCGCCGGATACCTGTCTCAGCTGGAGCGGGGACTGACAGAGCCTTCGCTGGCAACTCTGCGGAAGATAGCGTCAGCTCTTGAAGTTCCGATTTTTACTCTTTTAAATGAAGAAAACCCTGAGGCGTCTTTTGTGTCCGCCAGCCACAGACATCAGATTTCCTTTTCAGACTCCAGTGTAGTGTACGAGGTGCTGACTCCTCCTTCGGAATCCGCATCCGAGGGACCGGATTTTCTGATGATGACTTTTTTCCTTCCCTCCGGTCGGTTCGGAAGCGAGGAGCGGGTGTCCCATGACGCGGAAGAATGTCTGTATCTGACTTCCGGTGTTCTGGAAGTGCTGGTGGGAGAGACTGCTTACCGCCTTGAGACAGGAGACAGTATCCGGATTCCCGGAAACGCGCCCCATAATCTTTACAATCCTGGAGAAAAGCCGGCAGAAGGCATCTGCTGTCTGAGCCCGGGTATGTTTGTAAGCACGGTCCGTCCTTAAATTCCGCAGCAGGTCTCAGTCAATTGTTACGCCGATACCGGGCGTGTCTGTAAGGACTGCGCGTCCGCCCTCATGTTCAAAACCTCCATGGGCCTTTTTATCAGACAGAATGTATACGGCGTCCAGATCGACTTCTCTGATATTATCCAGGGCAGCTGCCACGTGCATGCCTGCCACATTGGCCAGAGCGCTTTCTCCCATACAGCCGATCATGCAGCTGATGCCAAAGGATTCTGCTACCGCGTTGATTTTTATGGCATTGTAGATGCCGCCGCATTTCATAAGCTTAATGTTGATGAAATCCACTGCCTGCATGGAAGCCAGCCGCGCCGCATCCACAGGGGTGTGGCAGCTTTCGTCTGCCGCGATGGGAAGACGAACTGCCTGCCTGATTTCCCGCAGTCCCTCGTAGTTCCAGGCGGCGACAGGCTGTTCAATCAGGCCCACATCCAGCTTTTCCAGTTCAGGGATGATTCGGATGGAATCTTTGACAGTCCAGCCCTGGTTGGCGTCTATACGCAGAGTAATGGTGGGACCGGCAGCCTTCCGCACAGCCTGCATGCGTGCCAGATCCGTTTCGATGTCTTCTCCCAGTTTGACCTTTAAAATAGTGAACCCTTTTTTTATCCATTCCTGTGCTTTGGCGGCCATTGCATCGGGAGTATCGATACCGATGGTCACGTCAGAGTGGACTTTTCCGGCTTCCCCGCCCAGATACCGGTACAAAGGCATTCCTGCGGCTTTTGAAGCGATATCGTAGCAGGCCATGTCAATGGCGCACTTGATGGCTCCGCAGCCGTTGTAAAGGGCGTCCATTCTGCGGTGGATGCCGCCGATGGCTGCCGGATCACAGCCCAGCAGAGCTTTGCGCAGTTCTTTACCCACGGCCCAGGCAGAGTCCAGATTGTCTCCTGTCACAAAGGGCATGGGAGCGGCTTCCCCAAAACCGGAGAGCCCTTCGTCTGTGTCGATTTTCACCAGGAGAGTCTCCATATCTTTGATTTCCGCAAAGGCGACTTTCATGGGCTGTTCAAAACTGAAGGATACTTTTTCAAACTGAATATCTGTGATCTGCATGTTATTCCCTCCTTTTCTTCTTAAATTTTAGCTCTGTGATTTGTGAAAGTCAATAAATACTAAAATAATTTTAATATTAATCAATACAATCTGTCTGGAACGAAAAAATATCCCTGCCGGAAAGGATTCAAAACTGGCAGAAACAGTATGAAGTCTTTCCGGCAGGGATATTTTTTGTTGTATCAGCCCTTTTACATTATAAAATATGTTTTTTCAAAAGCTCTTTTCCGGAGATGCCGGGCTCAGTCATATGTACCGGATCCAGAATTTCATCCAGATCCTTGGCGTCTATCAGGCCTTCCTCCAGAATCAGGGAACGGACGGATTTGCCGGTCTTCAGAGCCTTCTTTGCAATGTCGGCGGCTTTCTGATAGCCCACATGGGGACTGATGGCTGTGATGATTCCAATGCTGTTTTCCACCAGATCCCGGCAGTGGTCCTCGTTCGCGGTGATGCCGGTGATGCAGTTGTCTATCAGGGTCCGGACCGCGTAGGTCAGCGTATCGATGGACTGGAACATGCAGTAGAAAATAATAGGCTCAAAGGCGTTCAGCTCCAGCTGTCCGGCCTCTGTGGCCATGGTGATGGTCAGGTCGTTTCCAATTACATAGAAAGCCACCTGATTGACTACCTCCGGAATGACCGGATTTACCTTTCCGGGCATGATGGAAGAACCGTTCTGCTTTGCGGGCAGGTTGATTTCATGGAAGCCTGCTCTGGGGCCGGAGGACATGAGCCGCAAGTCGTTGGCCATCTTGGAGAGGGTGACGGCGCAGGCCTTGACAGCTCCCGATACAGCCACAAAGGGATCCAGATTCTGAGTGGCGTCTATCAGGTCAAAGGATTGGACAAATTCCATTCCGGATACTTCGCAGAGATTGGGGACGATGCGCTGCAGGTAGGTCTCATCTGCATTGATGCCGGTCCCAATGGCGGTGCCGCCCAGGTTCAGAAAACGCATTTCATCCATGGCCTTGTCCATACGGTGAATGTCCCGCATGATGGCCGCGGCGTAGGCGGCGAATTCCTGGCCCAGCCGGATGGGTACGGCATCCTGCATCTGGGTGCGTCCCATTTTGATGACATGGTCAAATTCTTCCGCTTTGCGGGAGAGAGCGTCATGCAGCCGCATCAGTTCTTTTTTCAGCTTGGTCAGAAGCTTGAGGGAAGTCATTTTTCCGGCGGTGGGAATCACATCGTTGGTGGATTGGCTGCAGTTCACATGGTCGTTGGGATGTACGATGGAGTAGTCTCCCTTCTTTCCGCCCAGAATCTCGATGGCCCGGTTGGCGATGACCTCGTTGGCGTTCATATTGATGGAGGTTCCGGCTCCGCCCTGAATGGGATCTACAATAAAGTCCTCAAAATGTTTCCCTTCCAGAATTTCATTGCAGGCTTTTACAATGGCATCGGCCCGCTTCTTATCCAGAAGATTGATTTCACAGTTGGTGATGGCGGCAGCCTTCTTGATGCAGGCCAGGCTGTTGATAATCTCCGGATGCATGGTCAGTCCGGTGATATGGAAATTTTCAGCGGCGCGCAGAGACTGTACGCCATAATATACGTTTTTCGGAACATCTTTTTCACCGATGGAATCTTTTTCTATTCTGTAATCTGTCTGATTGCTCATGATTTTTACCTCCCTGCTTTTGTTGAGTTTATTATAGCCGTCTGCTATAATATAATCAAATACATATATTTTTATATTTAATATAATTTAAAAGCTATATTATAGAGGAAAAGGAGAGCAGCCTATGTTCCAGGGAATGAGGTATGTATATGCGGTTTATCAGGAGAAAAGCATTTCGAAAGCGGCAGAGCGGCTCTGTATCTCGCAGCCGTCTTTGAGTGCCAATATTAAGAGAACGGAAGAAAAAATAGGCTATCCGCTGTTTGACAGAAGCACAAAGCCACTGTCTCTGACGGAATGCGGAAAGCAGTATATCCGCGCCGCGGAGCAGATTCTGGAAGCAGAGACGGGATTTGAGAATTATGTCAATGACTGGGGGACCTTGAAGACCGGAAATCTGATTCTGGGCGGCAGCAGCCTGTTTGCTTCCTGGGTGCTGCCTGGACTGATGGGTGAGTTTTCCGGGAATTATCCGGGAGTCCGGGTAGAATTGGTAGAGGAGAACACCCAGACTCTTCAGAACCTGCTTCAGAGAGGGCAGATCGATATTATGCTGGATAACTGCCAGCTGGATCCGAGGGAGTTTGACCGGCAGACTTACCGGGAAGAGCGGCTTTTTCTGGCAGTGCCGGAGAAGATGGCTGCCGCGGAAATTGTCCGCAGTTATGCTGTTACAAAGGAAATGATAGAAAAAGACGCGCAGGAAAAGGATGACATTCCGCCGGTTCCTCTTCACTGCTTCGCGGATCGGCCTTTTATTATGCTGAAACCGGAAAATGATACGCGGCGGCGCTCTATGGAGATTCTTCACAGGTATCATATGGAGCCTCAGATCATCCTGGAACTGGATCAGCAGCTTACCTCCTATCATGTGGCCTGTTCCGGCCTTGGCATTGCATTTATCAGCGATACGCTGATCCGGGCGGTGCCTGCCCGCCCGGATATTGTCTATTTTAAGCTGCCGGAGAAGGAAAGCTGCCGGAAAATCCGGTTTTACTGGAAAGCAGGACGCTACCAGACCAGGGCTATGGAAGAATTTCTGCGGATTGCGGGAAATACAGCCTCATAAAAATAAAGAAAATCCGGGGACGGTTCCTTACAGCTCCTGATTCATCTGATCCAGCAGGCCGGACTTAATCCGGAACAGCTTGTCTGAAAGATCCACATAGACCTCATGGGGATTCGTGAGACGTCTGGTCTCTTCCCAGAGGGTATCCTGCTCCTGAGTACAGTAATCCCGGATTTCCATGACGCTGGGAGAGGTGTAAACACACTCACCTTTCTGGAAGACGGGTACCAGCAGCTCCCGCATGTGGTAGGTGCCGCCCTTGAGCTTTGTCTTCTTCCAGGTCTCGATGGAGTCGAAGATCAGAAGATCCTGGGAGCAGTCGAAGGTTTCATCTGCCAGGGCAATCAGGTCCGCGCGGATCTTGCCGGTCTCGTTGTCATAGATTCGGAAGATGGTCTTGTTGCCCGGATTGGTGATCTTCTCCGTGTTCTCGGAAAGCTTGATTTTCGGGACAAACTCTCCTTCCTCATCCTGCACTGCCGCCAGCTTATAGACACCGCCGAAGGCCGGGCAGTCGCTGGAGGTGATCATGTTTGTTCCTACGCCCCAGGAGGTGATAGCCGCGCCCTGATCCTTCAGGCTGGTGATCAGATATTCGTCCAGGTCGCTGGAGGCAGAGATAACTGCATCCGGAAAACCGGCTTCATCCAGCATTTTCCGAGCCTTCTTGGACATGTAGGCCAGGTCGCCGCTGTCCAGGCGGATGCCGTAGAAGGTCAGCGGGATGCCGGCCTCGCGCATCTCTGTGAAGACGCGGATGGCATTGGGAACGCCGGATTTCAGGGTGTCATAGGTGTCTACCAGCAGGATGCAGGCATCCGGATACAGCTCAGAGTATTTCTTGAATGCGGTGTATTCATCCGGGAAGCTCATAATCCAGCTGTGGGCATGGGTTCCCTTGACAGGCACGTCAAAGAGCTGGCCGGCAAGAACATTGGAGGTGCCGATGCAGCCGCCGATCATGGCGGCGCGGGCGCCGTAGATGCCGGCGTCCGGGCCCTGGGCCCGGCGCAGGCCGAATTCCATGATGCCGTCCCCTTTGGCTGCGTGGACCACCCGGGCCGCCTTAGTGGCGATGAGGCTCTGATGGTTTACGATGGTCAGGATGGCTGTCTCCACAAGCTGGGCCTCCATAATCGGCGCAATGACCTTGAGCAGAGGCTCTCTGGGAAATACAACCGTGCCTTCCGGTATGGCGTAGATATCGCCGGAAAACCGGAAGCTGCTTAAGTAGTCCAGAAAATCCTCGTCAAACAGCTTCAGACTTCTCAGATATTCAATATCCTCCTTCTGGAAGGTCAGATTTTTGATATAGTCAATGACCTGGTCAAGTCCTGCTGTGATGGCAAAGCCGCTGCCGGAAGGGTTCTTCCGGTAAAAGACATCGAAGACAACAGTTTCGTTGGTGTGGTTTTTGAAATAGCCCTGCATCATAGTCAGCTCATAGAGGTCTGTCAGCAGAGTCAGTCTCATGGTACTCATATTTTTCCGCTCCCTTTGAAGGACAGAGAATGAGATGAAATAAAAAAGCTTCTGCCATTCTCCGGTCCGACATTTTTATTTCTTTAAAAGATAGCATATTTACAAAGAAATAACAAGAAAAACTGCTGGTTTTGGCGGGGTTTTGGCCTGGTATTTTGGTGGAATGGGAAGAAGTGGTGTTTTTTTCGAGAAACTTGTTGACAAGTCAACATATTGGTGTTATTATCCAGCATGTTGATAAGTCAACAAATCCGCTGTGTGCAGCGGAGAGAAAATCAACAAAATAACTGGTGACCGCCGGGAGGCGGAAACGGAAGAACAAATCTGGAGGATTTTATCATGGTATTTGAGACAATTGCAAAGCTGCTGGCAGACAGACTGGACTGTGAAGTATCTGAGATCAAGGCAGAGTCCACATTCCACGATCTGGGAATCGATTCCCTGGACACAGTAGATCTTCTGATGAACCTGGAAGACGAGCTGGGAATCAGCATCGAGCTGGACGAGAAGGTTGAGACTGTAGGAGAGCTGGCTGAGCTGGTTGAGAAGAAGCAGAAAGAGCAGCAGTAATTCCTGAATGACGAAAAGCGTAAGAAAGCGCCAGTGTATGGACAGCTTAGACCGGGGAATCCCGGCAGCGGTTCCGGTTTCCCGGAGCCTGAATGAGGTCCATATGCCGGCGCTTTAGAAAGGAAAGGAAAATTGATATGATCCACACACCGATATGTGACATGCTGGGAATTCAGTATCCGGTATTTCAGGGCGGAATGGCATGGATAGCAGACGGCCGTCTGGCGGCGGCAGTGTCAAACGGCGGAGGCCTTGGCATCGTGGCAGCGGGAAATGCTCCGGCTGACGTGGTGAGAGAAGAGATTCGTATTGCCAAGTCTCTGACTGATAAGCCTTTTGGCGTTAATATCATGCTGATGAGTCCTTTTGCGGATGAAATCGCAGCACTTGTATGTGAAGAAAAGGTTGCCGTAGTGACCACAGGAGCCGGCAATCCTTCCAAATATATGAAAGCCTGGAAAGAGGCGGGAATCCATGTGATTCCGGTCGTTCCCTCCGTGGCCATGGCAAAACTGATGACAAGACTGGGAGCAAGCGCAGTCATTGCTGAGGGCGGTGAGAGCGGCGGACATGTGGGTGAACTGACTACCATGGTGCTGGTTCCCCTGGTATGTGACGCAACCGATCTTCCTGTTATCGCGGCAGGCGGTATCGCGGACGGACGGGGCGTGGCAGCCTCCTTTATGCTGGGAGCCTGCGGCGTGCAGATGGGAACCCGTTTTCTGAGCGCTGAGGAATGCTCCATTCATCCCACCTATAAGGATCGGATCCTTCATGCTACAGACCTGTGCACGACTGTGACAGGAAAGCGTCTGGGCCATCCGGTAAGAAGCCTGAGAACACAGTTTGCCCGTGATTACACCAAGGCTGAGTACGGCGGAATGCCGGACGATGAGCTGGAGCAGCTTGGCGTAGGAGCCCTGAGAAAGGCCGTGAAGGAAGGCGATATGGAGAAGGGATGCTTCCTGGCAGGCCAGGCAGCTGCCTTTGTAAAGAAGGAGCAGCCGGCAGCGGACATCGTCCGTGAGGTTATCGAGGAAGCAGAGCCGATTCTGAAAGGAGCCTGCAAATGGGTAAAATAGCATTTGTATTTTCCGGACAGGGAGCCCAGCATACCGGTATGGGCCAGGAGCTGTGTGAACAGGTTCCCGCGTCGGCTGAGGTTTTCCGGAAAGCGGACGCAGTCCGTCCGGGCACATCAGAACAGTGCTTTCACGGAAGCGATGAGCTCTTGAGCATTACGGAAAACACACAGCCCTGCCTGTTTTCCATGGAGATGGCAGCGGCAGCGGCTCTTACAGAGGCTGGCGTCCAGGCGGATATGGCTGCAGGATTTTCCCTGGGAGAGCTGAGCGCGCTGGCTTTCGCCGGAACGGCAGATTTTGATACCATGTTTTCTCTGGTATGCAGACGGGGAGAGCTGATGCAGAAAGCGGCAGAGGAGAATCCCGCATCCATGGCAGCTGTGGTCAAGCTGACAGCAGAGCAGGTGGAAGAAGTCTGCGGAGGCTTTTCAGAGGTCTATCCGGTAAATTTCAACTGCCCGGGACAGGTATCCGTATCCGGAAAGGCGGAGGAGATGAAGTCCTTCGGTGAGGCAGTGAAAAGCGCCGGCGGAAGAATGATTCCCCTGAAGGTAAAGGGTGGGTTCCATTCTCCGTTTATGAAGACAGCGGCGGAGGCCTTTGAAGCAGAGCTTCAGAAGACAGAGCTTTCGGCGCCGGGACTTCCCGTTTATGCCAACAGAACAGCGCAGCCCTATCCCGGAAAGGGACAGGAGGCAGAGGTGAAGGAGCTCCTGGGCAGACAGATTGTATCTCCGGTGAAATGGGAGCAGACCATCCGGAATATGATTGCGGACGGAGCAGACACCTTTGTGGAAATCGGACCGGGAGACACTCTCTGCGGAATGATTAAGAGAATTGATAAGAATGTGAAGACCTTCGCCGTATCGGATATGGCAGGTCTGGAAGCCGCGAAAGCCGGCATCCTGTCCTAGGCTGTAAATAGCAGCGTCTCGGGAGCAGTAAAAACCGGGACGGAAATAATGGAGGAAACAGTATGTTAAAAGGAAAGATCGCGATTGTGACGGGAGGTTCCCGGGGAATCGGAGCCGCGGTAGTGAAGGAACTGGCTGCAGGCGGCGCTGATGTGGCAGTCATCTATGCGGGAAACCGGGAGCTGGCAGAGCAGGTGTGCCAGGAGTGCAGGGATACCTACGGCGTGAGAGCCCAGAGCTACTGCTGCAATGTGGCTGATTTTAACGCAGCCAAGGAGACAACCGCAAAAATCAAGGAAGATTTCGGAAAAGTGGATATCCTGGTGAACAACGCGGGAATCACAAGAGATAAGCTGATTCTCATGATGAAGGAAGAGGATTTCGACGCGGTTCTGGATACAAACCTGAAGGGAGCATTCAACATGATCCGTCATGTGAGCGGTCTTTTCATCCGCAATAAGGGCGGCAGGATTGTCAATGTGTCTTCCGTGGTAGGACTTCACGGAAACGCGGGCCAGGCTAATTACGCGGCGTCCAAGGCCGGAATCATCGGCCTGACAAAATCCGTGGCAAAGGAGCTTGCAGGAAAAAATATTCTCTGCAATGCGGTTGCGCCGGGCTTTATCAGCACTGACATGACAAAGGAGCTGTCTGGAGCGGAAGAAGCCTGGATGAATATGATTCCGCTGGGACGGGCCGGAGCGCCGGAGGAAGTGGCGAAGGCGGTTGCGTTTCTGGCAGATACAGACTATATCACAGGTGAAGTGCTGCGCGTAGACGGCGGCATGGGGATGTAAAGAGGAGTTAAGTTATGAATCAGATAAATCGCAGAGTGGTAGTCACCGGACTTGGAGCTGTTTCCCCCGTGGGAAATGATGTGAAAACAAGCTGGGAAAATCTGATTTCCGGCGTACACGGAATCGGACCGATTACCCGTTTTGATACAACAGAATACAAGGCAAAGCTGGCGGCTGAGGTTAAGGATTTTGACGCCAGACAGTACATGGAAAAGGCAGAAATCTTAAGAAGCGATCTGTATGCTCAGTACGCGCTTGCCTCTGCCTGCCAGGCAATGGAGGAGAGCGGTATCGAGGGAACTGTGGATCCGGAGCGTTTTGCAGTATATTTTGGTTCCGGAATCGGCGGAATAGGTACCTTTACCAGAGAGCACACGAAGCTTCTGGAGCGGGGACCGTCCAGAGTATCCCCGTATTTTATCCCGATGATGATCGCGAATATGGGAGCCGGTATGATCGCAATCCGGTTTAACTGCCAGGGAGCAGCTCTTCCCGCAGTGACCGCCTGCGCTTCAGGTTCCAACGCTATCGGCGAGGCAGTCCGGGCAATTCGCCACGGCTATGCGGACGCGGTGATTTCCGGCGGAGCTGAGGCGTCCATCAATGAGTGCGGCGTGGCAGGCTTCGTGAATATGAAAGCTCTGTCTGTGGCAGAGGATCCGGATGCGGCCTCCCTGCCCTTCGATAAGCGGCGCGCGGGCTTCGTCATCGGAGAGGGAGCGGCAGCCCTTGTACTGGAGGAGTATGAGCATGCGGTGAAGCGCGGCGCGAAGATCTATGGAGAGGTCTGCGGCTACGGTTCCACCTGTGACGCTTACCATATCACAGCGCCTCTTCCGGACGCGGCAGGCGGCGCGAGAGCCATGAAGCAGGCTCTTGAGGAAGCAGGTTATACCGGAGAGGAGACTCTCTACATCAACGCACACGGCACAGGAACGCCGCTGAACGACTCCGGCGAGACCATCGCCATCAAGACCGCCCTGGGCGAGGAGAAGGCTCACGCTTCTTATGTAAGCTCCACCAAGTCCATGACGGGACATATGCTGGGTGCGGCAGGAGCCATCGAGGCGATTGTCTGCCTGAAGGTTCTGGAGACGGGCATCATTCCGCCTACCATCAACCTGCTGGAGGCTGACCCGGACTGCGATCTGAACTATGTGCCGAACAAGGCTGTGAAGGCTGATATTGATCTGTGTCTTTCCAATTCTCTGGGATTTGGCGGACATAATGCGTGCCTTGCGTTTAGGAGGGTATAAGAGATGAATGAAGCAGAGATCAGAAAATACGCTTCCCTGATGAGGGAACTGGATCTGACAGGAATAGAGATTGATGAGAGAAACGGAGTCATCCGTCTGGAGAGAGAGCCTGGCGGCTCTTTCCTTCAGGATACCGGCGCGGCGCCTGCCCCTGCGGCGGCAGCGCCGGCCTATACGGCTCCTAGCCCTGCGCCGGCAGAGGCGGCAGCGCCGGTTTCCGCAGCGCCGGCCGCAGGCGTGGAAACCGGCCTGGCGGCAGGCGAGATTCTGGAGAGTGTGACCTCTCCCACCGTAGGAATTTTCTATGCGGCCCCGGCCGAGAACGCAGAGCCCTATGTAAAGGCCGGCGATACAGTACATAAGGGAGATGTGCTGTGCATCATCGAAGCCATGAAGCTGATGAATGAAGTTCTGGCGGAAAAGGACGGCGTGATTGAGGCTGTCTGCGTACAGAACGGCCAGGTAGTGGAATACGGAACCGAGCTGTTTAAGATAAAGGAGCTGAGCGCATGACAAAGGAAGAGATTAAGACAATTCTGCCCCACAGAGACGCCATGCTTCTTCTGGATGAGGTAGTTCAGGAAGAGGATACCGCGGTGGGAACCCTTCACATCAAGGGAGATGAGTGGTTTCTGCAGGGACATTTCCCCGGAAATCCTGTGGTGCCGGGCGTAATCCTCTGCGAGATTCTTGCCCAGTCCTCCTGCATCCTTCTGAAGGATGAGATGACAAAGGGAAAGCTTCCCATGTATACGGGAATGAACAATATAAAATTCCGTTCTCCGGTAAAGCCTGGAGATACGTTTACCACCCGCTGCCGGATCAAACGGTCCAAGGGTCCTTTCTATTTCGCAGAGGGCAGCGGATATGTGGATGGAAAGCTCTGCGTGCAGGGCGAGTTTTCCTTTGCGATTGTGGCCCAGGAAAAGGCCTGAGAAATATTCGGGTTACTGGGGACGAAGCCCGCGGTAACCATCGGGAGGAGCAGCTATGTTTACAAAGATATTGATTGCCAACAGAGGCGAGATCGCCGTCCGGATTATCCGGGCCTGCAAGGAAATGGGCGTGGCGTCGGTGGCGGTGTATTCCGAGGCCGACCGGGAGACCCTTCACACAGCCCTTGCGGATGAAAGCATCTGCATCGGTCCGGCGTCCGCGTCGGACAGTTATCTGAACGCGGAGCGAATCATCAGTGCGGCGCTGGCCACGGGTGCGGCTGCCATCCACCCGGGCTACGGTTTTCTGTCCGAAAACCGGGATTTTGCGGAGCTTTGCGAGAAAAACGGCATTGCTTTCATCGGTCCCTCTGCTGAGACCATGAAGGCCTTGAGCGATAAGGCGGAGAGCAAGGCCATGATGAAAAAAGCAGGCCTTCCTGTCATTCCGGGCACAGAGGCCTTAAGCGGCCTGGAGGAAGCCCTAAAGGAAGCGGAGGCCATCGGCTATCCGGTAATGCTGAAAGCCCGTTCTGGCGGAGGCGGAAGAGGAATCCGTGTCATCCATACGCCGGAGGAACTGGAAAAGGCTTATGCCACAGCAGAGGCGGAGAGCAAGGCCGCTTTCGGAGACGGAGCCTTGTATCTGGAGAAATATATTTTCCCGGCCCGCCATATTGAGGTGCAGATTCTGGCGGACGAGGCCGGTCATGTACTCTGTCTCGGAGAGAGAGACTGCTCCGTGCAGAGAAATCATCAGAAGCTGATTGAGGAATCCCCCTCTCCCGCAGTGGATGAGGAGGCGAGAAAACGGCTGATTGCCCTGGTGCGTGAGGCCGTGCCGAAGATTGGATATACAGGAGCGGGAACGCTGGAGTTTCTTCTGGATCCCCAGGGAAATTTCTGGTTTATGGAGATGAATCTGAGACTTCAGGTGGAACACGGCGTGACGGAGATGCTCACCAATGTGGATCTGGTCAAATGGCAGATCCGCATCGCGGCGGGAATCGAGCTGAAGCAGAAGCAGGAAGAGATTTCCATGAACGGCTCCTGCATCGAGTGCCGCATTAATGCCCGTTCCACAGGAAAAATTACAGCCCTTCATGTGCCGGGAGGCCCCTTTGTGCGTTTTGACACCTATCTGGTACGGGGAGTGGAGATTACGCCCTTCTATGATCCGCTGCTTGGCAAGCTGATTGTCTATGCCGGAACCCGGGAAGAGGCTGTACGGAAGATGAAGGCGGCTCTGTGCGAACTGGTCATCGAGGGAGTGGATACCAACCTGGAGGAACAGTTTGATTTGGTCAATGATCCGGAGTTTGCTGACGGAACCTATGATTTACGCTTTATGGAAAGCAGGTGAGTAGATGCCTATCTTGAATTTCAGACACCGCCCCCAGAATGAGCTGGAGAGAGGGGGACGTTCCAGAGCCCGGGCGGATCAGACCGATCCGGAGACAACCTGTCCCAACTGCCACAGATCCATGCCGCTCACCAGCGTCTGGGCTAATTACAACATCTGCCCCAGCTGCGGATACCATTACCGGACCGGAGCGAGACAGAGAATCAGTTTTGTTATAGATGAGAATTCCTTTCAGGAGATGTTTTCCGACATTGTGTCGGGGGACCCCCTGAAGTTTCCGGGATATACCAAAAAGCTGTCTGTAGTGCGCTCTGCCAGCAACGAGAAAGAAGCGGTAGTATGCGGGACGGCCTCCATCGGAGGACGGAAGTGCTGTCTCTTTGTGATGGAGCCCCAGTTTATGATGGGAAGCATGGGAGCTGCCGTAGGTGAGAGAATTACGCGGCTTTTTGAGTATGCCACAGAAAACAGGCTTCCGGTCGTGGGATTTACTGTATCCGGCGGGGCCAGAATGCAGGAGGGGCTCTTTTCCCTGATGCAGATGGCCAAGACCAGCGGCGCTGTCTTAAGGCACAGTGAAGCGGGCCTTTTGTATATGACGGTGCTCACCAGTCCTACCCTGGGCGGCGTGACGGCCAGCTTTGCCATGGAAGGAGATATTATTCTGGCTGAGCCGGGGGCTACCATCGGGTTTGCCGGAGCGAGAGTGGTGGAGCAGACCACAAGAAAACCGCTTCCCAAGGGCTTTCAGACTGCGGAATCCATGCTGGAGCATGGGTTCGTGGATGCAATCGTGCCCCGGAACCGGCAGCGGAAGGTGATAGCCCATCTTCTGAAGCTCCACACAGAAGGCGCAAAGCCGGAAACTGTAAAGCGGCTCTCCGGGGAAGAGACAGCAAAGGCGCAGCAAAACGGCAGCGTGTCGGATGCAGACAGCCCACGGCAGACAGAGGAATCTGCGCGCCTGCAGAGCACACTGTCCGCGAAAACGGTCAGAACAGCCTTTGACAGTGTAAAAATTGCCCGGGGCAACGACCGGCCTACGGGACTTGACTATATCAAAGAGATTTTCACCGACTTTTTTGAGATGCACGGAGACCGGCGCTATGCGGACGATCCGGCCGTGGTGGGAGGAACCGCCCGCCTTTCGGGAAAGCCTGTGACAGTCATCGCCATTGAAAAAGGACATACGGTAAAAGAGCGCGCGGCCCGCTATTTCGGAGCGCCGGGGCCTGAAGGATACCGGAAAGCGCTGCGTCTGATGAATCAAGCGGAGAAATTCCACAGGCCGGTCATCTGCTTTGTGGATACCTCAGGAGCATACTGCGGCGTCGGAGCAGAGGAGAGAGGACAGGGCCAGGCTATTGCGGAGAATCTGATGACTATGATGAGCCTTTCCGTTCCCGTGATTTCCGTTCTGATTGGAGAGGGAGGCAGCGGCGGAGCCCTTGCCCTTGCGGTGGCAAACCGTGTCTGGATGCTGGAGAATGCCATTTATTCAGTAATTTCTCCGGAGGGCTGCGCAAGCATTCTCTGGAAAGACGCCAAAAAGGCGGGAGAGGCGGCAGCCTGCCTGAAGCTTACCGCCCAGGACGCAAAGCAGTTCGGATTTGCGGAGGAAATTATTTCGGAAGAACAGCTTGGACAGCCCGCATTTTATACGGAGCTGCGCAAAAAGCTGGAAAACGAGCTTGGAGAGCTTTTGGAGCTGCCGGATTTAAGAGAGCAGCGCTATGAAAGATTCCGGGCTTTTGGAAGGAGCTAGTTTATGAGTATCATTCAGAACTTTTATAAAGAAACCATTGATGAGAACGGGTGCCTCACAGACATTGAGACACACTGGCCGGAAAACTTTAATTTCGGTTATGACGTGGTAGACGCCATCGCGGAGGAAGAGCCGGAAAAGCGCGCTCTTGTATGGTGCAATACGGAAAACGAGGAGCACATTTTCACCTTCGCGGATATCCGGGAGCAGAGCAACCGGGCAGCAAACGCCCTTTTGAAAGCCGGAATCAAAAAAGGAGACCGGGTCATCCTGGCCCTGAAGCGCCATTATGAATACTGGTTCGTCTCCGTGGCTCTTCACAAAATCGGCGCAATCATGATTCCGGTGACACATATGCTGACTACAGAGGATTTCATCTACCGGATCCGCAGTGCGAAGGTAAACGCGGTTATCTGCACCCCCATGGACGGAGTGCCGGGGAAGGTCAGAAAGGCTGTGGAAGAACTGAAGGCAGACTGCAGGCTTTGGACAGTGAAGGAGACCATAGAGGGCTTCGAGAATTTTACGGAGGCCTGTGAAGCGGCTTCTCCCGAACTGGAGAGACAGGAGACAAAGGCTTCGGATCCCATGGTGATGTATTTTACTTCCGGAACCTCCGGTTATCCCAAAGGAGTCATCCACGATTTCACCTATCCGCTGGCGCATTATGTGACGGCGAAATACTGGCAGCAGGCAGAGGATGGAGGCCTTCATTTTACCATCTCTGAGACCGGCTGGGCCAAGGCTTCCTGGGGTAAGATTTACGGACAGTGGATTGTGGGCGCCGCGGTTATGGTTTATGATTTTGACAACTTTGAGCCCAAGCAGTTGGCGGCTGTCATCAATAAATATGGCGTGACCTCTTTCTGCGCGCCGCCTACGGTTTACCGTTATCTGACGAGGAAGGACTCTCCGGCGGTTCCAAGCGTGAAGCATGCAGTGACGGCCGGCGAGTATTTAAGCCCGGAGGTATTTGAAAAATTCAGGGAGCAGACAGGGCTCACTCTCCGGGAAGGCTATGGCCAGACTGAGACAACCCTTCTTCTGGCAAATTTCCGGGACGCTGACTCACGGGCCGGCTCTCTTGGAAAGCCCTCTCCCATGTACCACATTGAGCTTCTCGGAAAGGACGGAAAGCCCGTTCCGGACGGAGAGATCGGAGAGGTCTGCGTGGTGCCGAAAGACGGGAAGCGTCCGCTGGGTGTCTTCTGTGCCTACCTCGACAATGAGGAGCGGTATCAGGAGGTCTGGAGAGGCGGCGTATACCATACGGGAGACGCGGTCTGGAGAGACGAGGACGGATATTTCTGGTTCCACGGACGTTTCGATGATATCATTAAGACAGGCGGCTTCCGTGTGGGCCCCTACGAGGTGGAAAATGTACTGATGAAGCATCCGGCTGTGGCCGAGTGCAGCGTCATCGGTGTTCCCGACAAGCTCCGTGGCCAGGCTATCAAGGCAGTTATTGTGCTGGCGCCCGGCTATGAGCCGTCCAGGCAGCTGGACAAGGAGATCAGAGAGTTCTGCAATTCGGAGCTGGCTGAGTATAAATGGGTGCGTCTGATTGAGTTTGTGGATGAGATGCCAAAGACCATCAGCGGAAAGATCAGAAAGGCCAGACTTCGCGAGGAAAGCGCGAAAGCGGTATGAGAGAAAGATTTGAGCTTTTTACAATAGCGGTAACACGCGCGTATAAGTATATTCAGCAAATCAAGAAGCATGAAAGCGTCACCTTCGGGATCAAGGGCATTCATGTCATGTGTATGGTGGCCCTTGGAAAGAGCCCGGAGGGACTGACAGTGACGGAAATCGCTTCTTACTGCTGCGAGGATAAGGCCGCTGTTTCAAGAACAGTGGACAGCCTCGCGGAAAAGGGATACGTGGAGTACGAGGAAGCGCAGGGCAGACGGCGGTGGCGGTCCAAGGTAAGACTCACAGAGGAAGGCCGGAAGGTCACGGAAGGACTGGACGGGCTGATAGATGAGATTGTGGGTCAGATTAAAGGCAGCCTTACCACGGAGCAGGAAGCGTTCTTTTACCGTGTATTTTCCATTATCAATGACAGACTTGCAGAGTATTGTGAAAAGCTGGAAACGAGATAGAAGATATCCCGTTTCCAGCTTTTTTTGTGCGGAATTTTCGGGAACCTTTTTTCCATCGGAAAGTGGAAAGAGTGGTTGTGGAACTTAAAACTCTTTCATGCTAAGATAACACCATCAGGAACAGGAACGACGAAGCAGGACCTTCCAAAGGAAGGACGATGGAAGGGTGGGGGAACAGGATGTTAGGAGAAAGATTGACGAAGCTTTTAAGCCTTCTGACTCAGAATGAACCAAGGCCGCTCTCTGAACTGGCGGCAAAGATGAATCTGAGTACAAAGACGGTCAGAAATCTTGTAAAAGAACTGGATGAAGCCCTGCGGGACAATGGTGCGCACGTTGTCTCAAAACGGGGAGAGGGATTTATGCTGGAGGTAACTGATCTGGAAGCCTTTCAGTCCCTGTTTCTCTCCGGGGCCGGACAGACGCCCTCTGATTCCGCCCAGCGGGTCCGCTTCCTGATAGAGCAGTTCCTGAAAAATGACGATTATATGAAAATGGATGAGCTGTGTGAGCAGCTGTATGTAAGCAGAAAGACGCTGGCGGCGGACATCCGGAAAGCGGAAGAGTTTTTCGAGGAGTTTCATCTGGAGCTGGAGAGAAAGCCTCATTACGGAATGCGCCTGACAGGCGGCGAATTTTCAAGAAGACTCTGCATGGCGCAGTATATGCAGAAGCAGAGCGGAAAAGGAGTTGTGCAGGGAGCGGAAATCAAAAACGCTCCGGAGGACATTTCGGAGGAACAGCTTATCGCGGATGCACTTCTGGAGGCGCTGGAAAAGGAAGAATACCATATTTCCGACGTGGGTTTCCACAGCCTGGTGCTGCATATCGCCATATCGGTGAAACGAATCCGGGCCGGCCAGTATGTATCAGTCGGAAATGCGGATTACGCCCAGCTTATCGGAGAGACGGAAGCGCGGATAGCCAGGGAATGTACCGCGAAGCTGGAACAGCCCATGGAAGTCGTATTTCCCGAAGAAGAAATCCGGTACCTGGCCATTCACCTGGCTGGAAAGGAATCAAACCAGAACCTGGTTATCGACAGTGAGATACAGAAGCTGGTACAGGAAATGCTTCAGGAGATCTATGAGGTGTTTCAGATTGATCTGCGGGATGACCTGGAGCTCTTCGCCTCTCTGGGACGCCATCTGGTGCCGCTGGTCATCCGGCTGAAATACGGAATGAAGCTCCGCAACCCGCTGCTTCAGGAAGTGAAAAAGCGTTACAGCCTGGCATACACCATGGCCATGCAGGCCTGCGCGGTCCTGGAACGCCATTACCAGACGCTGCTGGATTCCAATGAGACTGCTTATATCGCTCTGGCACTGGAGCTTTCGCTGGAACGGCACAGAAAGCAGATAGAGAAAAAGAGAGTTCTCTTCGTCTGCGCCTCCGGAGCAGGCACGGCAAAACTTATGGCCTACCGGATGCAGGAAGCTTTCCGGGACTACATAGAAGAAATCGTAACCTGCGATCAGTTCAGCATCGGGAAACAGGATTTTTCCCGGATTGACTATCTGTTTACGACGGTTCCAATCAGGGAAAAGGTTCCGGTGCCGATCTATGAGGTGCAGAAGATTCTGGAATTCGGTGATATTTCTGGAATCCGGCATTTCCTGGACGGAGCTCAGGAGCGGGATATTCTGGAATACTATCCGGAAAAGCTGTTTTTCCCGCATCTGCAGGGAGAGACGAAGGAAGAAATCCTGAAGACGATGACGGAGAAAATCCGGGAAGTGCGTCCCCTGCCAATGGAATTCTACCAGGCGGTCTTAAAAAGGGAAGAGCTGGCCAGAACCTGTATGGGAAACCAGGTGGCGATGCCTCATCCGTACCGGGTGATGACCGAGGATACCTTTGTGAGCGTCGGGATTCTGGAAAAGCCGGTCAAATGGGATGAAAGCCAGTGGGTGCAGGCGGTATTTCTGGTATCCGTGTCCAGGAAGAAGCAGAAGAAAATCCAGAATTTTTATTCGACTACGGCGCGTCTTCTTCTGGATGAAGAAAAAATAAAAACGCTGATAAAAGAAAGAAATTATGAGACCCTGAAAAAACTGCTGCTGACAGTAGGAAGGGAGAAGGAGGAAGCAGATGGATGACGATAAGTATACGGTAGCCTTTGAGCTGATTACGAAGGCAGGGGACGCCAAATCCAAAGCCATGATGGCCATTGAGGCGGCCCGGGAGTTCGAATTTGAAGAGGCTGAAAAATATCTGAAGGAAGCGGAGCAGGGACTGAAGGAAGCTCATGACGCTCAGCTGGATATGATGCAGAAGGAAGCGAGCGGAACACCGGCTGATGTGAACATCATTCTGGTACACGCCCAGGATCATCTGACTATGGCGATCATGGCCCATGACAACGCAGAGGAATTTATCAATCTTTACAAACTGATCAGAGAGCTGAAGGAGGAAAAGTAAATGAGAATCATGTTAGCATGCAACGCAGGAATGTCCACAAGTCTGGTAGTGGCAAAGATGCAGGACGCCGCAAAGGCCGAAGGAAAGGATTATAAGATCTGGGCCGTAGAGCAGGGCGAGATTCAGGATGAGCTTGGAAACTTTGACGTTCTTCTGCTGGGACCCCAGGTGCGCCATATCTTAAGAAGAGTGACAAAGCTGGTGGGCGATCAGGCAGCAGTGGATGTAATTGAAAGCTCCGCTTACGGACGCTGTGACGGAGCGGCAGTGTTGAAACAGGCAGAAGCACTTTACGAGGGGAGAAAATAAAAATGGGATTTGCAGCAAAATTTGAAGACCGCCTGATGGATATCGCGGACTTTGTGGACAATAATGTATATCTGAGCAGCATAAAAGGAGCGTTTACGGACTATGTGCCGTTTATCATCGTAGGTTCTTTCGGAACCTTGTTAAGCTCACTGATTTCCAGCACAACCACGGGACTGGCACAGTGGATTCCGGCGCTGGCCAATCTGGCTCCGGCATTTTCAGCCATGAGCTTTGCGGCCATCTCCTGTATGACCATACCGATTATCTTTCTGATTGCCCTGCATCTGGCAAAGGCAAAGAAGATGCAGCCTTTTATCACAGCCATTCTCTGTGTGATTTCCTATCTCTGCATGGTTCCGAACGTGGTGACTGTGACTATTGAGGAAGCTGCCGGAAGCACTTCCGGACTTGGAAGCGGCGTGCTGGGAGCTCAGGGACTGTTCATCGGAATGCTGGTGGCCGTGCTGATCACGAATCTTTTCCAGAAGCTGACCAGCATCGAGAAAATCAAGATCAAAATGCCGGATTCCGTACCCCAGGGTATCGCGGTATCCTTCAATATTCTGATTCCGGTATTTATCATCATTGTGATTTCGGCTGTGTTTGGAACGGTATTCCAGATTCTGACCGGAAGCTATATCAATGAGTTTATTTACAATGTAGTGCAGGCTCCGCTGTCCGCAGTGGTACAGACCACGCCGGGTATCGTGATTATGGCCATTGTGTGCCAGCTTTTCTGGTTCCTGGGAATCCACGGCGGACTGGTAGTAGAGCCTATCAGAAGCCCGCTGTCCGCGGCGGCTCTGGCAGCCAATATTGCGGCGGTAGAGGCCGGACTGGAGGCGACTCAGCCTCTGACCAGAGGTCTCTGGACAGTGTTTGTAGTAGTGGGCGGCGCCGGTCTGACATTATCTCTGATTTTCGCTATCCTGCTCTTCTCCAAACGGCAGGACCACAGAGCTATCGCGAAACTCTCTCTGCTTCCCGGTATCTGTGGAATCGGAGAGCCGATGGTATTCGGACTTCCGCTGGTGCTGAATCCGACCTTTGCGATTCCGTTTATTCTGAATTCCGGTATCGCGGCGGCCATCGCTCTTGGAGCAATCCAGATTGGCTTCATAAGCTGCAGCACGGTAGACGCGCCCTTTGGCCTTCCGCTGTTTATCAACGCAGCTCTGTCCTATGGATGGAAGGGAGCGATTGTACAGCTAGTGATTCTTATAGTCGGCACTCTGACCTACATCCCCTTTGTGCTGATGTCCAACCGGATGGCGCAGAAGGAAGCGGAAAAGAAGGAGGCTTAAGACATGGCATTTCCGAAAGATTTTCTCTGGGGCGGCGCTACAGCCGCCAACCAGTATGAAGGAGGCTACGCGGAGGGGGGCAAAGGACTTGCGGTGGCAGACCTGATTACGGATGGCACCAAGGACCAGCCCAGGCGCATCTTTTACCGGATGCCGGATGGCACAGAGGGGACCATCGGACAGGGCGAGTGCATTCCCGTGGGCGCGGTGGGCATCCTGAAGGAAGGGTATTACTATCCGAGCCATGTGGCGACCGATTTTTATCATCATTACAAAGAGGATATCGCTCTCTTTGCGGAAATAGGCTTTAAGGTACTGCGCCTCTCCATCTCCTGGACCCGGATTTTCCCGAATGGAGATGATGAGGAGCCCAACGAGGCCGGACTTCAGTTTTACGACGATGTGATTGATGAGCTGCGCAAACACAATATCGAACCGCTGGTGACGATTCTCCATTTTGATATGCCAGTGAATCTGGCCACAAAATACGGCGGCTGGATCAACCGGAAGCTGATCGATTTTTATCTCCGCTACGCAAAGACTGTATTTACCCGCTACAAGGATAAAGTAAAATATTGGGTGACTGTCAACGAGATCAACGTGCTGGGAGGCTACTGGACCCTGGGCCTTTCCTCCAACAACCGCAAGGAGAAAGAGTCCTCCAATCAGGGCGAGACGCCTATGGCGGACGCAGGCATCAAGCTTCAGGCCCTGCATCACTTGATGGTGGCTTCCTCTCTGGCTAATAAGGCAGCCCGGGAAATCAATCCGAATTTCCAGATGGGAGCCATGCTGGCCCTGTCGGGCATCTACCCGGCCACCTGCCATCCAGACGATGTGTTCGGAGCCTATGAGTTCCGCAGAAAGGCGCTGATGTTCTCCGATGTGCTGTTCCGCGGCAGCTACCCGAATTACGCTCAGTCCATCTTTGACGAGTACGGCTTCACGCTGAAAACGGAGCGGGGCGATGAGGAAATCCTAAGGCAGTATCCTTCCGATTTCCTGGCCTTCTCCTACTACCGCACCACAGTGTATGATCGGTTTTCCCCCCATACGACCACCACAGGCGGACAGCAGGGCGCGCCGAATCCCTATCTGAAGACCACGCCCTGGGGCTGGCCCATCGACCCGGACGGCCTGCGCTTCGTGCTGAACGAGCTGTACGACCGCTATCAGAAGCCGCTGTTTATCGTAGAAAATGGCATGGGTAATCAGGACGTCGTAAATCCGGATGGAACCATCGACGACGATTACCGCATCGATTACCTGCGGGGCCATGTGCTGGCGATCAAAAAAGCCATCGAAATCGATCACGTTCCGGTCATGGGCTATACGCCCTGGGGCTGCATCGACATTGTATCTGCGGGAACCGGCGAGATGTCAAAGCGTTACGGTATGATTTACGTGGATATGGATGACAAGGGACATGGTACCCTGAAGCGCAGCCGCAAGAAATCCTTCTACTGGTATCAGAAGGTGATCTCCAGCAACGGAGAGGAAGTATAAATACAGCTGCCGCTCATGCTGCAGTTGAGATTTGAGATGTCACAAGTCACACCTGGACCGGTTTGATTCCGGTCCGGGTGTGACTTGTAACGTTTACCGGAAAAATAACGGAATGTGCCGGAAAAGGCGTCCTTGCGCCTCACGTCCTGACGTAGTAAAATGAAGCTGTAGAAAAAAACGGGCATCTTTGCCTTTTACTATAGCCCCTCCGCGGGGTGTATATAGCGGGGGTATATAATGTAAGGGAGGCGCATGGCATGGCATGGAAACCGCTGCCTATAGGAGTGGATAATTTTGAAACATTGATTACGAAAGACTATTACTTTGTAGATAAGACACTGTTTATCCGGGATCTCCTGAATATGAAGGGCGAGGTGAATCTGTTTACCCGGCCCCGCCGTTTTGGAAAAACGCTGAATATGAGCATGCTCCGGTATTTCTTTGAGATGGATGAGAATAACAGGGAACTGTTCGCGGGCACGAAGATCATGTCTGCCGGGGAAGAATACCTGAAATGGATGGGACAGTTCCCGGTCATCAGCCTTACGCTGAAATCCATGAAGCAGGCGTCCTATAAAAACGCTTTCTACAGCTTCAAAGAGGAGATCGCAAGAGAATACAGACGGCATGACAGAATTCTTGCAGATCTGCCTTATACTATGGACAGGGAAAAATATCTGCGCTTCATTGAGAGCAGGGCAGAGCCGGAAGAGTATCAGGACGCCCTGAAATACCTGTCCGCCTGTCTGTATGCTGTTACGGGCAAAAAATCCATTATCCTGATTGATGAATATGACGTTCCTCTGGAAAACGCATTTTTTGCAGGATTTTACGATCAGATGATTGCATTGGTACGTTCCCTGTTTGAGTCTGCGCTTAAGACCAATGAGAATCTGGAATTCGCAGTGGTGACAGGCTGCCTGCGGATCAGCCGGGAATCCATATTTACGGGACTGAATAATCTCAAAATTATGTCCATCACCGCAGATGCCTATGCCGAGTATTTCGGATTTACACTGGATGAGGTGGAAGCAATGCTGAGGTTCTATGATCTGGAAATGAACTTGAAGACGGTACGGAGGTGGTATGACGGCTATCAGTTTGGCAGTACAGAGGTGTACAATCCCTGGAGCGTCATCAATTATGTGGACTCCTGCCGAACAAATAAGAACGCCTTTGCCCGTCCCTACTGGTCCAACACCAGCTCCAACAGTATCGTCCGCACCCTGGTGGAGAAGGCCGATCTGTCCGTGAAGCAGGAGATCGAAGCCCTGATAGAAGGCAAAACGATTACAAAGCCGATTCATGAGGACATCACCTATGAAGACATGGACTCTACCCAGGACAATCTGTGGAATTTCCTGTTATTCCCCGGCTATCTGAAAAAGATCCGGGAGCAGCAGGAGGGAGAAACCATCTATATGGAGATGGCCATACCAAACAGCGAGGTCCGTTACATCTATAAGAATACAGTTCTGCGCAGGTTCGAGGAAAAGACGGACAAAAAAGAGCTGTCGCCGCTTTATGAAAGCGTTCTGAACGGGGACACGGAAAAAATGGCGGAGATTCTCTCAGAGAACCTGATGGAGACTATCAGCTTTTATGATTATCAGGAAAGCTATTATCATGGCTTTCTTGCAGGAATGCTGAAAAATATCGGAAATTACATCGTCCTGTCCAACCGGGAATCAGGGAACGGAAGACCGGATATTATCCTGAAATATCCCAGTGTCCGGGGCAAGGCAGTAATTATTGAGATCAAGGTGTCCGGGACTTACCAGGGCCTGGAGAAAAAATGCGATGAGGCCCTGCGTCAGATAGAAGAGCAGAAATATGATGAGGCTCTGCGGCAGGAGGGTTATCAGAATATCATGAAATACGGCGTAGCTTTTTACCGGAAGGAATGTATGGCGAAACTGGGACAGAACGGATGATTACAGCAGCGGAGACAGAGCCTTATCCGGCGGCGGACACGCCGGCGGCTTAATATTGCCAGAAAGTACATTTCTGTGTAGAATGAATAGAAAATACATTGGGAGGAAACGTACATGTACCATACTATCCTGTTTGACCTGGACGGAACCCTGACAGACTCAGGCCCCGGCATCACAAATTCTGTAGCCTATGCTTTGAAAAAATGGGACATTACAGAAAATGACATCAACATACTGAAGAAATTCGTAGGGCCGCCTCTGGATGCTTCCTTTACGAAATATTACGGGTTTTCGAAGGAAAAATGCGTGCAGGCAATTCAGTATTACCGGGAATACTATCTTGCAAAGGGTATTTATGAAAACCGGGTATACGACGGAATCGAAGGTCTGCTGAAATGGATTCGGGATACAGGCCGGCGCGCCATTGTAGCCACTTCCAAGCCGGAGCCTTCTGCCATTCATGTGCTGGAATACTTTCAGATAGATTCTTATTTTGATATCATTGCCGGAGCCACTATGGACGGCAGCAGGGTGGAGAAAAGCGATGTGATCCGCTATGCTCTGGAACGGGCGGGCATCCGGGATTTATCCGGAATCGTGATGGTGGGAGACCGGGAAAATGATATCCAGGGGGCGAAGGTGAACTGCCTGGATTCCATCGGCGTTCTTTATGGCTATGGAAGCCGTGAGGAGCTTGAGGCGGCCGGAGCCATGCAGATTGCGGAGACAGTGGAGGATCTGCGCGGCTGTATCGAAAAATAAGCCGGCATTTCAAAGACGGTCTGAAGTCAGGGTGATATTATGCAGGAAGAACGAATGCGCAGACAGCTTTACAGAGCAGTCTGGATGGTCCTGTGTATCGGCGTGCTGATGGTTGCAGGGGGAATTCTGCTTGCGGCATTCCTGTCCGGCATGATAGATGACGCAATGCAGGAGTATCTGAATACCAGGACAGAAGAATACAGAAATAAAATATATGAGAAAATGGACGCGGACTATCAGATTCTGGACACATTTTCCAGTATTGTGGGCGGCGCGGCGCTCATGGAGGATGAAGAGTTTCCAAAGCTTCTGGATCAGGCCAATTACCAGAACGATTTTCTCACGATGGTCTACATGGACGCCTCGGAAAATATTACGGCGGCCACTCTGGATCATGAGGTGACAGAGAATGAGACCCTTTCCAATATTCAGCCGGAAGCCAGAGAGGTTTTGGAACGGGCCATGGAAGGGGAGAGAAGTGTTTCCCCGCAGTTTCAGGGAGAGCTGTCGGAGGAGAATGTGGTTGTGTACGGAACTCCGGTTTATCAGAATGGCGAGATCACAGGGGCTCTGGCGGCCAGCGGAAAGATTGATGTATTTCAGGAGATTCTGGATGGAGACACGCTTCTGGAAGGTTTCGGCTGTGTCAGCATGATCGATGGGGAAGGAAATTATATTCTGCACTCAGGGAAGGATCAGACTGGGCAGGAGCTGATAAATGTGTTTGCTGAGCCCTATTTTGCGCCGGAGGAGGCTGCGGAAGCGCGGAAGGAACTGCAGGAAAACGGAAGCTTGGCCTTTTCCTTCCGGTATGGCGGAGACAGATACAGAGCACTGATACAGTCCATGGGAATCAACGGCTGGTATCTGTTCAGCATGATGAATACCAGAGCGGGCAGCGGCGAAATCTATC
Source organism: uncultured Merdimonas sp. (assembly GCA_944375745.1). Lineage (GTDB taxonomy): Bacteria > Bacillota > Clostridia > Lachnospirales > Lachnospiraceae > Laedolimicola. The sequence continues at coordinate 35,009 of CALWAV010000028.1, forward strand.
TGATGAACCAGGTGGCCGGAACCGTGTTTATTGGCATCATTCTTCTGGTGCTGTTTCTGATGGCTTATGGCCTCCGGATGGTATGGAAGAATGGGAAAAAGCTGAACAGAATTGCCTATTGTGATTCCATTACCGGCGCGTATAATATGCTCCGTTTCCGCCAGATTATGGAGGAACGGACAAAGACAGAGAAGAACTACAGCATTATCGCGCTGAATGTTCATCAGTTCAAATTTATCAATGAGATTTACGGACGGGAGCAGGGGGACCGGGTCCTGTGCTGCATTAAAGAGAAAATCGAGCAGAATCTGGAAGACAGGGAGTTCTTCTGCAGGGAAAACGCGGATATCTTTTATCTGTATTCAGGAGACACAGACAGAGACCGTCTGGAGCGCCGTTTGAAGAAGATTATGGACAGCGTCTCCCAGGCGGGGGAAGGCAGGTACGGGAATTATCAGGTTTTGATGTGCTGCGGAGCTGCCATTGCCCGGGAGGGCGAGGAGGAGCACACGCTGGATCAGATGATGAGCCATGTAATGCTGGCCCTGGTGCGTGCCAGAGATGTTCACCAGAATAATGTCTGGTTCTTTGACAAGGAGCTTCACAGAAAAGAGCTGATGGAAAACTATGTGGAGAGCCATATGAATCAGGCTCTGGAGGACGGAGAATTCTGTCTGTACCTGCAGCCCAAGGTGGCTCTTGATTCCCGGAAGACAGCCGGAGCCGAGGCTCTGGTCCGCTGGGTCAGGCCGGATGGCAGCATGATTTATCCGGATCAGTTTATTCCTCTTTTTGAGTCTAACGGTTTCTGCGTGCAGCTGGATATGTATATGGTGGAATCCGTATGCAGACAGCTGAGGGCCTGGATGGATATGGGAACGGAACCGGTCCCGGTGTCGGTGAACCAGTCCAAGAGAGCGTTTTATGAAAAGGATTATATCAGCAGACTGACAGGTATTCTGGAGAAATACCGGATTCCCGCGGAGCTGATCACGCTGGAAATTCTGGAAGGCTTCGCTCTTGAAAACGAAGAAGAGGTAAACAGCAAAATAAGGGAGCTGCAGAAGAAGGGCTTCCGGGTATCCATGGACGATTTCGGAAGCGAATATTCTTCCCTGAACACGCTTGGAAAAATAAGAATTAATGAGCTGAAGCTGGACCGCTGGTTTCTGAAAGAGGCAGCGGCAGGAAAACGCAGTGTAAAAGTAATCATGGAACAGATTATACAGCTGGCCCATAAGCTGGGGATCTCCACTGTGGTGGAGGGGGTGGAAACCGCGGAAGATGACAGGATGATCAGGGAACTGCACTGCGGATATGGGCAGGGCTATTATTACAGCCGCCCCGTGAGCGCTGGGGACTTTTTTGAGCGTTATCTCAAACAGGAATAAAAGACAGAAGGTCCGGCGTTATGCGGGCCTTCTGCTTACAGAGCCTGCCGGTAATCTGCCAGCAGGCGTTCAATCTGCAGATTCAGATTCTCAGGCAGGCTGCTGCCGGATTCAGCGGAAAATCTGATCCAGAGGTGAAGGTGCCGGTATCTGCCGGCATCTTTTTTCTTTCTGCTCCCCTGCGGCTTTCCGGGCCGAGATGCTGTCTCCTGTGTCCCGGCAGTCCGGATCTGCACCTGAACGCGCCTCTGCTCAAAAAGGGGAATGATGACATAGTACAGCCTGTCGTCCGGAAAAGAGAGATAGCCAAGCTCCCGGCCGGAGGCGTCTTTCAGGTAGAGCCGGTGGCGGCTCAGCCGGGCAGGATAAAGAGGAGAGCCATCCTCTGGCGGAAGCAGGCCAGGGGCGGCTTCCAGCATGGCAGGAAGATAAAAAACCGGATTTCCGCTGCTGTCAGCGGTCTTCTTTTTGGCGAGCTGCTCCAGCAGGCCGGTGCTGTCGATAAACTGCTGGGCCAGCAGATAGACCAGATCGGCCAGTACCTGAGAGCGGGGGAGTGTCTGGTTCAGGCGGGCCGGGATTTCCTGGCGGACCAGACGATCTTCTGCCTCATC
>CALWAV010000029.1 GCA_944375745.1 uncultured Merdimonas sp.
GGGTAGTAATAGAAATTCCGACAGTTCCCCGTTCCAGTGCAGAGACACTCTTGGGTCCCAGTCCTATCAGCTCAGAAAAACGTTCCTGAGTCAACCCGGCTTTCTCACGGGCTTCCTTGATTCTCTGCCCGATCTCAACATTAATTTCTTTTCTTTCCTGCAATGTAACACCATCTTTTGCCATTAGTTTAAGTAATGTTGATGACATCTGGAACGCATTATCAGTAGTTAAATAAATCATATTATTAATGCGAAAAGTACACAACTTAATATTTTATAAATTTAGGTTTGTAATCCCCCTTTTGAAGGATAAGTTGACTTTATAACATTAATAAGTGTATAATAAATCGTGTTATTAATACGAATCCGGCTTTGAAATATAAAGCTGGAAGGAAGTTAAACAGAAGAGGGGGAATTTTAGATGGAATCAAGTGCTTATAACAAATATTTAGCAGCTGTTAAAGCTGCCAATGACTGTGAAGAACGCAGAGCAAAAGAACTGTTAAGACAGATTCAGGCGGATATGGTTGCAAAATATGGTTTGAGTGACAGAGATGTGGAGTATTTAATCCGGCAGTTCCGCTACCATATCTGAATTTTATAATAATAGCCGGAAGGGGGAATCAGGTGATGAGTTTTTTATTTGCAATACTTGTGGTTGTGGTATTTGCTGTTATACCGGGCCTCGTTATTGGAACCGCAATCCGCCGGGCGCTGGATAAGAGAAAGCCTTCACCGCCTAGACGAATTGACAGGTCCTGTCCTTACTGCGATGGCACTGCATTTCGCTTTGTCGATGCCGGAGAGCCTTCTCCTCATCATTTTGTCTGCCCTGAATGCCGCCGTGAGTTTGGCGACATTGCGCAGATGACGCCGGCTGAAGCGGCCAGCGTGAAGAGGATTGATAAAGACTGCGCGCATGCAGACGCGCTGCCGAACCTGCAGCAGATTAAGCAGGCGGTTCTGGAGTGTACGAGAAGCGGCCGGTCCGGCACGTTTGTCACATTTACAGAGGATGGGAAAATTGTGTATGACACGCAGATAATTGGGACCTTTCATGGAGTGAAGACTCAGGCGGGGCGTCTCCATCTTGCATGGCTTTGCGGCCAATATTGCAAGGATTATTATTCCTATGGCAGCTTCAACTGCTGGCTTATGGACAGCGGACTCGCATGGGAGCGTTCATAAAAACGTCTGCAGGGATTTGTTTGTATCATTAAATGAATAATAATTTTAATAAAACCCGAAATTCTGCCCTGAAAACAGGGAGAATTCCGGGTTTTATTGTATTGTTTGTATCTGACAGACAGTCGTCGTTTCAACTTATGATCTGTCATAAATGTATCAGTACATCTTTTGTTGCAATTTTGCGAAAAAAACATCCAAATAAGAAAACGTTTTCCTGCGTTAAATAATTGTAGTGGCGATAGCCAGCTCAGCCTGGGTCGTGTCTACTCTCGTGTACTGAACGGCCACATCCTGGTCACATTCGATGAGGATCGCATAGGGAGTATCCTTTGGAATGGGGGTTCCATCGGCGCTTGTGAGCTTATCAAGACGGATGTGTCTGGTACGCTCACCCGGGATTTTTACGGAATATCCGCCCATTTTTTCCCTGTCCTCAAAGTAAAGCGTCATGTGTACAACCACTTCTTCCGGGTGGAGATTCAGGACGCAGACCGCTTCATGGCTGACATAAGAGCCGTTTGCAGAGCTGGGATAATAACAGTCTGGAATCAGTTTTTTCATAATAGTAAACCTGCCTTTCATTAAAATATCTGTCCGGTATTCTGAGGTGCAGATTCATCGGACAGAGGATTTATGAGAAAATACTAACAATAGAATCCATAAAAGTCAATACTATTTTAGCCAATAATTATGATTAAAATAAATTTATAACTTTACAAACGGGTAAAAGTGTTGTATTATACAGACAGGAAAACGATTTCCGGTTTATGAATTTCCAATATCTGCAGTGTGCCTGTAAAAATCAGGATACAGCAGCTAATGGTTCTATAAAAATTAAATCAGAACAGGAATGAGAAAAGATGTTAGAGAAATTGAGGCAAAGCAATCCCGGATTGAACATTTATGAGTTAAGCGATCCCAGCTTTTCCATTTACGGGACTGTGCATCCCACGGTAAAACTGCCGAAGATGCGGGAGTTTCTGTATAACGTGGAGCGGACAGAGAATGAATTCTATGTTCCCTGCGAAGAGGAACTGATGAAGCTCCCGGAGGCAGACCAGCTGAAGGATGATGTGTTCGGCCAGGTACCCTGCCAGATAGGCTGGTATTATGGCTATGGGACAAAGCTGAACGCGGTAGAGTATCATAAGTGCAGTGAGGTTATTTATGCATTTGAAGCATGTGCACTGATTTTGGGCCAGCTGTCTGATATCAAGGACGGAAAGCTGGATACCGGGACGATGAAGATTTTTTATGTTCCGGCAGATACGTGTGTAGAGCTTTATGCCACGACGCTGCATTTTTCTCCCTGCCGTGCGGGCCAGGAACCGGTTATGCAGATCGTGGTGCAGTCAAAGGGAACCAATACTCCGCTTTTGAAGCCTGCGGAGGGGAAAGAAAAGGAAAACAGTTATCTTCTTGAAAGAAATAAATGGGTTCTTGTGCATCCTGAAGCAGCAGGAGTGACGGCCCCGGAAAGATTTACCGGGCTTACAGGTGAAAATATTACTATCATACCGGCAGAGTGACGAAAGCATTGAATTATAATATAAGGAGGCTATAGAAATGAGCAATGTTGAGCGGAACTATCAGATTGCAAAAGAAATGTACGCGGAGATGGGAGTAGATACCGATGCGGTTCTGAAGAAACTGGCAGAGGTGCCGATCTCCGTTCACTGCTGGCAGATTGATGATCTGCATGGTTTTGAGTTCCCGGCCGAGGCTATGACCGGCGGCATTCAGGCCACAGGAAACGCTCCGGGACTTCCGAAGGACAGAGATGAGTATTTCGCGAACCTGAGCAAAGCGCTGAAGCTGATTCCGGGAACCACACGCGTGGCGATTCATTCTACTTATATGAATAAGCATGGAAAGAATATCGGCCGTAATGAGATTGGACCGGAGGAGTTTGTGGAATGGGTTGATTATGCCAAAGAAAAAGGCGTAAAGCTGGATTTCAATCCTACCTATTTTTCACATCCGGATTTTGACGCCAGCTCCACTTTGACCAATCCGGATGAAGGCATCCGGAACTACTGGATTCAGCACGGAATCGCCTGCCGGAAGATTGGAGATTATTTTGGACGTGAGCTGGGCACCAAATGTATTACCAATCACTGGATCGGTGATGGAAGCAAGGATACTGTGGTAGATAAGCTGACACCGCGTCTGATTCTGAAAGACTCTCTGGACAAGATTTTCGCAGAACCGCTGGAGCATAATGTGGATGCCTGCGAGTCCAAGGTGTTTGGTATCGGCAGCGAGTCTTATGTACCGGGCTCCAACGAGTTTTATACAGAGTATGCTGCTCATACTGGAAAATGTATCGTGACAATGGATGCCGGACATTTCCATCCCACTGAGAGCGTAGGTTCCAAATTTACCAGCTACCTGGCCTTTGGCGATGAGCTGATGCTGCATGTGTCCAGACCTGTCCGCTGGGATTCTGACCATGTAGTGATCATTGATGACGCTACCAGAGAAATTATGGAGGAAATCGTTTCCTACGATGCCTATGATCGTATTCATATCGGTACGGATTATTTCGACGCTTCTCTGAACCGTATCGCGGCGACAGCCATCGGTTCCAGAAGCGCGCGGAAATGCCTCCTGCTGGCTATGCTTCGCCCTGTAGACGAGCTGAAGAAGCTTGAGCGGGAAGGCAATTATACAAAACGTCTGGCTCTGCTTGAAGAGATGAAGACCATGCCGGCCGGGCTGGTATGGGATTACTTCTGCGAGATCCAGGGCGTTCCCGGAAAGGAATGGATCCGGGATCTCTCCACAAAATAAACACAAACAGCCCTGCGCCCGGAATAAAAGGGCGCAGGCCAAGACGGGAAAAGGAAAGGAGAACATATATTTATGAAGCAGAATATTACGATTCCAAACACAGACCTGAAACTTTCACCTATGGGACTGGGTACTGTAGGCGCCGGCGTTGGCTGGGGCAAGACTCCGGAAGATGCCGATGCCATTTTTGGAGCTTTTCTGGATATGGGCGGCAATCTGATTGACTGCGCTCATGTGTACGCTGACTGGCAGATTGTTGACGGACGCCAGGAGACGGCCAGAGCAGAGCGTGTAACCGGAGACTGGATGCAGAGAAATAAGAGCCGTGACAAGATCATACTGATGACCAAGGGCGGACATCCTGTATACACACATCCCAGCATGGATCTTCATATCAACCGTGTGACACGGAACGATATGAGAGGAGATATCGAGGGATCTCTGCGTATTCTGCGCACAGATTACATAGATATTTATTTCTATCACCGTGACGATCCCAGGATTCCAGTGGAAGAAATGGTTGAGACAATGCAGGATTTCATCCGCGAAGGAAAGGTCCGTTATTTTGCGGTTTCCAACTGGTCTGCGGACCGTCAGAGAGCGGCAGATGCGTACTGCAGAGAAAAAGGCTACAGAGGCATTGTGGCAGATCAGGCGCTTCTGAATCTTGGCTCCAAATATATGAATCCTCTGGATGATGACACACTGGTTTATGTCAAAGGTGACCTGTATGATTATCATAAAGAGAACCTGAACAATCTGATGATGCCGTATATGGGTAATGCCAGCGGATTCTTCCACATCTATGCAGCCAAAGGCGAAGAAGGAGTGAAGGGAAATCCATACGCGACCAAGGAAAACCTTGCGTTTGCCAGCCGCATGCCTCAGATGATGGAGAAATACGGATGCAGCGTGACCAACATTGTGCTGGGATACTTTACTCAGGAGCAGTTCCCCTGTGTTCCGCTTTACGGGCCGATGGATAAGGCGTCTGTGATAGATGCTGCCAAGACCTTTGACATTACTTTTGATCCGAAAGATTATGAGTTTTAAGTTCAATCAACAGTAATTTCCGCCGGGCCATAAGGCCCGGCGCAGAGCAGATAACAGGAGGAGGTAAAGAGTATGGGAGTGGATATTGATTTCTCTGATCTGATTTTGAAGCTGGAGAATATCAACAAAAGCTTTCCGGGTGTTAAGGCGCTGCAGAATATGCAGATTGAGCTGGCCCGCGGTGAGATGCATGCCGTCTGCGGTGAAAACGGCGCAGGCAAATCCACACTGATGAAAGTTATCACTGGTGTGTACAAGGCAGACAGCGGCCAGATGTATCTCAATGGCGAGCAGGTTACGATTCGGGAACCGAATGACGCTTATGGAAAAGGAATCGCCATCATTTTCCAGGAGACCAGTTTGTTCAAGGATTTGAACGTCCTGGAAAATATGTTTATGGGTCATGAACCCGTGAAAATGGTCGGACCGGTAAAGAGCATTGATTATGCGGCCATGAGAAAAAAGGCTGATGAGATCTTTGAGTTTCTTGGAATTACCGGATCGATTGATTATGAGACAAAGATTGATAATCTGGGCGTAGCGGCCAAGCAGATGGTGGAAATCGCCAAGGCGCTGACCTATGATGCCAAGGTATTGATTTTCGATGAGCCTACAGCTGCGTTGACGAATAAAGAGGTGCGGGCTCTTTTCAGAACCATTGGCCGTCTGAAGGAGCAGGGTATCAGCATGCTTTATATCAGCCACCGCATGGAAGAGATTTTTGAGATCGCGGATCGTGTGACGGTTATCCGTGACGGCACTTATGTACGTACGGCCAAAATTAATGAGGTAACAGAGCAGCAGCTTATTTCCTGGATGGTAGGCCGTGAGATGAGTGATATGTATCCCAAGGCGGATGTGGAAATCGGCGATACGATTCTGGAAGTGGAGGGAATCCGGCGCGATGGCTCAAAGGATGGATTCCCGCTGAATAATGTCTCCTTCAAGGTACGGAAAGGAGAAATCTTCGGTATCGCGGGACTGGCCGGAGCAGGCCGTACAGAGATGGCGGAATGTCTGGTCGGACTCCGCAAATATGACAGCGGTACCGTCAAGCTGGAAGGTAAAGAGATACATAATAAGAATTACCGTTCAGCTATTGAGAAGGGCTTTATCTATGTGTCAGAGGACCGGAAAAAATATGGACTGGTTGTGCCCATGTCTATTGAGGAAAATCTGACCATGTCTACTCTTTACCGCCTGGGAAAGAAGGGCTTCATTAATTTCAAAGAAGAAGATGAACTGGTAGACAGATATATGAAGGAGCTCAGAGTTAAGGCTCCCAACCGGGAATTTGTGGTGGAAAATCTGTCAGGCGGCAACCAGCAGAAAGTACTTGTGGCCAAGGCTCTCTGTGCGGAACCCAAGATTCTGATTCTGGATGAGCCTACACGAGGCGTTGATGTGGGAGCGAAGTCGGAAATTCATCGAATTGTCAGCTCCCTGGCTCAGCAGGGTCTGACCATTATCATGATCTCTTCCGATATGCCTGAGCTTTTGGGAATGTGTGACCGTGTCATGGTAGTAAAGGCCGGAACTAAGACCGGTGAGCTGATGCGCGAGGAATTCTCCCAGGAAAAAGTTCTGGAATTGGCATTGTAGAGAGGGGTAGAAGCTTATGAAAAAGAAAAATCCTATTATTGCGTTCTTCTCTTCGCGGGAGGGCATTCTGGCAATTTTCGTTGCCATCTGCTTTATTATCATGTGTTTCACCACAAATCTGGTGGGCAGCATGTATGTATTTCTCAGAGACCTGTCCTATCTTATTGTAGGCGGACTGGCTCTGATGATGGTAATTCTGCTGGGCGAGATTGATATTTCTTCCGGTACGGTACTGGGATTGATTGGATTCTGTGTATTCACGCTGATTCAGATGGGCGTGCCGCTGCCTCTGTGCATGCTGGTGGCAGTTCTGGTGGGAATGCTGAATTCTTTTATCGTAGGAATCATAACAGTGCGGTTCCGGGTACCTTCCATGATTGTGTCGCTGGCTTTGGTAAAGCTGCACATTGGTCTGTTTGCGCTGCTGCCAAACGCAGGCTATGTATCCAATATTGACCCGGCAATCACGGCAGTGGGAACGGCCTCTGTAGGCTCTATCCCAATTATGCTTTTTGTGTCTCTGGCCCTTCTGGCTTTGTTCTGCTGGCTGATGAAGTATACGCCCTATGGCCGCAAGGTTTATGCCGTAGGCGGAAGCAAAGAGTCTGCGGTTTTGGCCGGAATCAATGCAAATAAAATCACGCTGATTACCTATCTGGTGTCCGGCGCTCTTCTGGGAATTACAGCTATGATGTACTGGCTGCCCAAGACCCAGGTACAGCCTTCCAGCTGCTCCGGTATGGAGATGTATTTCCTGCCTATCGCGGTAGTAGGCGGCATTAATATTATGGGAGGCTCCGGCCGTCCTATTGGTATCCTGGTGGCAGGTATTCTGATTGCGCTTCTTCAGCGTGCCGCTTATCTGTTCGATCTGGGTACACAGTGGATGTACTTAAGCTACGGAATTATTGTTCTGATAGCTGTGTACAGTATGTTCGTTGATATTTCTTTCCTGAAGAAAAAGAAGGCTGTAGGAGGTGACCGGGCATGAAAAAGGTGAAAATATCCTATGAACTTGTGATGGTGTTTATCCTGGCGGCCATGATACTGATATTTGGCGGTCTGACAGACGGTATTTTCCTGAGACTGTCCACAATGATTGGCTGTACGGCCGATGTGGCTTATCTGGGTGTCCAGGCCATGGCGATGACACTGATCATTCTGACAGCAGGCATTGATTTGTCTGTCAGCTATCAGATGGTCTGCTCCGCAATGTTCTGCGCATGGACATTCAACGCTACAAATAATATTTTCATCGCGATTGTGGTCTGCATCATTTCTGGTTTTGTGTTTGGCGCACTGAATGGAATTATCGCGGCCAAGACACCGATTAATCCCTGGCTGATTACCATGTCAACCATGTATATTTTCCAGGCTATCAGCTGGTTCTTCGGCACATCTTTTGCTTTTTCTACCGGCAATCCTGTTGTAGATATCGGAAACATGCGTATCGGAGGCATTGTTCCGACCCAGCTGGTGATCCTGATTGTGGTCTTTATTATCTTTTACATTCTGGAGAAAAAGACTACCTTCGGACGTTATACGCATGCCATTGGCTACAATGAGAACGCGGTTAATTACTCCGGCATTAATGCAGGAAAAATTAAGTTCTGGATTTATACCCTGGGCGGCCTGATGAGCGCTGTGGCGGCTCTGATGTACATGGGACGGAGCTGGCAGGTGAACCAGGAGACAGGTACAAATATGAATATCGAGGTAATCGCCCTGGTAGTTCTGGGCGGTACCAGCACGGCTGGCGGCGTCGGCGGTGTGGTAGGATCTTTCCTGGCCTGCCTGATCATCGGTGTACTGAAGAGAGGTCTGGCTCTTATGGGCCTGCCCGGAACTGTATACAACTTCATCGTAGGTATCGTTCTGATTGGCTCTCTGATTCTCTTTGCGTTCCTGGAGAAGCGTAAGAAGCTGGTGAGCCGTAAGATGGCGATTGCCAATATGGATGAGCAGCAGGAAGGTTAATATTCTGATTGCAGCCGCTGCTCCGGGCGGTAAGCCGGGGCAGCGGAACAGCATAAAATTATTTAAAGGAGGTAGCTTTCATTATGAAAAAGCTGACAGTGAAGAGACTTATTTCATTAGGTCTGACTCTGGCTATGGTTCTGTCCATGGCTGCCTGCGGAGGATCCGGCGATTCTGCTGAGACCACATCTGATTCCGCAGAAACTACAGAGGCTTCAGGTGATTCTGAGGCTGCAAACGGCGGTGATGTTACCATCGCTTATATCCCCAAGGAGCGTGCTGAGTCTTTCTGGCAGGCTGTTGAGGCCGGCGCACAGCAGGCTGCTGATGATCTTGGCTGCGAACTGATTATGTACGGTGACGCTGCCGGAGCAAACACAGCGGCGAACCAGTCTACTTATGTAGAGACAGCTACAGAGCTTGGAGTAGATGCTATCGCATTTGCGGCTCTGGATTCTGATTCTACAGACGCGGCTCTTCAGGCTGCACAGGCTGCTGGAATTAATGTAGTAGGCTTCGACTCTGACCCCGGCGAGGAGGCCCGTGACTGGTTCGTAAACCAGGTTGATCCGGACGCTCTTGCCCAGACACTGCTGGATGACGTAGTTGCTGCTGTAGGAGATCAGTACACCGCAGAGAATCCCTGCGTAGTTGCTCTGGTTTCCACCAACCTGACCACTCCGAACCAGAATACCTGGATTGAGAGCATCAAGAAGGCTTATTACAGTGACTACGAGATCGCTTACACCGACACAGGCGCTATCGATTTCGATGCCTGCAAGGAGCAGACACGCAGCAACACCTATACCGTAAAACCGGAGTATGAGATGCTTAACGTAATTACCAATCCGGACAACATCATCTATGCTGGCGACGGAGCAGGACTGGAAGAGATCGAGTCCTATCTGACCGCTCATCCGGAGACCAACTTCCTGGTATCCCTGACAACCAACGTAATCGCTTCCTGCGGTACAGCTATTGAGTCCTGCGGACTTACAGATACCTGTATGTTCAATGGCATTGCTACACCTGGAGATTCCGAGAACTATCTGTCCAGCGGCATGATGAGCACAGTTGTTCTGTGGCAGGCTTATGACCTTGGATATCTGGCTATTGACGTTGCTTACAGCGCAGCTACCGGCGAGCTGAATCCTGGAGATACGGAGTATGTATCCGATCTGTCCGGACAGACTCAGGTAGAGGGTGTTTCTACATATGACGCTTCTCATATGGTAGATGGCTCTGTTGTATATCTTGGAGCTCCCGCAACCTTTACACTGGATACTCTTGACAAGTGGAAATCATAATAAGATATGAGATATTTAGTAGGTATTGATAATGGCGGCACCTTCTCGAAAGCGGCAGTCTTTGATGAGGAGGGAAACCAGGTCTCGGTGGCAAGTGTGCCCACCGAGACCATTACCCCGAAACCGGGATATACGGAACGGGATATGAATGAATTATGGCGGGTTAACGCGGAGGCTGTCCGCACCGCCATTTCCAAAAGCGGCGTTGACAGCAAGGATATTGCCGGGGTGTCTTTCTCCGGCCATGGAAAAGGCCTCTATATGGTAGGCGCGGATGGGGAGCCGGTATATAACGGAATTCTTTCCACTGATGCCAGAGCGTGGGCCTGTATCCAAAAATGGTACGAGGATGGGACAAATAAGAAGGTTTATGAGAAAACCTTTCAGGAAATTCTGATCATGCAGCCTGTGGCACTGCTGGCCTGGCTTCGTGACAATGAGCCTCAGGTACTTGAAAAGTGCAGATATATCTTTTCCGTCAATGACTATATCCGCTATCGTCTGACCGGGGAAGCTTACGCGGAATATACCAATTTTTCCAGCGGCAACCTGGTTAATCTGACTACAAAACAGTACGATCCGGAGCTTATGAAGCTTTTTGGCCTGGAAATATGCATGGATAAGCTGCCGCCTCTGCGGTATTCCGCAGACATATGCGGCTATGTTACGGAGGAAGCTGCCGCGCTTACCGGTCTTCCGGCAGGAATTCCGGCGGCTGCGGGCATGTTTGACGTGGATGCCTGCGGCATTGCCAGCGGTCTGTCCAGCCCGGAAGAAATGTGCATGATCGCGGGCACCTGGAGTATCAATGAATTTATATCTCCGAAGCCCATTACGAATGGCACAGTGGCATTGAATTCCATGTTCTGCATCCCCGGATATTTTCTGGTGGAGGAGAGCAGTCCTACTTCGGCAGGCAACATGGAATGGTTTATCCGTAATCTGATGAGCTATGAAAAGGCGGAGGCAAAGGAAAACGGACGTTCTGTTTATGACATAACCAATGAATGGGTGGCGTCCATTGAGCCTCAGGACAGCAATGTGATCTTTCTGCCTTTCCTGAATGGTTCCAATGAACATCCTCTGGCCAAGGGAACCTTTGTGGGATTAACGGCGTTTCATGGAAAGAAGCATATGCTCCGGGCGGTGTATGAAGGAATCGTATTCAGCCATGTGACGCATGTGAGAAAGCTTTTAGCTAACCGTGAGAAGCCGAAGAGCATCCGTCTTTCCGGCGGCGCTGCCAATTCGGATGTATGGGTTCAGATTTTTGCAGACGCTCTGCAGATTCCCATTGATGTGACGGCGGACAAAGAGCTGGGCTGCCTTGGCGCCTGCATTGCTGCAGGAATAGCGGCTGGAATTTATCCTGATTATCCGACAGCCATTGCGAAGACAGTACAGATTAATAAAACCGTCTATCCGCGTCCTGAATACAAGGATATTTATGAGAAAAAATACCAGACTTACCGCAGTGTAGTAGATGGCTTGAACGGAGCATGGAAACATTTTGAAAATTGAAATGAAAACAGAATGCGGAGGGCGTAAGCCCTGAAATAAAAAAGCTGGTATTTTGCCAGCTTTTTTATTTACAATTTCATTCTTCACAAAATGGAACAGGACATGATATAATGGTACGGTATTTGTTTTGTTGTGTATCAAATTAATACCTGAAAGAGAGTTATTTTATGGCTACAATAAAGGATGTCGCGAAGTATGCCGGTGTCAGTATTTCAACGGTATCCAGAGTTATGAATGGTACGAAATCTGTCAGCCCGCTTCTTCGTGTCAAGGTGGAAAAAGCTATCGAAGAACTGGATTTTTCAGCAAACACACTCGCCAGAGGGCTGAAAGCGTCCAGCACAAAACAAATTGCGGTCATTGTTACCAGCCTTTCGCGTATATTTTTTACTTCCATATTGAAAGGAATCCATCAGGTAGCGGGCCGCCGGGGATATTCGGTGCTTATTGCGGAGACATATGACAGTATTGAGGAAGAGATGCGCCTGGTGGATCTGTTTGCTTCCCAGTGGGTAGACGGCATTCTCCTGGCATCCAGCGTGTTCCAGCCGGATCAGCGCACCCACCGCTATGTGTCGAACCTGAGCAAGCTGTCTAAGAAAGACCGCCCGATCCCGGTAGTTACCCTGGAATACCCGCTTGATAATAAACAGCTCAGCGCTGTCGTGATCGATCATGAAAGGTCTGCTTATGAAGCGGTAAATTATCTGATTCATGAAATTCACTGCCAGAATATTGTGCATGTGTCACATCCTGCCCACCATTATATCGGAGCCAAGCGTATAGCCGGCTATAAAAGAGCCATGAAGGAAGCAGGCCTTCCGGTTTCCCAGGACTCGATTCTGGAAGGGCGGTATTCATCCTATTCCGGGTACAAAGTAATCCAGGAAATGCTGAAAACGGGACGTCCCTGTGACGGAATTTTTTTCGCCAATGACGAGATGGCAGTAGGAGGGCTTCAGGCCCTGCAGGAGGCTGGCGTCCAGGTTCCGGATCAAGTAGCCGTTATCGGAGTGGATGATGTTCTTCCTGCATCGATTGTCTCGCCTTCTCTTACTTCCATTCATATACCGAAAGTGGAAATGGGCGCGACGGCAATGACTCTGCTTTGCGATTTGATCGAGAAAGGCAGCACGCAGCGCAGAAAAGTCCTTATGCTGGAGCACAGGCTGATAGAGCGCGGCTCCACGAAAAAAGGCGTCACTACTTCGCTTAAGGAATTAAATTGGTGAGAAGATTCTGTTTTAAATGAAAAAATGGAGCGGCTGCTCCGATGGATGTTTCATCTGCCTGGGCAGCCGCCCGTTTTATTTCCGCGGGCAGTGAGCCAAGCGGACGCGCTTGCGCGTCCATTTGGCGAACGCCGCGAGGGTCAAATATCCCGATGCTTGCATCGGGATATTTGACTCATTCCCGATTTATAAAGGACTTCCGGCCTTGTTTACGAAGGACTGGCAGTCAGTGCACTCTGCCTTTGTGGGGTTCATCTCATGGGTTCCTACCTGGATTTTGTTGAGTGTACAGTAATTTTCCTTCTGGGCATGATAAGCGCAGTTGCTTACTGTACAGGCAATACATTCATTCTTGTTTGTCATCATAGTAATTTTCCTCCTTATTCCGCAGAATCAATGCGGCAGATTATAAGATACAGGTTTAGTATGTCTTACAGCCGTTTTTTTATAAGTGGAAAAATTTTTCTGTTATAAATTTCCTGGATTAGAGAGAACGGATGCAAGAAGCTGCGGCTGCCGGACGGAAAGGCGGGCATGAAAAAAGAGCAGCCTTGCTGAATATCTCAGCAGATGCTGCCCGTCTATGTAAACAGGAGGGTTTCCTGTTATTTTTAGTCGAAGCTGGTCGGCACCAAAGCAGCACCGGCAGCCCCTTTTGTTTTATCTGATGGTATTATCATACAGTGCGGATGTGACTAATATGTGTCTGGACTCTTAATAAAAAATTGAGGAAGTCTAAAATATTTCTAAACTATGGAACAGCCTCCAAAAGTTTTCAGAGTATTATAAAGACTTCGTCTTGGACAGTGCCGGGACCGTCAGGGCTAATAGGTCAGTATCATCTGCTTTACCTCCGGAATGGCTGTCAGCACCGGATAAAGAATCAATGAGATGATCAGTCCGCTGATCCCCTGAATCAGATTGGCGGGAACACTGGCAAGAGCGCCGGCTGCGCCATAGAGTGCGGATTCGCACAGAAAGTATCCTCCGGCTACCAGAATCATGTCCACAACACCCCCTGCGGCTACTGCGGGATAACGGAATTTAGCTTCCTTGCCTGCCTTCTGGTAAATCAGTCCGGACAGCAGGGCGATCAGGCCTTTGATGACGAAGGTGATTGGTACGTATACAAAATAGCCGCCCAGCAGATCTGCCAGTGAGGAACCGATTCCAGCAGCTACAAAACCGGAAGAAGGTCCGAGAATTACGCCGGACAGGATTACCAGGGCATCACCGGGGTGGATATATCCGCTGGTTCCAGGGGTGGGAATCCGTACTGCCATGGTGGCGGCAAAGGTCAGAGCCGCGAACAGAGCGGTAATTACGTGTTTTTTCAGATTGTCTTTCATAATATCATCCTCCTCAGATATTTCGGACTGCCCTGACCGGCAGAAAAGCAGCCCGGATGGTGGTTATACTGTACACCTAAAATGGTATGAATAAAATAGTCAGTTTTGAAAAAAACAACCAGGCCAGTTTGAGCGGAAAATTTAGAAAAATAAAAAAGAACCCCGTAAATACGGGATTCTTTTACTTTAGTGAAAAGCTGGAAAAGAGACTTGAACTCTCGACCCCTTCATTACGAGTGAAGTGCTCTACCGACTGAGCTATTCCAGCTTGCTTTTGTCAGCATCTGATATTATACTGGATAAAAAGAAATTTGTAAAGAGGTAAATCTTATGAATCGGAAATTTTTTGGGACTTTTTTTAAGAAGAATCATAGAAATTCCGGGGGCGTCCGTCCTTCTTTTGTGCTGCCGGTTTTGGGCCTGCTGACAGTCTGCTGCTGTATCTGTCTGCTTTCCGGATGCCAGGCGGAAGAAAAGGGGCAGCTGTCAGATTCTGCGCTGGAGACGCAGATTGCAGAAATTGTGGAAGAAGAAACGGCGGCTGCACAGGAGGAAGAGACAGCACCGGAGGCAGAAGAGGCAGAAGAGGCAGAAGAGCAGGAAGAGATTCCAGCGGAGGAAGGACAGGCTGCGGCGGATGAGATTTCGGCTGAAGAGCAGGAAACATTGGCAGATTCTGTGGCAGAGGAAACGGCAAATGGTTATCTGATCGCCATTGATCCGGGCCATCAGGTCCATGGAAATTCCGAGCAGGAACCGGTGGGACCGGGCGCTTCCGAGACAAAAGCAAAGGTGGCGGGCGGAACCTCCGGAGCGGCCAGCGGATTGAAGGAGTATGAGCTGACCCTGCAGGTTTCCCTGAAGCTGAAGGAAGAGCTGCTGAACCGGGGCTATGAGGTCCTGATGATTCGTGAGACAAATGACGTAGATATCAGCAATGCGGAGCGCGCTCAGATGGCAAACGAGGCAGGCGCAGATGCTTTCCTGCGCATCCATGCGGACGGCTCCGAGGACAGCTCGGCAAATGGAATCATGACCATCTGCCCTACGCCGGACAACCCTTATACACCGGGAATTTATGAGAGCAGCCGGGCGCTTTCCGATGCTGTGCTGGACGCTATGGTACAGGCCACAGGAGCCCGGAAAAGAAGCGTCTGGGAGACGGATACCATGAGCGGCATCAACTGGTGCCAGGTTCCGGTAACCATAGTAGAAATGGGCTTTATGACAAACCCGGATGAGGATCTGAAAATGGCATCCGAGGATTATCAGTGGCAGCTGGCCAGGGGAATGGCCGACGGCCTGGATGCCTATTTCGGAATCAGCAGATAAAAGAAAGGCCGGCGGGGCTTTTTTGGCTTCTCTTTTGCGGCGGAGCAGGGGATGGCTGCCCGCCTACCGTACCGCGATTTGACACATTTTCATGGCTTCCAGAGCGTTTTCATGGCTTGCCGGGGTCACGCCCGCGCAGAGGGAGGCAGTGACGCTGACAGGAAGCTCCGGGAAGAAGGCCTTCAGCAGCAGAGCGTTGGAAATTACGCAGATATCGGTGCAGACTCCGATGAGCTCCACAGAATCCAGTCCTTCCGGATAATGCTCCGCAAGATAAACGGGCAGTTCCTTACATCCAAAGGTCAGCTTGTCAAAGACAGGGGAATTCTTTTCTGCCCGCAGCTTTTCAAGCTCCGGCGCCAGTTCCCAGCCTGCGGTTCCTTTGATGCAGTGGGGGACAGGCAGGTTTTTTCCTTCCTGAGTCTCCATATAGTTTTCAAAATGGGTATCCCGGGTAAAAATCACATCTCCGTCAAAATCTTTTACCTTTTGAACGATGGCGGGAAGAATTCCTACGGCCTCTTTTGTGCCCAGGGCTCCGTCGACAAAATCATTCTGCATATCAATCACAAGAAGCAGTTTTTGTTTTTTCATGGCCTGTATCCCCCTTGCTATTTCAAAGTAATATCACAGCTGTTTCAGGCAATGCTGTTTCAGCAGGCAGCGTCATTTCAGATCAAGCTCTACCGGGCAGTGATCCGAGCCGAAGATATCTGTGTGGATTTTTGCGTCCTCCAGCCTGTCCTTCAGGCGTTCTGAAACGATGAAATAGTCGATGCGCCAGCCTGCGTTCTTCTCTCTGGCTTTGAAACGGTAGGACCACCAGGAATAGATTCCCTCAGCGTCCGGATAGAACCAGCGGAAGGTATCGATAAAGCCGGATTCCAGCACGTGGGTCATTTTCGCCCGCTCTTCATCGGTGAAGCCTGCGTTTTTCCGGTTGGTCTTGGGATTTTTCAGGTCAATCTCCTGATGGGCCACATTCAGATCGCCGCACCAGATGACGGGCTTTGCCGTGTCTAACTTCTGTACATAGGCCAGAAAATCGTCCTCCCATTTCATCCGGTAATCCAGCCGTTTCAGCCCATCCTGAGAATTGGGGGTGTACACGGTGATAAAGTAAAAGTCCGGATACTCCAGAGTGATGACACGGCCTTCGTGGTCATGCTCTTCGATGCCGATGCCAAAGGAGACAGACAGGGGCTCCTGCTTCGTGAAAACAGCCGTTCCGCTGTAGCCTTTTTTCTCCGCATAATTCCAGTACTGATGATAGCCGGGCAGGTCAAGTTCAATCTGCCCTTCCTGCAGCTTTGTTTCCTGCAGGCAGAAAATGTCGGCATCCAGATTCTGAAAAGCCTCCATAAAATTTTTGCCCATGCAGGCCCGCAGTCCGTTTACATTCCAGGAAATGAATTTCATGTTATCCTCCCTGCCGCTTTGTCCGGTTCCGGATTATCCGGATCCCCAAAAGGGCGGGGTAAAAGGCTTCCGGGCGGGAATCGCGGCTTGATCTTTGCTTGCATTTTACATATAATAAGTGTATTATAATAAGTCCGGAGAGGAAAGTAAAGGCTTTATAAGAGGAGAAAAGAATTATGGAGAAACTACTGGATCAGATTACCGCGGCTGTGTCTCAGGCCTTTGAGGCGGCCGGATATGAGGCAGAATACGGAAAGGTGACTCTTTCCAACCGCCCGGATCTGTGTGAATATCAGTGCAACGGAGCGATGGCGGCAGCGAAGAAATACCACTGCGCGCCCATCCAGATCGCGTCTAAGGCAGCGGAAAAGCTGCAGGAGGAAAACATGTTTTCAGAGGTAACCGCTGTAAATCCCGGTTTCCTGAATCTGAAGCTTTCCGCTGATTTTGTGAAAAATTATCTGCAGAGCATGCAGGAGGATGAGCGCCTGGGCTGTGAGAAAGCGGAGCATCCCAAGACGATTATCATTGATTACGGCGGACCCAATGTGGCGAAGCCCCTTCATGTGGGCCATCTGCGTTCGGCCATTATCGGAGAAAGCGTAAAGCGGCTGGGCCGTTTCGCCGGCCACAAGGTTATCGGCGATATCCATCTGGGCGACTGGGGACTGCAGATGGGACTGATTATCACAGAGCTTCGGCATCGTCACCCGGAGCTTCCGTATTTTGATGAAAACTATACAGGAGAGTATCCCAAGGAAGCTCCCTTTACCATTTCCGAGCTGGAAGAGATCTACCCCACAGCCAGCGCCCGCTCCAAAGAGGACGAGGCTTATAAGGAAGAGGCCATGCATGCCACTTACCTGGTGCAGCATGGGCACAGAGGCTACCAGGCGATCCTGCAGCATATTTTAAATGTATCTGTGGCTGACCTGAAGCGCAATTATGCCAATCTGAATGTGGAATTCGATCTGTGGAAAGGGGAATCGGATGCGCAGCCCTATATCCCTGAGATGGTAGAGCGGCTGAAAAAAGAAGGCTATGCCTATGAAAGTGAAGGGGCGCTGGTGGTGGATGTAAAGGAAGACACAGACACCAAGGAAGTTCCTCCCTGTATGATTCTGAAGTCGGATGGCGCCTCCCTTTATACAACCACGGACCTGGCCACTCTGGTGGAGCGCCGGAAGCTCTTTGATCCGGATGAGGTTATCTATGTGGTGGACAAGCGCCAGGAGATGCATTTTATCCAGGTGTTCCGCTGCGCGAAGAAGACGGGAATCGTGAAGCCTGAGACAGAGCTGAAATTCCTGGGCTTTGGCACCATGAACGGCAAGGACGGCAAGCCCTTCAAGACCCGTGAAGGCGGCGTAATGCGCCTGGAATATCTGATTTCCGATATCGAAGAAAAGATGTATGGGAAGATTGCGGAAAATCCGGATATTTCCCCGGAGGAGGCAAAGGAGACCGCGAAGATCGTGGGCCTTTCCGCTATCAAGTACGGCGATCTGTCAAACCAGGCATCTAAGGACTATGTGTTTGACATTGACCGGTTTACATCCTTTGAAGGAAATACGGGTCCTTATATTCTGTATACCATTGTCCGCATTAAGTCTATTCTGAATAAATATCAGGCTCAGGGAGGAGATCCGGAAAAGGGACAGATTCCCGCGGCGGAGAATGAAAATCAGAAGGCGCTGCAGCTGATGCTGGCCCGGTTTAACGGCGTGCTGGAAAATGCCTTTGAGGAGCTCTCGCCTCATAAAGTCTGCGCCTATATCTATGAGCTGGCAAACAGCTTCAACAAGTTTTATCATGAGACAAAGATTCTCGGTGAAGAGGATGAGGAAAAGAGGGCAGGTCTCATTGCGCTCCTTCGGCTGACGAAGCGTGTGCTGGAGACATGCATAGACGTGCTGGGATTTGAGGCACCTTCCCGTATGTAGGCGGCTTTCCCTGTCTGCTTGTTCGTCCCTTCCCGCACAGGCGTATGCCCGGATCGGACCGCGGGTCCGTCCCGGTCACACACCAGTGCGGGAAGAGGCCGTACAAGGCAGACAGGGAAAGCCTTTGTATTGTCAAAGGCGGAAGGCTATGCCCTGCTTTTCTGGGCCTGGATGAATTTCCGGGCTGGCCGGTAATAGATTACGGCAAAGAAGAGAGCCAGCGCGGTGGCTGCCAGGCTGACCGGGTAGACGGTCATAATGGTCCAGAAGGTCGGGTTCTGCGGAAAGACAAACTGAATCCATGCGAGCCGGATGCCGCATACACAGATGGTCGTGATGACAGCGGGCGGAAGCGAGATGCCGAAGCCACGGAGATATCCGGCCATGACCTCATAGAGCAGGCTGAACGCGTGGGCAGATACTACCATCATCAGGCGGATATAGCCTGTCTCGATGACCTCCGGATTGCTGTCGAAAATGGAGAGCAGCGGTCTTCCCCAGAAAAGAATCGCTGCGATTGCCACGCCCAGGACGCAGATGCCTTCTCCCAGACAGAGGACCAGAGTCTTTTTACACCGCTGGGGCTGGCCGGCTCCGAAATTCTGGCCGACGAAGGTAGTGCAGGCCTGGCTGAAGGAATTGAGAATGTCGTAGGTGAAGACTTCGATGTTGTAGGCTGCGCTGGATGCTGCCATGACAATGGTTCCCAGGCTGTTGATGGCAGACTGGATTACGATATTGGCCACAGAGAATACTGCAGACTGGACTCCCGCGGGAAGGCCGATCTGAAGGATCCGCCGCAGGCTTGCAGGGTCAATCCGAAGGCTGCGGGGCTCTACGTGGATTTCCAGTGTTGTAGTCCGGAGTCTGCGGTACAGGATCAGCGAGCTGACTGCGTTTGAGATTACCGTAGCAGTGGCTACGCCGTTTACGGTCATATGCAGTACAATGACGAAGAACAGGTTCAGGATAACGTTCAGAATACCGGATGCAGCCAGAGCGATGAGGGGGATTTTGGTTTCTCCTACGCTGCGGAAAATGGCCGCTTCAAAGTTATATAAAAGGATTACAGGCATGCCAAGCAGATAAATCCGCAGGTACAGAAGGGCCAGCGGAAAGACCTCATCCGGCACATGGAGCATGCCAAGCAGCGGAGCGGCGATCAATTCTCCCAAGATGGTGACGGCAACACCTCCAAGCAGAGATGCAACAACCGAGGTATGCACAGCTTTATGTACGGAAGCTGTGTCCCCATGGCCAATGGCATGGGCGATGACTACATTGCTGCCCAGAGCGATTCCGATGAACAGATTTACAATCAGGCTGATGATGGAACTGTTTGATCCTACAGCTGCCACGGCAAGGGTGCTTTCCGCGCCGGTAAAATTCCCGACGACTGCCACATCCGAGGCGTTAAACAGCTGTTCCAGAATCGCCGTTGCCGCCACGGGAAGGGCAAACTGCGGGATTTTATTCCAGATGGGACCATGAAGCATATCCAGCTGATGCTGGCTGGTTTTTGTGTTCAATTATAACTCCCCTTTTCCTTAGTGTTTTTCCAGTATTCAGTATAAAACTGCTGGTTGATATTATCAAATGCCGATATTCGATACTTTATCATAGCTAAAAGGAATGATTCCATAGAAACAGGGTAATAGGGTAATGGAGGTAAGGGCTATGGATATTCGGATTCTCCGGAATTTTCTGGCTGTAGTACGGGAAGAAAATATTACACGGGCAGCGGAAAGCCTGCATATGGCCCAGTCTTCTCTTTCAAAACAGCTTATAGAGCTGGAAAAAGAACTGGGCAGACAGCTCTTGATCCGAGGGAAACGCAGAATCACGCTGACAGAGGACGGTGTCCTGCTCCGGAGGCGCGCGGAAGAACTGGTAGCTTTGTTTGAAAAAACAGAAAGGGAGCTTGGCTTTGATACAGCTGAAATTGCAGGTGAGGTCTCCATCGGCGGAGCGCCGCTTCCCAAAATACTGCAGGCGGCTTCAGCGCTCCGGGCAGAACATCCGGGTGTCAGGTTCAGCTTTTATACCAGTGATGCCATTGATGTCATTGAACGTCTGGATCATGGAAGCCTGGATTTTGCTATCCTGTTGGAACCGGTTGATGAAGTGAAATATGAATACTGTTCCCTGCAGGATTCGGCCCGCTGGGGCCTGATGATGCCCTGTGACTGCGTCCTTGCCCGCAAATCTGTGGTTCAGCGGGAGGATCTCAGCCAGGTGCCGCTGATCCTTCCCCGCAGGGAAGGGCTGCAGCGCAAGATTGCCCTGTGGGCGCAGACAGAACCACAGCATATGAATATTGCGGCAACTTATAATGTGGTCAACAGTAATCCGGAGGGCTTTGTGCAGAGCGGCCTAGGCTGTTTTCTGGCAAGTGAGGAATATATTGCTGCCGGACTGGAGCCGGGCGTCTGCTTCCGTCTGCTTGATCCGCCTATGGAACTGCATCATGCTCTGGTATGGAAGCGTGCTTCCGTACCTGGCAAGGCAGCAGCCGCGTTTCTTGAAAAGCTGAAAGCCGAATAATACAGAAGCAGATTCTCAAAAGAATGACAGGGGGGGCTGATGATGGCTGCCAGGAAAATATGCAGTTACTGTGGAAAGAAATTGGAGGGGAAACCTGAATATGTCTCAGAACAGGTGAATGAGGCAGAAGCCTATTGCTCTGCTGAATGCAGGAAAAAGCATAAAGAGGCTCTTCAGAAGGTTAGAAAAAATATGAAGTGGTTTGCGGCCGGCATCGTCTGTTCCGTGCTTCTGGTGCTGGGCAGCGCGTTTATGGAGGCTTCAGAAAATTCCATGGGGCATTATATGACGGGAACTGGTATGTTTCTTCTGGGACTCACGCTCGTCCTTTTTCCCTACTGCACACCGGAGACCTATGCTATGTTCGGCTATGTGAAGACAAACAGAATTGGACGTGCGTTGGGAATACTGACAGCACTATTTAGCCTGTGGATATTCTGCAAAAATTAAAATATTGGGAAATAATGTAGAATATTTGAAACGGCAGGAGAAACCCTGGCGCCTGTGACAATACTAAGGCTTCTTAAAATCCCGATGCTCTGGCCTCTTCGCGGACAGTGTGGGATCCGGGACGGACTTTTCGGGTCCGGATCCGGGCACACACTGTCCGTGAAGGGACAGACATGGGATTTAAGAAGCCGGCTTTTAAGAAGCCGTGGCCATCTCTTTGACCTTCACAAACGCCTTATTCACCGCCGGAATCGACAGCACAATAATAGTAATCAGCGCCTCCAGTCCCAGATAAGCGCCGTTGTAAGCCAGAGAATATACCGGCGCGCTCATGCCTGTGCCTTCCGCATAGGAAGCGAAGAAAATCAGGCCGGACAGGAACGCAAAGAAGTAACGGCCCAGGACGCCGGCGATATAGCCCTTGATCAGGCCGTGTTTTTTATTGCAGAACAGGCCGGAAAGTCCCAGGGCGCCGAAAGCCAGCAGGTAGTCGGTGATCATCTGAGGCAGGCTGATAATATAGGGATCAGAAATCAGCTGCAGCAGGCCGTAGGCGACGCCTGTCATAAGGCCTGTCCGCAGTCCGTACCAGTATCCGATGCAGCAGATGAACAGCATGGAGAACAGAGTAACGGAACCGCCCATGGGCGCTTCAAAGAGCTTCAGAAATGAAGTGATCATAGCCAGAGCCATGGCAACGGCGGAGAAGACCAGGTGCTTTGTCTTGATCTTCTTTTCTCCCGAAAGAAAACAGGCAAGGATCAGAAGCGCCAGCATCAGAACGACCAGAGCGCCGTAGCCCAGGCCTGTCAGAGAGTAAGAGGTACCCCATTCATCGGTAACCTGATTGACAAAAAGTGACATAAAAAAATCCTCCTTTGTAAGAAAATATCACAGGAGGGGATTCGAAAAGCTGCTTCCTTACGCCGGTATTAACCGGTTCAAGTAATGAGGGTCAACACATCCTGTGTTTTCTCAGCCTTAGGCTCCCCTAGCATTGCGCTATGTGATTAACTGGAGTATACTCCTGCGGCAGTGGAATGTCAGGATAAGTCAGAATTGAAAAGGAATTCTTTTCGTGTTACTATAGCAGGAGAAAAAACAGGAGTTTTCAGTGATGAATACAAAAAAATTACAGAGTAATAAAAAAGCAATCCTAATTGGCAGTGCTGTCTGCTGTCTGCTCTTTATTCTTCTGGGCCTTTATTACCGGTCCTGGCCGGCTGTGGATGTCATTCTGTTTATGGGCCAGAGCAATATGAGCGGAGCCAGCGGAGACGCGTCTCTGGCGCCGGAGCTGATTCCCGGAGCAGGATATGAATTCCGGGCAGTTACCGATCCGGACAGCCTTCATGTGCTGGAAGAACCTTTTGGAGAAAATGAGAACCGGGGAGCCCTGGATGATACGGAGATTCTGGAACGGAGCGGAAGCCTTGCCACAGCCTTTGTCAACGCGTATTATGAGGAGACGGATACTCCGGTGGTTGCGGTTTCCGCGTCTGTGGGAAGCTCTTCTCTGAACGGCTGGCTGAACAAGGGGCGCAAGGAAGAGGCGGCTGACCGTCTGAAGGCGGCGAAAAGATGCCTGTGGAAAGAGCGGATCCGAATCCGTCATGTCTATATGCTCTGGTTTCAGGGAGAGACGGATGCCAGTCTCCAGACTACCGGAGATGAATATAAGACTATGATGCGTCAGCTGGTTTCCTATATGGAGGACCAGGGTGTGGAAGCCTGTTTTGTGATTCAGATCGGAGCAGATCAGGCGGAACCGGAAAAATATGAGGAAATTATGCAGGCTCAGGAAGAAATCTGCGGGGAATACGAGGATATGGTTCTGGTGTCTGAGCTTCCGGCCTCTCTCACAGGAGATGATATGAAGGACGAGGGCGGAATCCATTTCACCCAGAAGGCTCTGAACCTGATCGGAGAGGATGCAGGCGAAAAGGCCGGCTCTTATGTGAAATCACTGTCTCAGTGAGCAGAAAAAGAGGATAAAAAATGAGAGAAAAGAATGTCCGGCGGATGCTTGGGGAGCTGATTCTGCCGCCCTTCCTGTATCTGCTGCTGACCATGAGCTTTACGGGAATTCTGGAGATGGTTTTCCCGGTTCTGGAAGAGCCTTCCAATGCCATGTGGCTTCTGGCTCTGGTGAATCTGCTTCAGATTCCGGTCTTTTTTGAACTGTACAGGAGGTTTCGATTGGAGGAAGACTGGGGAAAAGAGACAGAAGGCCGGAGAAGGGGGACAGCGGTCCCTGCGTGGAAAAAACGTTTTGGCCCGCAGGATCTCCTGTTCGCGGTTCTGGGCGGCCTGTTTCTTGCCCGGGGATTCAATGCTCTGCTTGGACTTACACCGCTTCCCCGCCTGTTTCCGGCTTATGAATCGGTTTCGGAGACAGTCTACAGGGGAAGCCTGCTGTCTCAGGCTGCGGCCAGTGTGGTGACAGCTCCGATTCTGGAGGAGCTTTTGATGCGCGGCCTGATTTACGGACGGCTGCGTTCCTTTTTTTCGGATGTGCGGCCGGCCATGCTGGCGGGAGCCCTGGTATTTGCTCTGTTTCACGGCAATGTGGTCCAGGGAGTTTACGCGTTTCTCATAGGCCTGTATTTTGTGTGGCTCTATGAGGCATATCATTCGCTGGTTCCCGCAGTTCTGGCTCACGCAGCGGCAAATGCTTCCTCGATTCTGCTGGAGCAGACAGGGTGGCTGGATGGACTTTACGCGGAGCTTCCTTTGTATTTTCTGACGACTGCGCTTTGTCTCGGGGCAGGCGCCTTCTGCTGGAGCAGGGCCCGCAGAATCCGATAGAACCCGGGAGAATTTTTCTGGAAAAAGCGGCAGGAATTGTTTCTGAAAGGCGATCTTAAAAAGAAAATTAAGAAAACAAAGACACAATTCCTAAATAAGAATGAAATTATCTAATAATCTGACAATTAAACCAAAAGTCGAACTTTACATGCAAAAAAAATAGGTGTATAGTACACACAAAGCAAAGAAATCTGGAGGGATGGTATGAGCCAGCGAAGCAGTGGATTATACGACCCGAGATTTGAGCACGATAACTGCGGTATCGGTGCGGTAGTCAATATCAAGGGTAAGAAGAGCCACGGGACAGTGGCAGACGCATTGAAAATTGTAGAGAACCTGGAACACAGGGCCGGCAAAGACGCCGAAGGTAAGACGGGCGACGGAGTAGGAATCTTATTACAGATTTCCCACAAGTTTTTCT
>CALWAV010000030.1 GCA_944375745.1 uncultured Merdimonas sp.
AGCATTTCTACATCTATTGTTTTCATAACTTCCAAAAACTCCTCCTGCAATTAGTCTATTACCCGCACACCTTCTACAAAGATGTTGATTTTTTCAATCGTCATTCCGGTGAACTCTTCCACCTTATATTTCACATTGCTGATCAGGTTGTCGGACACAGCTGAGATGCTGACACCGTAAGCCACGATCACATGAAATGACAGTGTAATCTTATTGTCATTAATCTGTACATTGACTCCACGGGTCAGATTGTCTCTCTTGAGAAGCTTTACAAGACCCTCTTTCACATTCACCATAGCCATTCCCACGATGCCGAAGCATTCCACAGCTACAGAGCCTGCATATCTGGCAATAACTTCCGGGTCGATCATGACAGCGCCCATCTGCGTATTCATAAGTCCCTTCATTATGATTACCTCCACTTTTATTTTTATTACTGGAAAAAAAGCTGTGCATTTGTAATCAGGGCGCACTCTCCCTATCTAACTGCTATTATACCCTGTTTCATGGGAAAATTAAAGCAATTTTTCACTCAATGTAAATTTTTAAAATAACACTTGCAAAATATAGTGGTATCTGCTAAAATAACCAGTGTTGCGAGTCTATATATGGGCTCATTATCGGTCAAGAGGAGGTGCAAACATGGCTAAATGTGCAATCTGTGAGAAAGGCGCTCATTTCGGAAACAATGTCAGCCATTCACATAGACGTTCCAATAAGATGTGGAAATCCAATGTCAAGTCCGTAAAGGTTAAGGTAGGCTCCGGCGCCAGAAAGATGTATGTATGTACATCCTGTCTGAAGTCCGGTAAGGTTGAAAGAGCGTAAGATTTGAAATTAGTGGCAGGGCTGCGGCCGGTGTTCCGGCAGACAGCTCTGTTTTTATGCCCTTTTTCCGGCAAAATCCACTCCTCTTTCCTCAGATTCTTTTTAAGCCGCAAAAAGCCAGAAGCGAAAAAACTTACGCTTCTGACTTCCTCTGCTCTCTTTTATACATCAATACTCCGAATTCTTCACTGAATCCGAAATCTATTTTCCGCACTTTCCTCCGGAAGAAAAAAGATTATATCCCACCAGCATCAGGGAAAAGGCTGCCAGAGCACGGACAAACCAGCCATTGACAGGCATGAAAAACGTACTCAGAATGCCTACTCCGATCCAGAACATCACAAATCCCAGCAACTGTTTCATGACGGCTCCCGGCATAAAAACTTCTTATCTTAAATATATGCCGGACACGAGCTTTCCGATACCGGAAACTTAATCCTCTTTCTCCATCGTATCCACAGCGTCCTGAATCGCGTCCGCCACAGGGCTGCTCTCCTTCTTTCCGCCCGCGAATTTATTGACGAAATCGGGAACCATATCCAGAATCTTGGTCACCGTATCCTGATTCTTCACATTGACCAGTTTTGTCACGCCGCCGGAAATCACAAGGATCGCACTGGGTGAAATCTTCGCTCCCATACCGCCTCCCGCGTTCTGCTTTTTCTCTCCGGCAAAGGCTCCCGCGCCCACACCGAAAGACACATCTACCAGAGGAAGAATAATCGTGTCGCCGACAGTTATGGCATCTCCTACCACTGTCTTTGTGGAAATGAAGCTGTCCATTCCCTTAAACAGGGATTCCACGGTTGTATCAAAATTATTGTTCATAAGAAAAATCCTCCTTCAATCACTTGTTTTTGTCTCAGCCGTATCCCCGGCAGATTTCAGGTACGGTTCAGCCTGCGGTAGACATACCGCACATTTTTATCCCGGAAAAGCCTCCAGGCAGTCCGTACAAAGGCCACCGCCCTCAGACGCCCCTTCACAGACAGCTCTCCTTCCAGAACCGCCTGCTCAAAATCAGGATTTACCTTTACATTATCCATAAAAAGCGGATAGAATATACCGAGCGCGCCCAGAATCTGTCCTGTCAAAGCGGGATCTTCCGTTCCAAAATGAACTTCGCCTTTCATCCGGCGCGGCAGAGCATGCCTGGCCAGAATGCCGGCCTGGGACCAGACCAGACGGAGAGCCGCTTTCGTCCTCTCATCCTCCGCAAAGGCTTTCATTTCCCGGTATTTTCTTACCATCCGTTTTATTTTATCACAGAACCGCCGGAAAGTACATTTCAGATTTTTTAAACTCTGAATGATTTTCCGAACAGTTCTCCACAGCAGCCGGAAAAAATCTCCCAGCGCGGCAAAGAGGCCGGACTCCTCTTCCTGACTGTCTGCTTCTGCCCCGTCCTTACTTTCCAGAGCTCCTTCTCCTTCCGGTTCTCTTTCCGGTTCATCTTCCTGTTTTTCTATATTTTCTATGTTTTCTGTATTTTCCGTATTTACCGCTTTTTCCGGCTCATTCAGGATTTCGGAAACTTCTTTCCTGTCTTCTCTTTTTCTCTCCTTCTGCGTTCCGCCCTCCCAGGCCTTCTCCTCCTCAAAAAGCTTCATCACAGGGAAGCCGAAAATCTTTATGCTGCCCTGAAGTTTTCCTTCCCGATAGCTGACGGGAATACTGACAAGATGCAGCAGCCAGCTGATTTTCGCCTCTGCTCTGCACTCTTCCGTGTTCTTTATACAGCAGGCCCTATAGCGGACCGGCACAAATAATACAAGAAGCAGCAGAAGAAGGACAAGACCAATCACTGCCGCCAGAATAATCCCTATAATCTTTAATATCAGAAAAAACACTTGCAGCATCTAACTCTCCTGTCCGTCCCGGCTGTTCTGCCCGAAATATTCCCGCACCCGGAATCCGCCGGTCTCCCGGTAAATATCCTCTATCATATGCTGAACCATCTCCAGGGCTTCCTCATATCCGAAAGCTATGCCTACGATAAAAAGCTCCTGCCGGTAAAAGCTCTGCTCCTTCAAATGAGCAGCATGAAAGATATCAAAAAGATTATCCGGATTGGAAGCCAGAGCAATCAGATAGACACTGACCATTCCCGCTCCCCGTTCCGCCTTTCTTATAATTTTCTCCTTTTTTGCAGCTGTCTTTTCACTCAGATAAAGATGTTCTGCCCACTGCATTCAGACTTTCCTCATTTCCGCTCTTTCAGTGAAACCCGTCTCCGCTCTCCTGCTGTTCCGTTCTATCCAGGGCCAATCTCTCCCACATGCCCAAAAAGCTGCTTCAAAACAGAAGAAAAGGCGTTCCCAGCATATGTTCCGGATTTTCCCTGCGGAAAACCGCAAAACAGGTGTGAAACGCCTTCCGCCTCTAGAAATACTTCTTGCTGCCCCAGAGATTGCTTTTCTTCAGATCCAGATACTCATTGTAGGCACGCTCCAGAATCTGCTTCTCATTGGAAAACTTCAGCAGATGGTAGGCCTCGTGATACTTGTAGTAGCCGGAATCTACGAAATACTCCTCGCGCTGTGGTTTGCTGTAATAATTATCCGCCATCATCAGATACCAGTGCACATCTTTTTCCACCGTATCTTCCGGAACGGAAAAGGAATACTGGCTTTTCCCGATATACTTGATAATGGAAGCTTCTACGCCTGTCTCCTCGCGCACTTCTCTCACTGCCGTGTCCCTGAACTCTTCTCCGGGCTCGACAGTTCCCTTCGGCAGTACCCATCCTTCGTACCGGTTCTTATAATTCTTGTACAAAAGAAGGATCTTGCCACGAAATATTACCACACCGCCACAACTGGTTGCTTCAATCATTGCAAAACCTCCCTGTCCTGGTGTGTACTGAAATACTGGACTTAGTATACCTCTTTTTAGCTGATTTGACAAGCTCCATCTCTTTTCCTTTACAAATACCGTCGAATATGCTAAAGTTATTCGAAATGGAACCTGCAGTTTTTATCTCAAAGAGGGGAAAGTGTCTTATGAAACCAAACTCACAAACAGCGGCAGGCTATCTGCCCGATGAACGCCCTGCTTTCATCAAGCTTCTGCTTTACGCAGTCCAGCAAGTCATTGTTATGTTTCCCGCCACAGTCACCGTGGCGCTGATCACCGGCTTCCAGGTGTCTACCACCATCTTCGCAAGCGGTCTTGCCACTATCTGTTTCATCCTGATCACCGGACAAAAAATTCCCATGTACTACGGTTCTTCCTTTGCTTATCTGACGGCCATCTCCAGTATGGTAGCGGCGGAAGGCACAGCAGAACAGATCGCTTCCTTTGAAGCTACCGGAATTCTTCCCACGGAGCTCATCTCCTATGCGCAGTTCGGCATTATTTTATCCGGCCTGGTATCCATCGCCGCCGGACTTCTGGTCCGTTTCTTCGGCCACAGAGCAGTGGAGCGTATCCTTCCCGCTTCCATCACCGGACCGGTGGCCATGATCATCGGCCTGACTCTGGCCGGCAATGCTCTGTCTGACGCCGCTCCCGCTGCCGCTGAGGGCGTCACCGGAAGCAGCTGGGTATGGGTGATCTCTCTGATCACGCTGCTGTCCACCATTCTGTTCTCAAGATACCTCAAAGGAGTCCTGGGACAGCTTCCGCTTCTTCTTGGAGCTCTTACAGGCTGCCTGGCAGCCGGGCTTCTGTTCCTGATCGGCGGTCCGGACATGAATCTTTTCCGGGAGATGCCTGCGGCGGCTCTGGAGGCTTCCACCTGGAAGCTGGGCGACGGTTCTCTCTTCGCTCTGCCCGCCTTTTCCCTGCCAAAGGTATCCTGGGCAGCCGTGGCGGCCATCATGCCCATTGCCATCGCCACCATTCCGGAATCCACCGCACATATTTATCAGCTTGACATTTACATCAATGAGCTGTCCCGGCAGAAAAACGGTAAGCACTATCCTATGGCCAGTCTTCTGGACCGGAATCTGATTGGAGACGGAATCTGCGACATGATCTCTGCTTTCATCGGAGGACCCGCAGGCACCAACTACGGGGAAAACATCAGCACCATGGCCATCACAAAGATTTTTTCCGTGCCGGTACTGATTGCGGCTGGAATCATCGCCATGATTGTCTCCATGTTTACGCCTCTGATTAAAATCATCTACGGAATTCCGCTGGCTGTCATCGGCGGCCTGGAAATCTACCTGTTCGGCGCCATCGCCGCTCAGGGCATGGCTATCATGATCGATAAAAAGGTGGATATGTTCTCTTCCAAGAATATTGCCGTCATTGCTTCTGTCATGGTCATCGGCATCGGCGGAAACTATGCTTTCGGCGGAAATATTCCTTTCTTCGGACTGAATGTTCCCTGTATCGCAGGAGCAGCCATCTTCGGTATTATCCTGAACGCGCTGCTCTCCATCGGCGAGAAAAAACAGGCAGAACAGGAACCGGAAGAAACAGCCAAATAAATAAGGCGCCAGCCTGAAAATACCCCGGCAGAACTCCAGCGGATAAAATCCGCCGGTTCTGCCGGGGCATTTATTTCAGTTCTTTCGGGACGGCCCCCTTTTCCTATTGAGCCGCCGAAATTTCCATGATTCCACTGGAGATTTTCATTTTCAAAATCCGGAGAACTGACTCATCAATCCTTTCCTCAGAAACTTCTCCATTTTCCACAGCTGCCAGCACCGCGGGAATCTGCGTCTCAAAATCCGTGCAGCAGAGCAGATCATTGCCTGCCTGCACGGCAAGAACCGCCGCGCTGCCATCATCCGTAAAGTCCCGTACCCCATCCATGGCCAGATCATCTGTCACAACTACACCGGAAAAGCCAAGCTCATCCCGGAGAATCTCATGGACCTTCGGAGACAGAGAGGCTGGATACTGTTCATCCATACAGGATACAATATTATGGGACACAAGCACCATCTCGGCTCCGCTTTCCATCCCGGCCTCAAAGGGAAGAAAGTCCGAAGTCTCAAAGGTCTCATACGGACGGTTATCATAGGCGATTCCTGTATGCGTATCCGTATTGTTCCCATATCCTGGAAAGTGCTTCAGCACACAGGCCACCCCCTGTCCTTTCATGGCTTCCACCACGGTCTTCACATATTCCGAAGTAAGCCCGGCATCCTGCCCGAAGCTCCGCTCATAGATAAAATCCGCCGGATCCTGGGATACATCACAGACTGGCGCAAAGTTCACATTGACTCCAAGGCTCTTCAGCAGCCGGCATTTTTCCAGCGTGTCTTCTCTGACAGCCTCAAAGCCGCCCTCCTGATAGAGCTCCTGAGAAGAGGGAAACGGCTCCTGCCGGAAGGCAGCATACCGGCTGATCCTGTTCACTGTTCCGCCCTCTTCGTCCACGCCAATCAGCATCGGGATCTCTGCAGCGTCCTGATAGGACTGAATATCCGCCGCGGCCTGTTCCGGTGTCTTTCCTTCAAAATCCCTGGCAAACAGAATATAACCGCCCAGATGGTATTCCTCCGCCTTCTCCGCCGCAGCCTCTTCCGGGCACCGGGCGATAAACATCTGGCCTGCCTTTTCCTCCAGGGTCATAGTACTTAAAATCTGCAGGGCCTGCTCTTCCAGAATTTCTTCCTCTGACGGTTCCTCCGGCTGCTCTTCGTTTTCTTCTGTTCCGTCAGTTCCCGCCGATGTTTCTCCTGCATTATCCGGATTCTGGCCTGGCTCTTCTCCGTCTGCGGACTGACCGGACTGGGCTGCATCAGACCGGTCTTCTGTCCTGTTTGGATGTGCCAGGAACCACCATGCGGCCACAGCCATACAAAGGAAAAAGAGAATCAGAAGCAGCAGAGGAATCGGATGCAGAAGGCGCCTTTTGCGTCTTTTATGTTTTTTCCGGGTTGTCATGCGCTCTGTTTCCCGCCTTTCTGAAGCTCTCCTGCCCACTCAAAGCCTTTCTTTGCCATATAAACAGCAATAATTTCATTGATCACCGCGGCAGCCGCAATCGTTCCCTGAATCACGGACGCATACTCCGGAGCCGTACCCTTCAGAACCGAAACCGCAATTCCCGTAAAAATAAGCGAGATTCCCGAGTGAGGCAGCAGGGTAAAACCAAGATATTTCCGGACCGTATCCGGAGCATGAGTAATCACCGCGCCCAGCCAGGCGCCGCCGTATTTTCCTGCTGCTCTGGAGAGAATATAGACAGCTGTATAAAGTCCCGCGCCAAACACCAGATGGTAATCCAGAGGCGCTCCCAGATTCAGAATCACCACAATCAGCGCGCCTCCGATGACCGGATTCATGATCTCCATGATCTCTCTGCGCTGCTCTGCGTTGATCAGGTTGGCGTAAATTGTGGAAAAGGCCATGCCTATCAGCATAAAATTCATCACATGCACCGGAAGAAGGCTGTCCACCCAAAAGCCCACGCCTGTCACAGCCAGAAGCAGCAAGATAGTCACCGCAATCTCCGCCTTCTGTCCATGGATAAACTTCAAAAGCAGACCGCCCAGGAGTCCGAAGACTGCCCCGATAAAGAGAGGAAGCAGCACCACAAGGATCACAGCTCCCACCGGTATGTGCTGGGCAGAAGAGGTCACGGTCACAAAGGCCATTACAAGGAAAAAGACAACAGCTCCTACCATATCATCCAGCACAGCCATGGGAATCAGAGTCCGGGTCACCGGCCCCGAGGCCTGAAATTCATTTACAATCGACAGGGAAGGCGCCGGAGCCGTAGCAAGCGCGATTCCGCCGAACAAGAATGCCAGATAAAGAGGAATTCCCGTAAACTGAAATACAATTCCAAATACAAGACTGACCACAAAAAAGGTTCCCAGAGACTCAGCTATGGTCATAACCAGAAGCTGTCCTCCCGTCCGCTTCATATTTCCCAGAATCAGCTCTGTCCCGATCATCATGCCTGTGGTGCACTCCATCAGGCCCTCCACCGCTTCATACCACTGGGAATCCATCATGGAATCACTTAAAAGCCCCGCTGCATGCGGTCCCAGAACCATGCCGGCGATCAGCCATCCCAAAATCGCCGGAAGCCGGAACCGGGCCACCAGTCTTCCGGCCAGAAAAGCCAGCACAATCACTGCCGCAAGCCGTATTATTCCTGTCATTATCTCCATTGTATTCTCACCTCTTTGTACCACTTACCAGGCAAATGTCTTCTGTGTATACCATTCTGCGAAAATCTGTCTTGCGATCGGCACCGCATACTCGCTTCCCGATCCTTTTTCCTCCACCAGGACACATACCACAATATCCTGATCTCCCGTATCGGAAAACCCCACAAACCAGGCATGACTCTTGCTCTTATCATTGCTGTATTCGGCGGTTCCTGTCTTGCCGGCCACGGTAAAGCCCAGATCGTTCAGTTTCCGGCCTGTTCCATCCTCTACCACCGCCTTCATATATTCCGTCAGGGCGGCAGCCTCTTCCGGGGACATCAGTGTTCCATAACGGGACGAGCTGTAGGTATCCACAATATCCCCCTTATAATTTTCCACATGGTCGAGGACATAGGGTTCCATGAGAACTCCGCCATTGGCAATGCTGCTGACTATCATAGCCATATGAAGGGGAGAGACCACGGTCTCGCCCTGGCCGATAGCCGTCATCATGCGTTCCGCAGGCGTCGCCCCGTCTGCCAGCGTAAAGGAGCTTCTGGAGTAGGTCAGATCAAAGGGCAGATCGGAATTGAACAGCAGACTGCCGCAGGTGGATGCAAACTGTGTTTCATCCAGGGAAAGGCCGATGGACGCAAAAGCAGAATTACAGGAATCCGCGAAGGCCTCCGTCAGATCCTCCTGGCCGTGGGCCGTCCCTCCATAGCAGTTAATTGTATAATTTCCCTCTGTCAGACTGCCGCTGCACCGGAAGCTGAAGTCCGCGTAATCGGGATTTTCCCGCATATATTCCAGCAGCGTAATGATCTTGAATGTAGATCCGGGCGGATACAGGCCCTGAGCCGCCCGATTGTACAGAGCGCTGTCCGTGTCATCCTCTGAGGTAAGCTGTTCCCAGTCTTCATTGATGGAGCCAGGATCAAAATCCGGTTTGGAAACCATCGCAAGAACCTTTCCTGTCTCCGCTTCCAGAACCACCACAGCTCCCCGGTTCTTTCCCAGAGCGGAATAGGCAGTCTGCTGCAGATCCACATTCAGCGTTGTCACCACATTGTTTCCCTGATCCTTCTGCTCATTGATGTCATTGCGGATCTGATCAAGCGTGGAAATATCCGAGGTCAGAAGGGTGAAATTGGCCAGATTTTCAATTCCGGTCCGGCCGCGGGTAGAATATCCCACCACATGGGCGAATACGTTTCCGTAGGGGTAGACCCTTGTCTCTGTGCCGTCTTCCGCCACCTGAGTCTCGGCCAGCACCGTACCGTCCTCAGCCAGAATGCTGCCCCGGACCACTCTTTCCGCAAAGGCGTCCTGCCTGGAGTTGTATGGATTGTTTATCACATCCGGACTTAATACCGCCTCAAAATACACAAAATACCCTATCATCAGCGTAAACAGACCGATAAACATATAGGTTACGACTGCCAGCTCATGATTTTTCTTTTTTGCGGGCCGGCTTTTCTTTGGGCTGCTTCCCTGACTCTGCTTTTCGCTGTCTGTCTTCAGGCCCTGCTCCGGCTTTCTTTGCTTTTCGGGCTTTTGCTCTTGCCCTTGCTGCCCGTTCCCGTTCTTTCTCAATTTCCAACTCCTCGTCTTCCTTCAAAAGATACATGCCCTGGATAATGGCAAACATGATGATGCTGGATACCAGCGAGCTTCCTCCGTAGCTTACTAAAGGGAGGGTCACTCCCGTGGAAGGAATAAAGCGTATGGCTCCGCCGATGGTCAGAAAAACCTGAAAGCCATACAAAGTTCCAAAGCCCAGAGCCGTATATTTGTAAAAGTTCTTTTTAATCTGCATGGCAATGTTGATAAACATGATAAAGCAGGTCATGCAGATCAGAATCAGACAGATGGCAAAGACTCCGCCCATTTCCTCGGAAATAGCGGAAAACACAAAGTCCTCCTCAACCACAGGAATCTTATTCGGCATTCCCTGGCCAAGCCCCATGCCAAGCCATCTGCCTGTGCCTATCGCAAACAATGACTGGGTAATCTGATATCCCTCATTGTCAATCACACTGAAGGGATCCGTCCAGGCCAGCACCCGGACCCTGACATGGTAAAACAGCTGATAGCCTATCAGCGCCGCCAGAACTCCGGCTCCCATGCCGCCCAGAAAATAAAGGCGTTTTTTTGTGGCCACATACAGCATCACCAGGTAGGTCACAAAAAACAGCAGCGCTCCTCCCAGGTCCGTGGAAAACACAAGCACCAGCACATGGAGGCCTGCCAGTATTGTAGTCAGAACCACATCCCTGAACTCCGTGCTTCTGGCAAGTCTCGCCGCCGCAAAAAACACAAAGGTCAATTTGACCGCTTCTGTGGGCTGAAAGCTGAAATCCCCCAGAACCAGAGACAGGTTCGCTCCGGAATCCTCCTGCCCCACAAACGCAACTGCCAAAAGCAGAAGCAGGCCCGCGATTCCATATACCCATGGAATCCTCTGCAGAAAGGCGCATTTCCGAATCAATACCGGAACAATCAGCGACAAAAGCAGGGCTCCTGCGGCAATCTGAAACTGACGGACCGCCCTGTCGAAGGACAGGCGTGTCAGAATCACAAAGCCGATCATCAGAAGAAAACACATATTGTTCAGCACCAGTCTGTTGATCTGCGGATAAATCAGCCTGGTGAACACAAGCACGGCCTGCAGAAGGAAAAACTGCAGCAGATAGAAAACGATAATTTCCACCTGCCAGCTCTGGATAAAAATCACGCCAAAGGCAAGCAGATGGATCAGAAATGTGATAAGATTCTGTACTTTCCAGCCATGGTTGATTTCATCCTGATCCTTCTTTCTCAGCACAGAGAAGCACAGGAATGTATACATCGCTATTAAAATTATAAATACATATCTGGATAATTCCACAATCAGGCTGATCATATAGTCTTATTGAACTCCCCGTTTCAAATGTCCTTTCGTGTAGCCGGAGGCAGGTCTCTCCATCTCTTCTCCGAAACAGTATACCCGGACAAATTCCGAAAGAATCCGCCTTACCTGTTCCCTGTTCTCCAGCGTAAAGCAGAGACGCAGGCTCTCCGGAAACAGTCTTTCCACCTCTTCCCTGCTGTACAAAAGGGAAAGCGGCTCACAATTATATATGATATTATAGCAGTAACGGCAGCAATTCACTACCGGAAATTCCTTTTGATACCGGTCTGTCAAAACCCTGCGGACTGCTTTTCTGTCACATCCCTCCACGGTCTTGTGAATGCATCCCGCAGTCGTCATAAGCGGCAGATACCCATATCCTATCATTTCACTTTCCGCGCAGCCACGCTTTTTAAGCTCGCGGGCATTGAGCTCCAGCGGCAGTGTATCCCGCAAAATTCCCTGGCTTTTCCAAAACCTGCGGGCTTCCCGGTTCCAGCTGTAAAGGCTGTGATCTCCCAGCACAGGAATCTCCCAGCCGGATTCCTTCAAAAATCCCAGCTCATCCAGGTCCCGGACCATTACAGCATCCAGCTCTGCCTGCTTCAAAAGCTCCAGATGTTCCTGAAAATATGTCCGGGCCTTCAGCCGGAAAACCGAAGGCAGAACCAACACACATTTCTTCCCGGCCTTATGGCAGTCTGCCGCCAGGCTCTTCAGCTGTTCCGGCTCGGTCTGTTCACTTGTCAGATACACGCTTTCCACTTCCGAAAATGCCAGGACCTCCTGCAGAAGCGCCGGATTGTCCAGCTGGACACGCAGAACCGGCTTTTTCCATCCTTCTGCGTCCTTTTTCTCCGCTCTCCCGGCTTTTTCGTTTTCCTTTTTCCGGCGCAGAGAAAGCAGGTCTTTTTCTTCAGACAGCGTCACGCTTCTGCAGCTTTTCTGAAGATATGCCTCCTGCAGTTTTTCCAGCGCTTCCCTTCTGAGCCGGTTCAGTTCTCCCACCGGGCAGAAGACTTCTCCCTCCAGCTCGATCTCCAGTTTGTCGAATTCAAAGGGCGTATCTCCTGTCTTTTTCAGCTGCTTCAAGAAATCTTCCCGGGTCATGGGCCGCTTTTGTGCCTTCTGGGCTTTTTCCCCGGTTACGCGCACTTCCGTATTCTGGTATCGTACCGCAAATTCCGTAGGAAATTCTGTGGAAATTCTGAAGTTTCCCTGAATTTTTTCTTTTTTATCTTTCTCCAGGTACTCTCCATGGATACGCTCCAGCAAAGCCTCATATTCCTGCTTTTCCCGAACCGCCTGTCTGCCCTTTTCCTCAAAATGCCCGGAACGGGAAAGGGACATCAGCTCCCTGCCATTATGAACCTGATAATAGCCTCTGGAAAAACCTCCCCGGTTATACAGCGCCTGAAGCTCGGCATAATCCCGTTTTCCCACCTGGTACTTTTCTTTCCCATATTCCAGATACTGATCCAGATATTTCCGATATATACTCACCACGCCCGCTGTGTATTCCGGCCGTTTCATACGCCCTTCAATCTTCAGCGAACACACTCCCGCCTCCAGAATCTCCGGCAGGATTTCAATGGTGCACATATCCTTGGGACTTAGCAGATAACTTTCCTTCGGACTGTTCAGCACGCGCTTTCCGTCCTTCCACTGATAGGGCAGCCGGCAGGGCTGGGCGCAGCGTCCCCGGTTTCCGCTTCGTCCGCCCAGCATACTGCTGAACAGGCACTGGCCGGAATAGCAGTAGCAGAGGGCGCCGTGGACAAAGCTTTCTATCTCGATATCTACGGTTTCATGAATCCTGCGGATTTCCTGAAGGGACAGCTCTCTTGCGGTCACCACCCGGGCCGCTCCCTGTTCTTTTAAAAACGCTGCTCCATCCGCTCCCAGGACAGTCATCTGTGTACTGGCATGAAGAGGCAGATCCGGAAATGTCTCTTTCAGATAGGCAAACACTCCCAGATCCTGGACGATCACTCCGTCCAGTCCGCTTTCGTAATAGGGTTTCAGATAGGCGCCAAGCTCCTCCATCTCCTCATCCTTCAAAAGCGTATTTACGGTCAGATAGAGATCGCAGCCATGGAGATGAGCGAAGCGGATCGCCTCGCACAGTCCTTTCTCATCCGGATTGTCCGCATATGCTCTGGCGCCGAACCGGCTGCCGCCCATATACACCGCGTCCGCCCCTGCGTTCACCGCAGCCCGCAGGCTGTCAAAAGAACCCGCCGGCGCAAGAAGCTCTGTCTGATGTCTCATAATTTTTTCTGCCTTTCTCCTCTATGGTGTCAAATACCCCGATGTAAGCATATAGAGCATCAAACCAGCAGCGATGCAAGCATCGGGGTATTTGACCCTCGCGGCGCTCGCCAAATGGACGCGTGAGCGCGCCCGCTTGGCTCA
The DNA here is from genome assembly GCA_944375745.1 of uncultured Merdimonas sp. Taxonomy (GTDB): domain Bacteria; phylum Bacillota; class Clostridia; order Lachnospirales; family Lachnospiraceae; genus Laedolimicola. The sequence goes on from CALWAV010000030.1 coordinate 13,201, forward strand.
CTGCCCGCGGTAATAAAACAAAGCGTCAAAGCCGTAAAATGCGTCTGACGCCCTGCTGAATGTTATCCTTGTTTTGTATTTCGGTTATTGGAACTGCTTCCGGAATGATACCGTTTCGCATTCTCGTTCTTCTGAGCTTTCAGCTGTTCTTCCAGCTCTTCTGTTTTCTTTTTCAGCTCTTCCAGCTCTTTCTTCTGATTTTCCAGCGCCAGCTGCGCTTCAATCAGATCATGGCGCACGCTGTAGAGCTCCCGTTCCTTCTTCTCCAGATCAGAGGTCAGCTTATCCGTCTGTCCCTTTGCCTTGAAAAAGTCATCTGCCAGATTCATATTCAGTAGCAGCTGCTTCTGATCCGTATTCTGCTTCCGGTAACCATCCGTCTGCTGGAGCTCCGACATTTTATCATTCAAATATACAGCTATCTGATGCAGATATTCCGGGCTTTCATAGCCGCTGATCTTATACACTCTTCCGGCAATCACAACCTCTGCCGTATTTTTCATCGCCATAGCGCTCACATCCCCTATTCTGCCGCCTGTCATAACACTCTTTTCACCGCTATGCTTTGCAGCATGGTACAACGTCAGAATACATTATACCATACTTTATTCCCCCCGCACAACTCCGAGATGATGATAGGCCAGATCCGTCACCACTCTGCCCCGGGGCGTCCGGTTAATAAACCCCCGTTTGATAAGGTAAGGCTCATAGACATCCTCGATGGTGCCTGCGTCCTCTCCAATCGCCGCAGCCAATGTATCAAGTCCCACCGGGCCTCCGGTAAACTTTTCAATCATGGTATTCAGGATCAGGCGGTCTGTCTGATCCAGGCCATACCGGTCTACCTCCAGCAGATCCAGCGCAAAAACAGCGATTTCCGCCGTGATTCTGCCGTCATATTTTACCTGGGCAAAATCACGCACCCGCTTCAACAGCCTGTTGGCCAGGCGGGGCGTTCCTCTCGAGCGCCTGGCAAGCTCCATGGCGCCTTTCGGATCAATCTCCACATTCAGGACCTCCGCCGAACGCATCACAATCGTCTGAAGCTCCTCTTCCGTATAAAACTCCAGATGATGAACCACGCCAAAGCGGTCACGCAGAGGCGCTGTCAGCAGTCCGGCCCTGGTAGTGGCTCCTATCAGCGTAAAATGGGGCAGATCCAGGCGGATAGAACGGGCGGAAGCGCCTTTTCCAATCACAATATCAATCGCGAAGTCCTCCATAGCCGGATAGAGCACTTCCTCTACCTGCCGGTTCAGCCGGTGAATCTCATCTACGAAAAGCACATCGCCCTCTGACAGATTATTCAGAATAGCCGCAATCTCTCCCGGCTTTTCGATAGCCGGCCCGGAAGTAACCTTCATATGGACACCCATTTCGTTTGCGATGATGCCCGCAAGGGTGGTCTTTCCAAGTCCCGGCGGGCCATAAAAAAGCACATGATCCAGCGCTTCTCCCCTGGCTTTC
>CALWAV010000031.1 GCA_944375745.1 uncultured Merdimonas sp.
AATGGAAAGATACAGGGAGAGAGAAAACGATTGTTGTACATGGCTGGATATTAAACGGGGGAAAACATGCTATTTTAACAAAAAGATAAATCAAAAAGAAATTTGCCAACGATTACTTGACAGTAACATTTGCAGTATGTTTAACCTGAAACAATTGAAAGCTTTCCCAGAATAAACTATAATAATTTATAATATACGTAATCAGCACTCTCAATCCCCGAAAGGAAACCGCCCGTTATGCTTGAAAACCGCTTCATCCGCAGTCTCCGGATAGACTGGAGCAAAATTCCAGAGCATTCTTATCTTCGTGACATCATGGCCCTGGCCGGGTTGACGGAGCTTGCCTTTTCCAAAAACATCACCTTCTTTGTAGGAGAAAACGGCACAGGAAAATCCACTCTTCTGGAAGGAATCGCTGTGGCATACGGCTTCAATCCGGAGGGCGGCACCTTAAACTACCGGTTTTCCACCTATGATGACGTATCGGAGCTTGGCACGGCCCTATCCTTTTCCAAAGGATTCCGCCGTCCTGTGTCCAGCTATTTCTTCCGGGCGGAAAGCTTTTTCAACCTGGCAAGCAAGGCTGAGGATTACCGGGATTTTACGCCCAAGGAAATCTACTATGCCCGTTACGGCGGAAAATCTCTTCATGAGCAGTCCCATGGGGAGAGTTTTCTCTCCTTTTTTCTTTCCTTTGAAGGGCCGGGCCTTTACCTGATGGATGAGCCGGAGGCTGCCTTGTCTCCCCAGCGCCAGCTTACCCTTCTGATCCAAATCGCGCGGATGGCAGAGCAGGGCTCCCAATTTCTGATTGCAAGCCACTCTCCGATTCTGCTGGGAATTCCCGGCGCCCAGATTCTGTCCTTTGACAAAGGCCGGATTCAGGAATGCTCTTACGAAGAAACCGAAAGCTACGAAATTACGGAAATGTTCATCAACCACAGAGAAGCACTTCTAGCGCGGCTTCTGGAGAGCTGATTTTTTATATTTATGCGTATTTTATGTATATTATTCATTTATTCCCCCATTATTTACAATATTTTCGAACAATCACTTAATAAATATGTATGAAATATCACTTGCATCTTTTTTCCGGATGATGTATATTTATGTTCAGTGAAAATACGCGCCATAAAATATCCATACTATGCTGCGCTGATGAAATACCTAGGAGGATCTTAAAATGAAAGAAAAAGTCGTACTCGCCTATTCCGGCGGTCTGGACACCACAGCCATCATTCCCTGGCTGAAAGAAAATTTTGATTATGAAGTTATCTGCTGCTGCATCGACTGCGGACAGGGAAACGAGCTGGAAGGACTGGACGAGAGAGCCAAGCTGTCCGGCGCTTCCAAATTATACATTGAGGATCTGGTAGACGATTTCGCCGACAATTACATTATGCCCTGCGTGAAGGCAGACGCTGTATACGAGAACAAGTATCTGCTGGGAACCTCCATGGCGCGTCCGGCCATCGCAAAGAAGCTGGTGGAGATCGCCAGAAAGGAAGGCGCGGTCGCTATCTGCCATGGCGCTACCGGAAAGGGCAACGATCAGATTCGTTTCGAGCTGGGCATCAAGGCTCTGGCTCCGGATATCAAGATCATCGCTCCCTGGAGAATGACCGACATCTGGACCATGCAGTCCCGTGAAGACGAGATCGCCTACTGTGAGAAGCACGGCATCCACCTTCCCTTCTCTACGGACTCCAGCTACAGCCGTGACCGCAACCTGTGGCATATCAGCCATGAGGGACTGGAGCTTGAGGACCCGGCCAACGAGCCCAACTACGAGCATCTGCTGGTTCTGACCGTTCCCCCGGAGAAAGCTCCGGACGAACCCGAATATGTGACCATGACCTTTGAAAAGGGCATCCCCACCTCCATCAACGGAAAGAAGATGAAGGTTTCTGATATTATCCGTGAGCTGAATGTGCTGGGCGGAAAGCACGGCATCGGTATCGTGGATATCGTGGAAAACCGTGTAGTAGGCATGAAATCCCGCGGCGTCTATGAGACACCGGGCGGAACTATCCTGATGGAAGCTCACCGCCAGCTGGAAGAGCTTGTTCTGGACCGTGCCACCATGGAGACCAAGAAAGACCTGGGCAACAAATTTGCTCAGATCGTATACGAGGGCAAATGGTTCACGCCCCTGCGCGAGGCCATTCAGGCATTCATGGATGTAACCCAGGAGTATGTGACCGGCGAAGTGAAGTTCAAGCTGTACAAGGGCAACATCATCAAAGCCGGAACCACTTCTCCCTACTCTCTGTACAACGAGTCTCTGGCTTCATTCACCACAGGCGATCTGTACGACCATCACGACGCTGACGGCTTTATCACACTGTTCGGCCTGCCGCTGAAGGTTCGTGCCATGAAGATGGCTGAAGTCAAGGCTGCTCAGAAGGAAAACTAAAAGATAAACAGTGCTTTAAAAGGGACCTGTGCCGCAGTCCGCAGCCAGGTCCTTTTTCTGCTTCTTTTTCAAGTCTGCAGTTTTCGCTTTCAAACTTTTATGAAACACGCAGCCTCTTTCAATATTCGTCTTTGTACCGTACCACATCTCCATCCTCTATCTCCCCTGTGAAGTCTGTGATGACTTCCTCTTCTCCACTTAAGGTTCCCTCCTCCAGAGCCGCCTGGCTGTCATTCTGATCCAGCACGTTTACATAAACCTTCCGGGCCGCGAATTCCGCCCCCAGAATTCCGGAACGTTCCTCCACGACAAGTACATATTTCCTCTGGTTTTCATCTGTAAAGATGGCTGAAAGCGGCACCACACAGGAATAAGTGTCCGTCCTCGTCTCCGCCGAAAGAGTCCCGCTTTCTCCAAGTTCTCCTTCCCCTTCTTCCAGAAAAACGGTCAGCTGATATGTTCCCGGATTCGCCTCATTTTCTGCAATATAGTCTGCCGCAGCCTCAATGGTTCTGCTTCCCAGCTTCAGAGACACCGGATCCCCCTGATTCACATATTTCTTCTGATCCGCAGTCAGAGAAACCGAAAACTGTAGAGGACTGTCCAAATCAGCCAGCACCACCGCCGCGCCGTCCGGAATCCTCTCGCCGGGACTTACTCCCACGGAGGTCACAATTCCATTCTTTTCCGGATACACCATTCCGTCCGCCTGAAGAAGATCCTGATACTCTTTCAGCTCCTTCTGCTGAGCAGACAAATCAAGACTGTTGATTTCCAGGCTGTTGTCCGCTGTACTTTCTCCATCTGCGTCTTCTACAGCCCGTTCTGCCTCTGAAAGAGCGCTGTCACGGCTCTGCCGGGCATCCTCCAGGGCCCGCTTCGCTGTCTCCACTGACTGCCGCAGCGCTGCAAGCTGTTCCTGCCAGGACTCTTCTGTCATGCCGTCTGCTGTGTCTTCTGAAGATATAGAACCGGAATTTGTTTCTTGTGACGCAGACCGCGTCTGTGGCTCTGTTTCCTGTTCTGCTTTTTCTTCTGTCTCCTGCCCGGCCTGAGTCTCCGGCGTCCCGCCTGCTTCCGGCTGGCCTGTCTGTTCCGGCGTTTCCAGCTCCGCATTTGTCTCTGCCTGCTCTGTCTGTTCCGGCGCTCCTGCATCTCCTGAACCGTCCGGTTTCGCTTCCTGCTCCGTTTTCCAGGCCTCATAGGCCGCTTCAGCCTCTTTCAGGGCCGTCTCGGCCGCAGACAGATCCTGCTCCGCCCGGCTCACTGTCTGGGAAGAGCTCTCCTTCGCCGCGTTATAATCCTCCCGGGCCCGGTCCTTCTGTTCATTTTTCTGCTCCGTTTCCAGCTTTCGGTTCTGCTCCTGCGCCTGAATCTCAAGCTGCAGCTTCGAGATAGCAAGCTGCTTTTCTTCAATCTGCTCCTTCAAATCCTCCAGATCCACCTGAAAAAGAGCTGTCCCCGCATCCACATGGTCTCCTGCATGCACCAGAACCGTATCGCAGCGCAGGCCGCTTAAAGCCGTTACTGCCGTCTCCCTTCCCGCCTCCACAATTCCCTCCGCCTCCACTGTATGCGCAAGGGCGGAGGCTGCCGGCACGCTGGTGCTGACCTGCGGAAGGCCCGAAGCGTAAACCGATCTGGAAATCAACGTACACAGCAGCATAAACGCAAGAAAAATTCCAAAGGCCCGTATTTTATTCTTCTGTCGTCTCAACAATTCCATTATTCTTACTCCTTCAGTCCTGAAGCCGCAATTCCCTTTTCCAGATAATCCTGCCCGATAAAAAAGATAAAGGCCGGGGGAATCAGTGTAATCACAGAGGCCGCAAAGGAATATCCTGCCTGGCTGAGACTGATTTCCGGCAGATACAGAGACAGGGGCCAGAGAGACTGATCCTCCAGAAAAGCCAGCGGCTGCTCAATCAGGCTCCAGTATTCCAAAAACCCTAAGACCACCGCCGACAGAATTCCATTGGAGGCCAGGGGCAGGCCGATTTTCCGGAAAATACGCCATTCTCCGGCGCCGTCGATCCGCGCCGCATCCAGAAGGGCTCTGGGAACGCTGGAAAATCCCCGGTAAATCAGAAATACCGGATAGGTGGAGCAGGCTGCCGGCAGTATCACAGCCCAGTGGGTATTCACCAGCTGCAGATCATTCAGCACCAGATAGCTGGAAAGCATGGTCACCTGAAACGGCAGCAGCATCAGCACCACATAGAGCGTAAACAATACTCTCCGCATGGGAAACCGATAGACTGCGAACGCCCAGGCCTCCGGCACCGCAAGAAGCAGCTGGCCTCCCACGGAGCATACCGCAATCTTCATGGAATTCCAGAATACCGTGAAAAACTGGGGCGTCTCAAAGAGCAGCCTGGCATAATGGGAAAAGGTCGGGTACATGGGAAACCAGGTCCAGCGTATAAAGCCTTCCCCGCTCTCCAGGGCGCTTAAGTATTCTCCCAGCTCCCAGCGGCTCATGAGCGATCCGGAAACCAGCAGAAATACCGGCGCCGCAAAGAGAACGCCTGCTGCCGCCAGCAGCAGATACCGCAGGGCCTGACCCGGAAAGCTCCGCTTTCCCATAAACCGCCGGGCGGCTCTGCCCGCCCGGCGGCCTGCCGTCTCTCCTGTTTTATTTTTCTGCTCACGTCTGCCCATTTTTTACTCCTCTCTGCATTTTTGCTCCTCTCAGCAGTTCCTAATTTTCTCTGCAGTTTTGTTCCTCTCAATAGTTCTCATTCATCTCTGTCCCAGAGCCTCTGCAGCGCCAGGATAGCCAGAAACAGCACGATTCCCACGCATACGGCGGCCGCGGCCATTTTATCCAGATCCAGGTTTACGAACCAGTTGTTGAACAGGTGCTGCAGCAGATACATGCTCTTGTCCGGATAGGAGCCCGCCACCAGATAAGCCTCCCGGAACACCTTGAAGGAATTCAGAAAGGAAAGGACCGTGATTGTGTACAGGCTTCCCTTCAGATTCGGCAGCACAATCCTCCAGAAGCATTTCCACCGGGAAGCCCCGTCCACGCGGGCCGCCTCCAGAATACTGTCGGGCACCGAGGACAGGCCGGCCAGCCAGAGCACCACCGTGTAGCCGAGATTTTTCCACACATAGCTGAACACCAGAACCCAGAAGGCTGCTCCCGAAGCCATGTAATCCGGCTGCGCCCCGTCTGCCAGAAGCCCCAGTCTGTTCAGCAACAGATTCAGAAAGCCGCCGGAGGAAAAGACCATCTTCCAGACCAGCACCACCGCTGCGGCCGGAACCGCCATGGGAAACAGGAACAACGTTTTAAACTTCTGATTATCTGCCAGCTTTGAGAGCTGCACTGCCACAAAAAGCCCCAGCCCAACCAGCAGGGGCAGGCATACGGCCGTAAACCGGAAGGTATTCCATACCGCCAGGCGGAAGGCCTCATTTTCAAATACAGATTTGTAATTGGACATCCCCGCCCATCTGCCGGTGACGGCGGTCGTAAAGGACCGCCGCACCACATCCAGAAAGGGAAGGCAGACAAAGATCAATACGCCCAGAAGACTGGGAGCCAGGAAGCCAAGCCAGACCCATTTCCCGGCAGATGTCCCTGTCCCCGCTTTTTTCTGCCGTACAGGCTGATTTCTCCTATTCCGCAAGGTAAATCGCCGCTTTCTGTATGATTTCGGCCACTGTCTCCTCCACGGATGCGCTTCCGTTCAGCGCCTTCGGGCCGCTCTCCAGCACTGCATCCTCTATGGCAGATTCCCCGTTTCCTGCTGCCGACACAGACTCTGCCATCTCCTGCAGGCGGGCAAAATGCTCCGGGGAAGCCTGCTGCACATCTACCGAAAAGACATCTCCATTTCCCCCTCCGGTCATAATGGAGAAGGATACGGCGCTGTCGTCTCCCGAGTCCTGTTCCCGGAGCCGGGCAAAGGAGGCCTGGTTGACCGGAAGCCCATCCGGAAGATCCAGATCCTGGAACTCCTGTTCAAACAGATAACAGAAGAAATCCGTCACCCGGGTATTTTCCACGGAGGATTCCAGAATTCCCACGCTGGCTTCCGGCAGAAAGCTCTTTCCCATCTGTCCCGGAAGAAGCGTATAATCAATTCCGTCTTCCTGATCTGCCAGCGTTGCCAGCAGGTTGAAGTCCGTTTCCATTCCATTTATCATGCCGATTCCCATAAGCTGGTCTCCCATGGCGATGTTCAGAGCCTCTGCGGAAGCCAGCGAACTGCTGCTGGCTGAGGTTCCCGCAGACGCCACCTGCTGTCTGGTCATCTCCTGGAGCATGGACAGCTCTTCCTCACTGTAGCCCGCAAGTTCCGCCTCATAAATCCGTTTTGCCTGAGTCAAAAAATCTGTCAGAGCCCCTTCGTCGATCTCCCTGTTTTCGTTCAGCCAGGCGCCGGAGGAAGCCTTCATCAGAGCCTCCAGAACCTGCTCCTCTGTCACAAGTCCCAGGATTCCTCCCTCTGCCTGTTCTGCCCGGATTTTCTCCACCGCATCCGCCAGGGAAGCCAGATCGGTGATGCTGCTTAAGGTATCCGTATCGCCCACAAGAATCGGCAGGCCAAAGCGCACAGGAAGCGAATAAAGCTTACCGTCCGTCCGGACAGCGTCCACCAGATTGGGAAAGAGACTGTTTTCCCCGGTAAAACCCGCTTCCAGTTCTGTGAGATCCGCCAGCAGCCCCTTTTCCTCGTAGGAGCTTTTCGGCAGGCCGTCCAGCACAAGCAGGTCCGGTCCGCTGCCCGACGCCAGCCTTGTATTCAGATTGCGGATGGCATCCTCCTCGGTCATGCCGTCATTTCCGGTGATTCCCACCTCATAATTCACATAGACCTCCGGATGATCCTTCTGATACAGACTTACCGCCTGGCGGATTGTGTAATTTTCATACAGACTGTAAATCCGGATCTCCTCTTCCGGAACCGCCGCCATATCCGCATCGTACACATATTTCATCAGCTGCGGGCCGTAATAGAGAATCAGAAACGTATCATTCTCCAGAACCGTCATCCCCTGGAGCAGCATCATGGGATTGCCAAGGGAATTGAGGCTGCCGTCCGCCACCTGCTCGATTGCGGAGCCTCCGATGGTATGCCGGTAGATTCCGTCACTTAAGGCCAGGTAAATCACATCGCCCTCTCTGGAAGCTGCCACAATATCGTGGGTGCCTGAGCTGAAAGAGCCTGTGTTGTAATGGGCTTTCACAAAATCATCCAGCACCTGGTCGGTCTGGGCCTGGGTTCCATTTGCCGTGTCATAGAGGCTCAGTCCCTGGGAACCGAAAACCACCATATAATTTTCCGTAAAGCAGACATAATCTGAAACACCGGTGATCTCAAAAATCTGCCTTGCCGTTCCGTTCTCACAGTCCAGCTCATAAATCTTTCCACCTATGCTGATGCCGTAAAGCCGGCTGTCCTTTCCAAACCAGAGCTGATGCAGATAATCCTCCCCGTCCTCATGGGGCACCGCATGCTCCACTCCATCCGCGTCCAGATAAAAATAGTCAAAAGAAAGCTCTGTACTGTCGTCCTCCAGAATCTGGCTGTAAGCCGCCGCTATACTTCCGTCCGGAGCCAGCGCCAGGCTGGAGATATAGTTTCCGGAAGCCAGCTCTGTAAGCGCCGGGATTTCCTGAAGTTCCCAGGTCTCTCCCTGATCTGCAGAGCGGTAAAGGCCTGTCATCTGATCCAAAAGTCCCACAGAACCATCCTCCAGTACCGCCATAACCGGTATGCTGCCCTCTCCCCGGTCAGTGACCGCTTCCGGAAGCAGAGTCTCCTCTTCCACATAGCGTCCCATCACCGTATCGCCGGAACTGCTTCCGCCATCTCCTCCGGCTTCTTCTACTCTGCCTCCGGAACAGCCGCAGGCAAACAGCAGCGCTCCCAGAAGCAGCCAGGCAGTTATCCTATGAATCATCGAATTCTTTTTCATCTTCCAATCCTTTCTTTTCCGCACAGTCTTTTATACAGTTTTATACAGTCTTTGTCACTCTACCAGACGTACCTGGGAAGCCAGGAAGGTATCCCCCTCATAGCTGCCCTGCAGTTCTGCCATAGCGCCCGTTTCCAGGGCCTCGGGAGAGCTTTCACTGTCTTCATAGTCTGCTCCGCCGTTCCTGATGGTCCTCTTTACGAATTTCGTATTTTCATCCCAGGCGACGGTCACCAGCTTCATCTCCCCTTCTTCCACAGGCAGCATCGCTATTTCCGTACCGTCCCCTGCTTCTTCCTCCAGGACTCTGCTGAGCACAAAAGTCTGAGCCGATACTTCCCGAATCTCTCCATATAACTCATCCGCTCCCTGTGTGTCACCGGACTGCTCCGTGTCTTCCCGGACCGTACTGTCCTGCCCCGCGCTTTCCCGGGCTTCTGCCTCCTGGCTCTCCTGCCCGGAAGCAGAAGAGGAATCCGCCCCTTTGCAGCCCCAGAGTCCCAGGCTTAAGGCTCCTGCCAGTCCTGCCGCCATCAGGCGGATTCTTAACTTTTTGTTCCATACTTTGTTTTTCATATCCAATCTCCTCATTTCCTGATTTTCTCACATCATAGCAGGGATGTCTCTAAATAATCTCTAAAGAGCATAAAAAATGTCCGGCAGGTCTCTCCCTGGACGCCGGAAGAAGCTGCGGACAAATTTAGAGAATTCTTAAAGATTTCTGTGCTATCCTTGTTTATAATAGAATGTAATAACGATTCGGTGCAGGCCGAATCCATGGAATCGCATTTACAGGAGGACACCCATGAGAATACTGCTGGCAGAAGACGATGAAAAACTGAAAGAAGCTCTGAGCTTTCAGCTCCGGAAGGAAGGAATCGAGACAGATTCCTGCACGGACGGCGAGGAAGCTCTCTATTATATCCGGCAGGGCATCTACGATCTGATTCTGCTGGACCGGATGCTTCCTCTTCTGGACGGAGCCTCCGTGCTCTCCCGCATGAGGCGGGAGGGGTTTGAGACTCCTGTCATCTTTATCACGGCGCTGGGGGCCCTGGAAGACAAAATCGAAGGCCTGGATCTGGGAGCGGACGACTATCTGGTGAAACCCTTCGCCTTCGAGGAGCTGATGGCCCGCATCCGCTCGATTCTGCGGCGGCCCCGGAAGCTTTCTGACTCGGAAGAGCTTCTTTTCGGAGATCTGGCCTTTTCCGTCCGGGAACAGACCCTGTCCGGCCCCTCCGGAAGCTGCACCCTGTCCGGCAGGGAAGCCTCTCTTCTGGAAACCTTCCTGCGCAACTCCTGCCAGACCCTTTCCAGAGAACTGCTGCTCTCCAGAGTCTGGGGCATGGAAAGCGATGTGGAAGAGGGCAACCTGGATAACTACATTCATTTTCTGAGGCGGCGGCTGAAAAACCTGAACAGCACCGTCCGCCTTCAGACCGTGCGGGGCATCGGCTACCGCCTGGAACGTTGAAAGGAGAATCCCGGTCCATGTTTCGAAAAGTACACGCGCGCCTGACGCTTCTCTGCGCCGGCATCACCATCTTTATCCTGCTGGTCATGTCCTGCGGTTGGCTGTATGTATCCGAAAAAAGCCTGAAAGACAACAGCTTCATTTCTTTTCAGAATGATATGAATACCCTCGTCAGCAATCTGGAGCAGCAGACGGTCATATCCGGCGAATGGCTGAAAAATATGGAGGATAACGGGAAATACCAGATCTGGCTTCTGGATAACGATGTGCCCTTTCTCCATAACCGGCAGAATCAGAGCTCCCAGGCTCTGTACGAAGAAGCCTGGGAGCTCTGCGCCGCCCGGACAGCCCTTTCAGGCAGTTCAGGCTACAATTCTTCTGTTCACACGGAATTCCTTTTCCGGCCCGCAGGCTCAGATGCGGATTACTATGCCTGCGGCGCGGTTCTGAACCGGGGCCAGGGCCGTCTTCAGCTGCTCGTGCTCGCCCCGCTTTCCCCTCTGGAGGCTCAGATCGGCAGGCAGCGCCTTCTGTTCCTCTGCCTCGATCTGGCCGGAGCAGGCGCTCTGTTTCTGTTTGCCTGGTTTTTTACAAACCGGCTCCTTCTTCCCCTGGAGGAAAGCCAGAGACAGCAGGCCCGGTTCGTCGCCTCCGCCTCCCATGAGCTCCGCACGCCTCTCTCTGTGATGCTCTCCTGCATCGCCGCCTCCCGGAAAGGAAAGCCGGAAGAACGCCTGCATTTTCTGGAGGCTGCTGAAAATGAGGGCACACGGATGTCCCGCCTCATCGAAGATATGCTGCTCCTCTCCAAGGCAGATACCCAGTCCTGGAGCATCCGGCCGGAACCTGCAGAAGCGGACACCCTGCTTCTGGACACCTACGAAGCCTTTCTGCCCATGGCAAAGGAGCGCCGGATACAGCTCTCTGTCAGACTCCCGGAAGACCTGCTTCCTCCCTGCTCCTGCGACGCGGAACGCATCCGGCAGGTGCTCGGCATCCTTCTGGACAACGCGCTCTGCTACACCCCCGCCGGCGGCCGCGTATGTCTGTCCCTTTCCTTTGGTCAGAATACCTTCTCTTTCTCGGTGGCGGACAATGGCCCCGGCGTCCCGGAGGAAGAGAAAAAACATATTTTCGAGCGCTTCTACCGGGCAGACGCCTCCCGCCGGGACCGGGAGCATTTCGGCCTGGGGCTCTGCATTGCTTCCGAGATCGTAAAGGCCCACCATGGAATTCTGACGGTCAGCGATACCCCGGGCGGAGGAAGCACCTTTACAATTTGGCTGTCTTAGCTTCCGGTTTGCCTTCTGCAGCCTCCCGCAGCCTTCTCTGCCTGTTACTTTCTGCTTCCGAATTTTCTGCTGACTGCCGCGACCACACCGCTTAACGCCAGCAGAGCCAGGGCGTTCGGGATCACCATCAGACCGTTGAAAAAGTCTGCCAGCTCCCACACCAGATCCACCTTCAGGGTGGAACCTACGATAATAAAGGCTGCCACAATGACCGAATAGACCTTGACCGCCTTTTTCCCAAACAGATACCGGACGTTGATCTCGCCGAAGAAATGCCAGCCCAGAATTGTGGAAAAGGCAAAAAACAGCAGACACACCGCCACAAAGATATCTCCGAAGCCGCCGAAATTGCTGACGAAGGCTTCCTGGGTCAGCGCAATGCCATCTTTCCCGGAGGAAAGCGCTCCGGAGGTCAGAATGGTAAACACCGTCAGATTCAGAATGATAAACGTATCAATGAATACGCTGATCATGGCTGTCATACCCTGCTCATGGGGATTTTTGGCCGCTGCCCGGGCATGGGCGTGAGGGGTGGAGCCCATACCTGCCTCATTGGAAAAAAGACCTCTCGCCACTCCGTACCGGATGGCTTCCCGCACGGTAATGCCGGCTGCGCCGCCCAGAACCGCCTGGGGACGAAAAGCTCCCACGAAAATCATTTTCAGTGCTCCCGGAAGGGCTGTAATGTTCATTACAATCAGAATCAGGCTTCCGATAATATAGACAGCCGCCATAAAGGGCACCATCTTCTCCACCACAGCTGCCAGTCTCTTTGTTCCTCCCACAAAGATAAACAGCGCAAATACAGCCAGTACGATTCCCACCAGAACCGGCGGAACCTGAATATTTCTGGCCTCAAATACCTCCGCAAAGGCCGCTCCTATGGAATTGGACTGCACCATATTCCCCATAAAGCCCAGCGCCAATATGATAAATACCGCAAAAATCCCCGCCAGTATCTTTCCAAAGGTTCCCCGAAAGGCCTGACGGATATAATAGACCGGACCTCCTGTCACCTCGCCGTCCACGGTAGTCTTATATTCCTGGGCCAGCACAGCCTCCCCGTAGATGGTAGCCATTCCAAAAAACGCGCTGACCCACATCCAGAAGATAGCTCCCGGTCCGCCTGATACCAGAGCCGTAGCCGCTCCCGTCAGGTTTCCCGTGCCCACCTGAGCCGCGATAGCCGTGGCCAGCGACTGGAAAGGCGTCATCTCCCCATGCTCCCGCTTTTCACCGTTCATCTTAAAGTGGCCGAATACGAGGCGCAGACCCTCGCCAAACTTTCTTACCTGGATAAATTTCAGACGAATCGTAAAATAGATTCCCGTACCGCACAGGATGATCAGAAGCCCCAGGCTCCACATCCATTCGTTTACTGCTTTGATCAGATTCAACATATTCTTTCCCTCTTTCGTATATCATTATGATATTTCCGTGCTGCCGTCCGGCGGCAGGCCTTCCGCACAGCCTGTTCCGGTTCATTACAGCGCAAAAAATAAGAGCCGATATCATATCAGCTCCTCCAAAGAGTAGAACATCTGCATTTTCAGCCCTGTCCTTTTGCCTGAGAGATAGACAGAAGACCGGACGGAATGTTTCTCCCTGCCTTCTGTGTTACACCTTCGGCGCTCATTTCCTGAGACTCTCCAGAGTTTGCCGCCTGCACGCGGCGGGATATATCATAACACATCTGGCTGTGGATGGCAACCATATACAGAAAAAAAGCGGCATTGCTGCCGCCTTTTTTCCTATGCTTATTCGCCCAGATAGGCTTTCTTCACCTGTTCGTTATCCAGCAGGTCTTTCGCGTTGCCTTCCAGCACGATACGTCCTGTCTCCAGCACATAGCCGCGGTCTGCGATGGACAGCGCTTTCTTGGCGTTCTGCTCCACCAGAAGCACCGTGGTACCGCCTTTGCTGACCTCCTGAATGATATCGAAAATCTCATTTACAAAGATGGGGGAAAGTCCCATGGAGGGCTCGTCCATCAGAAGGATTCTCGGATGGGACATGAGCGCACGGCCCATGGCCAGCATCTGCTGCTCTCCTCCGGAAAGGGTGCCCGCGATCTGGTTTTTACGTTCCTCCAGACGGGGAAAGCGCTTATACACGCGGATCAGGGTCTCCTCAATCTCTTCCTTGTCCTTTCTTGTAAATGCTCCCAGCTTCAGATTGTCCAGAACGGAAAGCTGGGAAAATACGCGCCGGCCTTCCGGCACATGGGCCATGCCCATGGACACAATCTTGTGAGCCGGCACATGGGTGATATCCTGGCCTTCGAACATAATCTGGCCCTTTTTCGGAGAAATCAGACCGGTGATGGTCTGCAGGGTCGTGGTCTTTCCGGCGCCGTTGGCGCCGATCAGCGCGATGACCTCTCCCTCATTGACCTCAAAGGAAATGCCCTTAATGGCCTGAATCACACCATAGTATACCTCTATATCCTTGACTTCCAGCATTGCCATAACTACTCGTTCCTCCTATTCTCCAAGGTAAGCCGCGATAACCTTCGGATCGTTCAGCACCTCTGTGGTCTCTCCCTCTGCAAGCACCTGTCCGAAATTCAGTACAGTCAGTCTCTCGCAGATGCCGGATACCAGCTTCATGTCGTGCTCAATCAGAAGAATAGTCATATGGAACTCATCCCGCACAAAGCGGATCGTCTTCATCAGCTCCTGGGTCTCATTGGGGTTCATGCCTGCCGCAGGCTCGTCCAGAAGAAGAAGCTTCGGATCGGTGGCCAGCGCTCTGGCGATCTCCAGCTTTCTCTGCTGGCCATAGGGCAGGTTGGAAGCCTTGTAATCCGCTTCCTGCTCCAGTCCGAAGACCTTCAGAAGCTCCATGGCCCTCTCGTTCATCTCCTTTTCCACCCGGTAATACTTGGGCAGACGCAGGATGCCTGTCAGCGTAGAGTAGGGATGATGGTTATGCAGTCCCGCCTTTACATTGTCCAGCACTGTCAGCTCGTTGAACAGACGGATGTTCTGGAATGTACGGGCCACGCCATGCCTGTTGATCTCAATTGTTTTCTTTCCGGTGATGTTCTCCCCGTCCAGCATGATATAGCCGTCGGTCGGTTTATATACTCCTGTCAGCAGGTTGAAGATCGTGGTCTTTCCGGCGCCGTTGGGGCCGATCAGGCCGTACAGCTCTCCCTGCTCTATGGTCAGATTGAAATCGTCCACTGCGCGAAGGCCGCCAAAGGAGATTCCAAGATTTTTTACTTCCAGTAATGCCATCTTTCCTATGCCTCCTTTGTCTTCCTGCGTTCAAAGAACAGCTTGATACGCTCCTGAATCGCCTGTCCTCCGGGACTGGACGTAAAGATCATGGTCGCAATCAGAATGACCGCGTAAATCAGCATACGGTAATCGTTCAGCGCTCTCAGAAGCTCCGGAAGAAGCGTCAGCACCACAGCTGCGATGACAGAGCCCCGGATATTTCCGATGCCGCCCAGCACCACGAATACCAGGATGGTAATGGACATGTTGTAGCCGAAGTTCTTGGGCAGAGCCGTCAGTGTAGCCAGGTTGTGGGCGTAAAGCACGCCTGCCGTACCGGCCAGAGCCGCAGAGACGGAAAAGGCGAGCAGCTTGTACTTTGTCACGCTGATGCCGATGGACTCAGCCGCAATCCGGTTGTCACGAATGGACATAATCGCCCGTCCTGTCCGGGAATTGATCAGATTGATCACAATAAACAGTGTAATGAGAATCAGGATAATGCCCCAGAGGAACGTGGAATCGTTGGGCGTGCCGGTGATTCCCTGAGCTCCTTTGATGATAACCTCACCATCATCTTCCAATCCAAGAGAAATGGTATCTTTGATGGAAATATGGAAGCCTCTGCTGTCCCGCCCCAGATAAATGACATTGACCACATTTTTAATGATCTCACCGAAAGCCAAGGTTACAATCGCCAGATAGTCTCCCTTCAGCCGCAGTACGGGAATTCCCACAAGAATTCCGAACAGGGCCGCGCACAGTGTTCCAACGATAATCGCCAGCGTAAAGCGGAGAATCCCAAAGGTAATCACATTCTCCAGACACTTGGAAAAGGTCGCTCCCGCAAAAGCTCCCACGCACATGAAGCCTGCGTGTCCCAGACTCAGTTCACCGGAGATACCTACCGTCAGGTTCAGGGAAACCGCCAGAATCACATATACACAAAGGGGTACAAGAAGACCTTCTATCAGACTGGATACCATTCCGGCCCGAAGAAAAATCTCAACTATAATATAGGCAACGATCACCATGCCATAGGTGATCAGATTGCTCTTTGTTGTCTTACTTAAATTCCGCACCTTCATTTTCTTGCTCACCTACACTTTCTCCTGAATCTGCTTGCCCAAAATACCGGTCGGCTTCACAAGCAGCACTACGATCAGGACTGCAAACACAATCGCGTCGGAAAGCTGGGAGGAAATATAGGCACGTCCGAGAATCTCGATGACGCCCAGAAGGATTCCTCCGATAAAGGCTCCCGGAATGGAACCGATGCCGCCGAATACAGCCGCCACAAAGGCCTTGATGCCGGGCATGGAACCCGTATACGGCGTCAGGGACGGATAGGAAGAGCACAGAAGCACTCCTGCAATGGCTGCCAGCGCAGAACCGATGGCAAAGGTGAGGGCGATCGTAGAGTTTACATTGACACCCATCAGCTGTGCCGCTCCGCTGTCCTCTGACACTGCCAGCATCGCGCGTCCCGATTTGGAATACTTGATAAAGGCCGAAAGGCCAATCATAATAATGATACAGGCGATAACCGTCACAATGGTCTCTCCGGAAATCACCAGCGCCCCGTCTGCGAGCCGGATGGGCTCCATGGTCACCACAGACGTAAAGGACTTTGTATTTGCTCCATATATCAACAGAGCCACATTCTGCAGAAAATAGCTGACTCCGATGGCCGTAATCAGAACAGCCAGTTTGGACGCATGCCGCAGCGGCTTGTACGCAATCCGCTCAATCAGCATACCAAGTACCGTGCAGACTACCACTGAAATCAGAATGCCAATCACCGGCGGCAGTCCCATGCCGCTGACTGTGGAAAATACCACAAAGGCTCCGATCATGATAACATCTCCGTGCGCGAAGTTCAGCATCTTCGCAATGCCGTACACCATGGTGTATCCCAGGGCGATAATCGCATATACGCTTCCCAGGCTGATTCCATTCACCAGGTAGGATATAAAGCCTATCATACATAACACCTCTTTATCCATTTAGTTCATAACAATTTTGCGATATATTATAGCACAGAACCGGAGCCTGCACAAGTAAAAAAGGCAAAGAGACCTTAATTGGCCTCTTTGCCGAAAATTCTGAAAGATTACAGCTCTACCGCTACGCCGTCCTGAATCTGAACTACAAGCGGAGCCTTGTTCGGCTCGCCGTCCTCACCCCAGGTGATATCCTTTCCGGTAACACCGCTGTAAGTAACTTCAGCCATAGCTGCTGTCATAGCATCGCACAGATCAGATACGCTCATATCCGGAGTTGCATTTGCTCCCTCAAGAGCTGCCTTGATTACATAGATGGAATCATAAGCATCTGCCGCGAACTGGTTCGGAGTCTCGCCGTAAGCTGCCTCATAAGCGGATACAAAGCTCTGTACCTGCTCATCCTCAGAAGAAGCAACGAACGGAGCCAGATACATCAGATCCTCTGCCAGAGTGGTATCAAAGTTCTCTACTGCAAGGATTCCGTCCATACCATCGCATCCGAAGAAGATCGGCTCATAACCCTGGCTGTTGCACTCTGCCAGTACCAGAGAAGCCTCTGTGTAGTAGAACGGCATGAACAGAAGCTCTGCTCCTGCATCCTTTGCCTTCTGAACCTGTACGGAGAAGTCTGTGTTGTTGTCAGCGGTGAACGCCTCTGCAGACACGATCTCCAGACCCTGGTTTGCAGCTTCCTCTGCAAATGCCTCATAGATACCGCTGGAGTATACATCAGAGCTGTCATAGATTACAGCGATGGTCTGTGCCAGACCGTTCTCACCGATGTATTTTGCAGACTCAGTACCCTGATTCGGGTCAGAGAAGCACATACGGTAAGCGTTCGGATACTGGATGCACTCTACGGCTGTTCCGGAGGGTGTGATCTGGAACATGTTGTCAGCCTGTGTATTCTCTACTACGGCTACACAAGGAGTGGATGTAACGGTTCCCATCAGAACCTGCATTCCCCAGTCTTTCAGGGTGTTGTATGCGTTTACAGATCTCTCAGCATCGTTCTCATCATCCTGGAAGTTGAACTCTACCTGATATCCGTTGATGCCGCCTGCTGCATTGATCTCGTCAATTGCGATCTGAGCTCCGTTCTGTACAGCTGTTCCATATACGGCTGCGCTTCCGGTCAGCGGTCCGATGCCGCCAATCTTGAAGGTCGCACCTGTGCTTTCCTCAGATGCAGCATCCGTGCTCTCGGATGTAGTGCTTTCTTCTGCAGTGGTGCTGTCTGTCGCCGCGCTGTCACTGGAAGAACTTCCACATGCTGCGAGGGAAAGAGTCATTGCGCCAACCAGCAGTAAGCTTAATGCCTTTTTCATAATAGTTTCCTCCTTTATAAAAATTCGATATATTTCTATATCGCTCTTTATCTTACTCCCAGGAAAATAAATTTGTCAATTCCTTTTTGCAAAAAAATACAGGGAAAGCACTGAATTCTGTGAAATAATGCATAAACCGGGGCGTCCCGCGCTGATTTATGCGCGCGGGACGCCCCGGCCGCCGGTTTTCCCCGGCGTCAGAGTATCGGTTCAGTTCTGCCTTCTCAAACAGCCTTCCAGCACTGTCACGGTTCTGGGCTTCAGGCAGATTCTGTCCTGCCCGGCGCAGCAGATTCCTTCCGGATAAATCTCCCCGGCCTCTCCCGCTCCGGTGCAGACACAGATCTGCCAGGTATATTCTTCCGGCAGGGCCGGAAGGCCCAGCCATACCTCTTCCCACCAGGGATTCACTGCCAGACACACCAGATCATCCCGGCCCTTTTCCCCGTCATAGCCTGCGTACAGCACGCTGAAAGCCTTTGTATCGGAATTCAGGTCTCCGTCCCAGGCATTTTCCTTATGGCAGCTGATAGCCGGAAATCCGCACATGGCCCCGGGCAGTTCCCTGGTGACCGCCGGATGGCGCTTGCGGAATTCAATCATAAACCGGAAAAACTGAAACAGTTCCTGATTTTCCTGCAGGAGTCCCCAGTCCAGCCAGGAAATCTCGTTGTCCTGACAGTAGGCGTTGTTGTTGCCATACTGAGTATTTCCGAACTCGTCTCCCGCCAGGAACATGGGCGTTCCCCGGCTGCACATGAGCACCGCGCAGGCATTTTTCATCAGCCGGAGGCGGAGTCTGTTTATCTCCGGATCATCCGTCTCCCCTTCCGCCCCGCAGTTCCAGCTGCGGTTGTCGTTTGCGCCGTCCGTATTATTCCAGCCGTTGGCCTCATTGTGCTTCTCATTATAGCTGTAAAGATCCCGCAGGGTAAACCCATCGTGGCAGGTCAGAAAATTCACCGAAGAATTATAGCCGCTGTACCCGCTGCCGCTCTGGCCGTAAAGATCGTGGGAGCCTGTAATCCGGCTGGCGGCCTCCGGCGCCAGCCAGTATTCTCCTTTCAGGAAGCTGCGCAGGGTATCCCTGTATTTTCCATTCCATTCCGCCCAGCGCTTCCAGGCCGGAAAACTTCCCACCTGATAGAGACCGCCCGCGTCCCATGCTTCCGCAATCAGCTTCGTATTTCCCAGCAGCGGATCAAAGGCCAGCCGCTTCAGAAGCGGCGGATTGCTCATGGGAGAGCCGTCTTCATTGCGGCCCAGAATGCTGGCCAGATCGAAACGGAAGCCGTCCACCCGGTACTGGCTGACCCAGTAGCGCAGGCATTCCACAATCATCTCCTGAACTACCGGATGATTGCAGTTCAGCGTATTTCCGCAGCCGCTGAAATTATAATAGTAACCATCCGGCGTCAGCATATAATACACCTGATTGTCAAAGCCTTTAAAGGAAATGAAGGGACCATGCTCATTTCCTTCGGCAGTATGGTTGAACACCACATCCAGAATTACCTCGATGCCTGCCAGATGAAGCTCCCGGATCAGCTCCTTCAATTCCCTGCCTTCCCTGTTGTATTCCTCCGCCGCCGTATAGCTGGTATTCGGCGCGAAAAAGCTCACGGTATTGTATCCCCAGTAGTCAAGAAGCTGGCGGCCATCCACCTCCCGCTTGCCCATGGTCTCGTCAAATTCAAAGATTGGCATCAGCTCCACCGCTGTAATCCCCAGTTCCTTCAGATAAGGAATCTTTTCCTTCAGTCCCGCGAAGGTGCCCGGGTGCTCCACACCAGAAGAAGCATGCCTGGTAAATCCCCGGACATGAAGCTCATAAATAATCAGGTCACTCATTTCATAGAATGGATCCGGAGCGTCTCCCCAGTCAAAATTGTTCTTTACCACACGGGCATGGTACAGCCCGTCCTTCCTCTGGCTCTCACCCCAGACGCTCTGGCCCGTCACCGCCCGGGCATAGGGATCCAGAAGCACGTGGCTTTTATCAAACAGCAGGCCTCTCTTCGGAGCCCAGGGGCCGTCCAGCCGGTAGGCATACTCAAACTCCTCAATATCCAGTCCGAATACAATCATGGAATACACTTGTCCAATCCGGTAATGGTCCGGAAATTTCAGAACCGCGTAAGGTTCCTCTTCCTCTCTGTGATATAAAAGAAGCTCACAGGAAGACGCTCCCTGTGAGTGCACAGTAAAGTTGACAGCCCCCTCCAGGGCTGTCGCTCCATATACTTCATAAAGGCCCGGCCGTACCAGAAAGCCGGACACCACATCCAGCGGCTTTAACGCTTTATGCTCCTCTGCCATTATTTCTTCTCCTTAATGCTGACCAGGTTGCCGTTTACCGAAAGCTGGCGGATACTGCGCAGGAAACTGGAAAGGCGGCTGTATCCGTAATCCTTGATGTCAAAGGACGGATGCTTCTTGTGAATCTCCTCATAGACCAGAGACAGATTTTCCACCTGCCCGCCGTTATTCTTGATAAAGAGCAGGATCTCCTTTTCCAGCTTCTGGCGGTCAATCTGTCCGCTTAAGCCCACCGCATATGCGGAATCAATCCGGTATACGTTCAGTCTGGGGCAGGTATCCTGCAGCAGAACCACCAGCTTGGTATAGCCGTAATTGCGGACATCGAAATCTGTAAACTTGTCATTGAGGCGGCTTCCGATTTCACCAAGATAGGTGATCTTTCCCTTGTTTTCATTATCATTGATGATGGAAATGACAGCTTCCTCTATCTGGGACAGCGGTGTCACCGCGCTGCTGTGCTCTTCCTCTGCCGCCTTGTTTCCTTTCCGGCGCGTATTTGCGGATACGCCGGTCTCTGCCGCAGTCTCCACATCATTTACCTGCTTGTTGATCAGGTTCAGGTGGATGAACTTATTGCAGGCCTTGGTGAGAGCCATGGGCGTTTTGGACTCTCCCATACCGATTACATACATGTTTTCCTCCCGCAGGCGCATGGCCAGCCGGGTGAAGTCACTGTCGCTGGTAACCAGGCAGAAGCCGTCTACCTTTCCGGAATAAAGAATGTCCATGGCGTCAATCACCATCGCCATATCCGTAGCATTTTTTCCGCTGGTATATGCAAACTGCTGCACCGGAGTAATGGAATTCTCCAGCAGTATCTCCTCTTTCCAGCCATTTGCCCTGCTGGACCAGTTCCCATAGATCCGCCGGAAAGACGCGTATCCGTAATTTTCTATTTCATTAAAAATGCTGGACGCGTATTTCGCGCTGATATTATCCGAATCTATCAGAACCGCAAACTGTTTTTTTTCTTCAATAATCTCCATTTACACCCCTCGTTTCTCTATTCTCCTGAAGCCGCAGGCTCCCCTGCCTTCCAGGTCTCGCTGGGCGGTACATTGAAGGTAATGCTGCTGCCGTCAGAGGTAGCTGTAATGGTTCCTTCCTCATCAGTACGGAACACCTCGATCCCCATTTCCCGAAGACGGTTCAGCACCTCCGCATGGGGATGGCCGTAGCTGTTGCCCTCTCCGCAGCTTATGACCACATAGTCCGGATTCACCCGTTCCAGGAAAGCTTCCGTATTGGCTGTACGGCTGCCGTGATGGGCCGCCTTGAACACATCCGCTGACAGGTCGATTCCGCTGTTCAGCATATCTGTCTCCGATTCCTCCTCTGCGTCCCCCGTAAAGAGAAATCGGTTCTCTCCGTGCTCCAGCAGGATTCCCACAGAATAATCATTGGCATTATCTCCATAATCCCCGCAGGGAGCCACGATTGTAAATGCCGCCTCTCCAAGCTCGTAGACGGCGCCCACCTGCGGAAGCGTGAGATCCCAGCCCTTCTGGTCCATCACATCAATGACCTCCTCATAAGTCTGGGTATCCTTCTCATAATCCGGCATGATCACTGTGCCGCAGTCAAAGGCTTCCATCACCACATCCAGACCGCCGATGTGATCTGCGTCCGGATGGGTCCCGATTACATAATCCAGATCCTCAATGCCCTGGTACTCCAGATAATCCCGGACATCATCGCCCCAGCTGTTATTGCCGGCGTCAATCAGCATCGCGGCGTCCCCGCAGCGGATCAGCGTGGCGTCTCCCTGGCCCACGTCCAGGAAATGCACCTCCAGCGTGGATCCATCCTGAAACACGCCGGAAGCGGCAGCAGATATGCCTTCCGCTGCCGCATTCTCTGTTCTGCCGGAGTCTGTGCCGCCCTCTGTCAGCTGTTCCTGCAGAGGATAAACCGCCGCCAGACACAGGGCCAGCACAGCCAGAAACAATTTCCTGCCCCGGCTTTTTCTCTTTCTTCTTCGTGCCATTCTCTTAAGTCCTTTTTACTGGGCCAGCAGCTCGTCTGCCAGCTGCTCCATGGCCTCACGGTTTTCCGGTTTCATGGTGGAACGAATCGTCACCATGGTATCGCATACCTGGATATTCTTCATTTCCTCCAGGTAACCCTTCATCACGCGTCCCGCAGAAGGAGCCCAGGTTCCATTCTCAATCAAACCTACCTTGCGGTTCTGGAATGCCTTATATTTCAAATGAGTCAGGAAATCCTCCATGCAGAGGAATACGCCTCCGTCATAGCTGGCTGCCGCAAGCACCAGTCTGTCATACCGGTAAGCCTCCGCAATGACAAGCGCCATATCGTCACGGGCCAGATCATAAACCTTCACCGGAATATCAGTCTTACCGCGGAGAATTTCAGCCATCTCCTTCGCCGCCTTCATGGTATTGCCATGAATGGACGCGCAGGCGATCACAATGCCCGGCTCCTCCGGACGATAACTGCTCCAGGTATCATAAAGACCGATATAGTAACCCAGATTTTCTTTCAGAATCGGTCCGTGCAGCGGGCAGATCATGGCAATATCGAGACCTGCGGCCTTTTTCAGAAGAGCCTGCACCTGAGCGCCGTATTTTCCGACGATATTGATAAAATAACGTCTTGCCTCATCCGCCCACTCTTCCTCTGTGTCCAGAGCGCCGAATTTACCAAAGCCGTCCGCGGAAAACAGGATCTTCTCAGATACTTCATATTCCACCATAACCTCAGGCCAGTGCACCATCGGAGCCATCACAAAAGCCAGTGTATGAGAGCCAAGGCTTAAGGTATCTCCTTCCTTTACCGTCACACAGCGGTCCGTCAGGTCCAGATCAAAAAACTGGGGCAGAAACGCAAATACCTTCGCATTGCTCACCAGCTTCATTTCCGGATATTTCTCCGCCGCTTTCTGAATATTTCCCGCATGGTCCGGCTCCAGATGGGAGATAACCAGATAATCCGGTGTCCGATCTCCCAGCGCTTCCTCCAGATTGGCCAGCCAGGTCTCTCCCGCTCTCGGATCTACGGTATCCATCACCGCCACCTTCTCATCCATAATCAGATAAGAGTTGTAGGAAACACCGTTCGGAACCACATACTGGCTTTCGAACAAGTCAATGGTCTTGTCGTCTGTTCCTATATAATAGACGGAATCTGTCACTTTGCTATACATGTCTTTTTCCCTCCTGCGTCGTATAATCTGTATCTCCGGCTTTCAAAGTCTTTTTCTTCTCCGCCGGAGACTTCCGTTATCCTATAAAATTGTACACAAGAATCTCTGCTATGGCAAGCTTTCTTTTGGATACATGAGAAAGTTTTTGCATATATGGCTGCTATTCACAGCCGATTCAGCTATTCTGCTCCATGGCTTTCAATTCACCTCCCACCACGTGCAGCATCGTAAGATAGCAGGCCAGTCCTCCCACAATATTGGTAATCGGCTCCGATACCAGCACACCATAGATGCCAAGATTCCACAGGTGAGGCAGAATCAGAATCAGAGGAACTCCCAGAATCACTTTCCGAAACAGTGAGAAAAAGACAGCCTGTTTTGCCTTTCCAAGACTCACAAAAATATTCTGCCCCGCATACTGGAAGGCCATAAAGATAAAAAGCACAAAATGAATCCGCAGGGAGACAATTCCCACCTCCAGGAGCTCTTTTTCTCCATTGAACAGCCGGATCAGCTGCCCCGGGAACAGCATCAGAATCAGCCAGAACAGAGACGCAAATGCCAGGGACATCACCGTCACAAACCGGATTCCCTCTCTGACACGCCTGTATTCCTTTGCGCCGTAATTATATCCCAGCACCGGCTGGGCTCCCTGGGTAAAGCCCTGCAGCGGCATCTGAACCACCTCACGGATGGAATAAATCACTGTCATGGCTCCCACATACAGATCTCCTCCGTAAAACTGCAGGGACGCGTTGCAGAAAATCTGCACCAGACTGTTTGTCACAGACTGAGTAAAGCCGGACAGGCCCAGGGAAAGAATCTGGCGAATCAGCTCCGCCTGAGGCTTCAGGGAAGGCAGGCGCAGCTTCAGAATCGCTTTCTTTCCCCGCAGGAAAGCCAGAACCCAGACCGCAGATACCATCTGGGAAAGAATCGTGGCCAGCGCCGCTCCTTCCACACCCCAGCCAAAGCCGTAAATAAACACCGGATCCAGCACCAGATTCAGGAGGGCTCCGATGACTACTGTCATCATTCCTGTTCTGGCAAAGCCCTGAGACTGGATAAACGGATTCATGCCCAGACCGATCATCACGAAAATATTCCCTGCTAGATAAATCTGCAGATATCCGTCCGCATAGGCTATGGTCTGATCGCTGGCGCCGAACAGATACAAAAGAGGAGTCTTGAAAAGATATCCTGCCGCAGTCAGCACTACGCCGAGAATGGCCAGCAGGAGCAGAGAATTTCCCATGATTTCCTCCGCTTTTTTCACATTTCCCCTTCCCCGCTCAATGGAGCACAGGGGTGCGCCGCCGCTGCCGCACAGATTTGCGAACGCATTAATAATTGTAATAAGAGGAAAAGCCACACCTACTCCCGTCAGAGCCAGCCGGCCGTCCCCTTCCATATGGCCCAGATATACCCGGTCCACAATATTGTAAAGCACATTCACCAGCTGCGCCATAATCATCGGAAACGCAAGCCTTAGAATGCTTCCTTTCATATCTCCTATGGTAAAATCGTTTTTGCTGTTTTCTTCTGTATTTCTCAGTATTTCTTTTTTCATAACACAAAAAAGCCTCCGCTCTGATTATAATACGAAATCCAGAGAATCGGAAGCTTTTTCTGCTTTACTGTATTTTACTGTGCTGTATCCTGCTGCTCATCTTTCTGAACATTTTCCTGATCCTGGACCTGGGCCGCAGGTTTTACCGTCTCAAGCTTTTCCACCGGACGGTCCAGCACCTCCATGAACTCCTCTCCTGTAATGGTTTCCTTTTCATACAGGAATTTGGCAATCTCATGGAGCTTCAGAATATTGTCCGAAATCAGCTTTCTGGCTTTTTCATGCTCCGCTTTTACGACCTCCACAACCTTTCTGTCGATGAGAGAAGCTGTCTCTGCCGAGCAGGCCAGAGAGGTGTCGCCGCCCAGATACTGATTGGTCACCGTCTCCATGGCTACCATATCAAACTCGTCGGACATACCGAACCGGGTAATCATAGCCCTGGCCAGCTTGGTGGCCTGCTCAATATCATTGGAAGCGCCTGTGGTCACGGAATGGAATACCAGTTCCTCTGCCACGCGGCCTCCGGTCAGCGTCGCAATCTTGTTCTCGATCTCTTCTTTCGACATCAGGTTATGCTCACCCTCGTCCACCTGCATGGTATAGCCAAGGGCTCCCGAAGTACGGGGGATAATCGTAATCTTGTGTACCGGAGCAGAATGAGTCTGCAGCGCTGCCACCAGCGCGTGCCCCACCTCATGGTAAGCCACAATCAGCTTTTCCTTATTGGACAGAACCTTGTTCTTCTTCTGGTAACCGGCGATAACTACCTCCACGCTCTCCTCCAGGTCGCTCTGCACCACGTACTTGCGTCCCTGGCGGACCGCCCGGAGCGCCGCCTCGTTGATCATATTGGCCAGCTCCGCGCCGGAAGCGCCCGCGGCCGCCCGGGCGATGGCATTGAAATCCACATTGTCGCCCATCTTTACCTTTTTGGCATGAACCTTCAGGATATCCTCCCGGCCCTTCAGGTCAGGCAGTTCCACCGGCACTCTCCGGTCGAACCGTCCCGGGCGGAGCAGCGCCGGGTCCAGAGAATCCGGCCTGTTGGTAGCCGCCAGAATCATGACGCCCTTACGGCCGTCAAAGCCGTCCATCTCGGTCAGCAGCTGGTTCAGCGTCTGCTCACGCTCATCGTTTCCGCTGAATCCCGCTCCGTCACGCTTCTTTCCTATGGTATCAATCTCATCGATGAATACGATACAGGGGGCCTTCTCATTGGCCTGCTGGAACAGATCCCGCACCTTGGCCGCTCCCATACCTACAAACATCTCCACAAACTCCGATCCGGAAATGGAGAAGAACGGCACATTTGCCTCTCCTGCCACCGCCTTGGCAAGCAGCGTCTTTCCTGTTCCCGGAGGGCCCACCAGCAGAGCGCCCTTGGGCATGGAAGCTCCGATCTCCGCGTACTTGGCCGGATTATGCAGGAAATCCACAATCTCCTGCAGGATCTCCTTCGCCTCATCCTCGCCTGCCACATCAGAAAAGCGGATTCCGGTGGTGGACTCCACATAAATTTTCGCGTTGCTCTTTCCGAAGGTCATGGCATTTCCCATGGCTCCGCCCATTTTCTTATTCAGGCTGCGCATCATCAGCTGGCCTGCGGCAATCAGTATGATAAAGGGCACCAGAGACATCAGAAGAGACATCCAGGGAGAAGCCTGCTCTACGATCTCCGTCCCATAATGCTCTACTCCCGCGTCCTGAAGCCGCTGCAGCAGATCCGGATCATTGAAAATACCTGTCGTATAATAGGTGACCGGATCGCCTGTATCTGAAAAGATAATCCGATTCTCTTCCTGATCCAGCTGCACTTCCTTTACCTGCTTTTCCTCCAGCATAGTCAGGAAGGTATCGTATCCTACCTCATGCATGGTGGGAGAAAGCATCTTTGGAAACAGAAACAGGTTCAGCAGGATCATAATCAGTATGACAATCGCGTAATAAAAGATAAACGGTTTTTTGTTATTTTTAACTTCCTTCATTCTTTTCTCCTGTAAATTTTCAGGCAGGCAGCTGTACAGACTGCCTGCCAGTATGAAAGAAGTCTATCATTTATAAGAATAAGATTCAATAAAGGAATTCTAAAAAATTCTAAAAATTCTATGGGATCACAGACTCTCCTGACGGATACTGTCTATGATGTTTTCATGCTTCATCCGGCCGCGGGCATACAGCATGGTGGCAAATACAACTGCGAAGACACTGAACACAGCAATCACAATGCTGGCTGCCGGCACATAAAAGGAGGTATCTATACTGCTTTGCACCACCCGGTAAATCTCCCAGGTCACAAGCAGGGAAACCAGAATTCCATAAAGCAGGGCTTTTCCTCCGTAAAGCAGGCATTCAAAGCCAAGCATCCGGTTCATTTCCTTCGGCGTCATGCCCACGGAGGACAGCACCGCAAATTCTCTGCGCCGCAGAAGAAAAGCCGTGGAAATTGTGTTGAACACATTGGCTGCCGCAATCAGGGAAATCAGAGCGATAAATCCATAGGAAAAGACATCCACGGTCAACAGCATATTTCTTTCCACATTGATATTCTGCTGCTCATCATTCACAAATGCGTGGGCTCCATCCGCTTCATCGTTTTCATCCACCAACTTCTGGATACGTTCTGCCACAGCCTGATGCTCTTCTGCCTGCAGGTATAGGGTTCTTTGTACCAGGTTCATGTCTGCCAGCTCTCCTGCCGCTTCTCTGAAACCACTTTCCGGCATAATCAGATAAAGTCCGGAATAACCTGCCAGAAGATTCATGGGACCTTTCTCCGCAAAAGCATCCACCCGGACAGCTGCCCTTTCCTGGTAATCTTCCTCCGGTACATCTGCTTCTGAACCGCCTGCCTCCACTGCAGCGTCCATAGCTCTGCTCCATTCTTCTGTGTCCGTCAGAAGAAGCGTCATCTCTGTCTCTTTTCTCTGCAGCACTCCATAGCTTCGGTACTTTTCCTGATTCGAGTCATAGATCTGCGTCCGATCATAGGCCACAGCCGCGGGAAATTCCTCTAATCCTGTTTTCTGATCCGTTCCATTTTCCCGGCTTTCACCGTCTTCTGCCGTCTGAAGAACTCCCGGCTCTGAAAGCCAGGCCTTATAATCTTCATCTTTCAGAACCAGAATGCTTGCCGACAGCTTCACCCGCTCCCTGTCTCCGGCATTTTCTCCGCCATCCACATTTCCGTCCGCATCCGCTGCGGCTTCCGCGGCCGGGTTTCCAAACTCTGGCACATACATGGCGCGCCCGTCTTCTGTCAGATCTGTCATATCCACCAGAGCCTCTCCATAGCACCAGCCTGCGTCCAGCGTCCGGTCCACGCCCTCCACTCCGGCGATCTCTCCTGCCAGATTTGCTGTCTCTTCCTCCAGATAAACCGTGATATCATAATCCGGCAGAGCCCTCACATCCATCACGCTTCTGCGCACATAAGAGGAAAAAGAACTGGCTGAGATAAAGAGCACAATACTGATAAACAGGGAAAAAATCGTAACCCGGTACTGCCTTTTCTCTCTGGCAAAATGTCTGTCCGCAACCATGGCCGGAAGTCCAAACAGACGGTAAGACAGTCTCCCGCTTCCGGATCTTTTCCTTTGGAAAAACCGGAAATGATTCTTCTGTTTTCTCACATCCTTTGCCTGCCGGATCGCTTCCATGGGCGGAATCTTTGCCGCTCTTCCAGCCGGAATCCAGGCGGAGATCAGCACAGTCACCAGAGCAGTCAGCGCGGCAGTAAGAACAGCCAGCCAGGATACATAAAGACTCATCACCACCGTGTCACTGGACAGCAGATACGTAAAATACCGGCCTGTAAAATGAAGGGTCACACCGATTCCTGCAATTCCGGCTCCGATTCCAAGAGGAATCCCGATGGCGCTCAAAAGGAAGGCTTCCCGGAACACCATGCCCCGCAGCTGCTTTGGCGTGGCTCCCACAGAAGCCAGAAGGCCGAACTGTTTTGTACGGTCGCTGACAGAGATTGCAAAGGAATTATAGACAAGAGAGATGCCTCCTGTCATAATCAGCAGAATCAAAATCGCTGCCAGCCCATAAAGCATCTGCATATAGGGTCTGTTCTGCGAAGTCCCCATATAGCGGAGAAGCTCTGAATTAAAAATTGCTTCAAAGCCGGAGAGCTTTTCATCCGTAAACCGGTAAATATCCGAAGCACGCGCTGTACGGTAAAAACAGGTATAAGAAGCATCCGCCGCCGGCGTCTCATCCATCACAGTCAGGGCGTAAAAGGCCGGATTGCTTAAGCTCCTCATAAATTCCGGCGTCTGAATCACACCCACCACCGTATATTCTCTCGTATCCCCGGGAACAAATTCCTCTGCGATGCGGATAGAACCGTCTGGCTGTTCTTCATAGATAAGCGGATTCCCCGGGCCTAAGATCTCTCCGCTCAACGTTCTCTCTCCCAGATCCAGCGTCAGCGTATCACCGGTTTTCACATCGAGAAGCCCCCAGTTGACTGCTCTGTCAGAAACCACCAGTTCCCGGCTGTTCTCCGGCATCCGTCCTTCTGTGAGAACAATAGGCATCATATCTGTAAAGCCCCCGTCCAGTCCGGCCACATAAAGATAAGGCATCCGGTAGCTGTTCAGCTCTTCACCGCTGAGATCGCCGAATTCTGCATACCCCAGCTCCTGCCAGACTGCAAGGCCCTCCACTTGGCTGTCTTGTGAAAGTTCTGATACCGTCTCAGCCGGGACCTGAAAAGCTGCTCCATACCAGTTTCCCTCCTCCTCAATGGAGACCTGAATCATATACTGCTGCAAACTGGAAATAAAGGTGGTGACTGCCGTAAGCATGGCCGAAGCCAGCAGGATTCCCACAATGGTAACCAGCGTCCGGGTGCGGTTCTTCTTCAGCGTCTTTATCGTCACACTGGCAAATACATTTTTCATCGTCGGATCACCTCATCTCTGGCAATTCTGCCATCCTCGATGGAGATAATCCGATCTGCCTGCAGGGCCAGGTTTTCGTCATGGGTAATCATAATCAGCGTCTGGCCGAATTTCCGGTTGGACAGCTTCAAAAGCTCCATTATCTCCTGGCTGTTCTTCGAGTCCAGGTTGCCTGTGGGCTCATCCGCCAGCACAATCGAGGGAGCGTTCATCAGAGCCCGTCCGATAGACACCCTCTGCTGCTGGCCGCCGGAAAGCTGATTGGGAAGATGCTTCCTGCGGTCTGTAAGATTCAAAAGGGAAAGCAGTTCCTCCAGCCGTTCCCTGTTGACCGGGCGGGAATCCATCAGCACAGGAAGCGTGATGTTTTCCTCCACATCCAGCACGGGAATCAGGTTATAAAACTGATAAATCAGTCCCACCTCCCGCCTGCGGAAGATGGCAAGCTGCTCTTCATTCTGGCTGTAAATATCTTTTCCGTCCAGACAGACCTTTCCGGATGTGGGCCGGTCCACGCCTCCCAGGATGTGAAGAAGGGTGGATTTTCCCGAGCCGGAAGGCCCGATAATCGCCACAAACTCCCCCTGCTGAATATAGAAAGACACATCATCCAGCGCCCGGACCTCATTCTCACCTGAGCCGTAAATTTTAGATAAGTGTTCTGCCTTTAATACGTCCATACTGCTCCTCTCCGGGAATTTTCAAAACATATCCGCTCACACAGCCGGAAAATTCCCTCTGTCTGATTGTCTTCAGTATAGCAGGAGCCGGTGACGCTTCAGTGACTAATGAATTACAAATCTGTCACTTTATTTTTCCCGGCACCGGTATGCAGGGAAAATGCATTCTCCTGTATGCCGGCACTAAACAACTCCTTTGTAAAACCGGATGATAAACCGTGCTCCGCCCTCCAGACGGTTCTCTGCCTTAATCGTTCCGTTCTGAGCATTCACAATCATGCGCGCCAGCGCAAGACCAATTCCTACTCCCGTGCCAAACGACTGCTTTCCCCTGTAAAACCGCTCAAACAAATGGGGAAGATCCTCCGGAGCAATTCCGGAACCATTGTCCTCCACCACAAATTCCGTATACAGATTATTTTCCCGGCAGCTAAGCCATAACATACCGCCTTCTCCCGCATGTTCCAGACAGTTTTTCACCACGTTGCCCAGCGCTTCCGCGCTCCAGTCCGCATCGCCCAGGAATCCTGCTCCTTCTTGAAGGGAAAGCTCCGCCGTCTGTCCCCGGATCTCCATGGGAATGCCAAAAGGCTCCAGGGCCGCATGCACCAGTCCCGCCGCGTCCACCCGCTCCTTCGCGAAGACTGCTGTTCCCGCGTCAATCCGCGCAATTTTAAGCAGTGATTCCACCAGCCAGGCAATACGCTCCTGAAGCTGCCCGGCCTCATAGACCAGGCGGCGCCTATTCTCCTCATCCGTCTCTGCTGCCAGCCTGGCCAGCAGCAGATTCAGAGAAGTAAGAGGAGTGCGGAGCTGATGGGAAATATCCGCCAGCGAATCACTTAAATACACTTTTTCCTTCTGCAGACGCGAGGACTGCTCCTGCAGCCTGGAAATCAGCTTCTCAAGCTCATTTGCCAGAATCGCCAGTTCTCCTTCCTGATACTGCTTCAGATCCAGCGTCCTTTCCCCGTGCAGAAGACTGTCCGCTTCCGCGGCCAGCTCCTCCAGCCGCCGGTACCGGCGGCTGGTGAAAACTGTCCAGAAAAGAA
>CALWAV010000032.1 GCA_944375745.1 uncultured Merdimonas sp.
CTGTACCGGACCATCGGGAAGCAGGATTTCCAGTACGAGGATATTTTTGTGCTGGATATCTTAAAGGAGCATCTGGCCTGGCGCCTGTCCCGCAGCAGGAACCGGGAGGAGCAGATCGGCGGAAAGCTCTCAGTATCCCAGGCGGCGGAGCGCTATGAGCTGACCCGGAGGGAGACCTCGATTCTGAGGCTTCTGCTGGAAGGAAAGGACAGTGCCGAGATCTGTGAGGAGGCCTCTATCAGCCCCAATACCCTGAAAAAGCATATTTCCAGTATTCACCATAAAATGGGAACAAAAAGCAGAGTACAGCTTTTCAAAATGGTACGGGAGATGGAATAAAAGCAGGCGGAATATAACACGAAAGAACCAGAAATGGCCAGAAATGCCCCAAAAGATGGTATGAAGGAGCACTTGAAACATGGTGCGGAAAGGAGTATATTCTCAGATATCAATTAGCAGAAAAACAAAAAACATATAGCAAGGCCTGAAAGCAAGGGAGCTGTCCAAAAGACAGCTCCCTTTGCCGTATATGGACAGACGGTGAGGAGGAGCGCATATGAAGGAAATTATCATTATCGTAAGACCTGAAAAGCTGGAGGACATCAAGCATATTCTGGATGAAGTGAACTGCGGAGGCATGACCCTGTCCACAGTCATGGGCTGCGGAACCCAGAAGGGCGTGGTGGAAGAACAGGGAACCAGAGAACTGAAAGGCTTTCACACCACCATCAACCTGCTTCCCAAGATCCGGATCGAGGTGGTGGTCCAGGATCAGGATGTGGAGCCAATCATCGCGGCTGTCCGGGAAAAATGCGCGACGGACCATGCGGGAGACGGAAAAATCTTCGTGAGAAATATTGAAGAGGTGGTCCGCATCCGTACAGGAGAGCGGGGAGCAAAAGCCCTGTAGCAGGAGGCGGACGTGTGAAGCTCCGATTTTATGAGATGAGCAGTCGGAAGAGGTGGATATATGAGCAGCATTGTACAGCTGGAAGGTGTAAATAAACATTTCGGAAAAAATCATGTGGTAAAGGATCTGAACCTTTCCGTGGAAGAAGGAGAGTTTTTGACCCTGCTGGGTTCCTCAGGCTGCGGCAAGACCACGACGCTGCGGATGATTGCGGGTTTTGAGGAGCCGACCTCGGGCAGCATCCTGGTGGAGGGGCAGGCGGTGGAGGAAAAGGAGCCCTTTGAGAGAAACGTAAATACGGTATTTCAGAGCTATGCCCTGTTTCCCCATAAGACTATTTACGACAATATTGCCTATGGTCTGAAAATGAAAAAGGTACCCAAGACGGAGATCGCCCAGAGGGTAAAGGAAATCATGGCTCTGGTACAGCTCACAGGGTTTGAAGAGCGGTACCCCTCCCAGCTTTCCGGAGGGCAGAAGCAGAGAGTAGCCATCGCCCGGGCCCTCATAAACCGGCCCCGTGTACTGCTTCTGGATGAACCGTTGGGAGCGTTGGATCTGAAGCTGCGCAAGCAGATGCAGCTGGAGCTGAAGCGTCTCCAGAGAAAGCTGAACATTACATTTATCTATGTGACCCATGACCAGGAGGAAGCGCTGACCATGAGCGACCGGATTGCAGTCATGCACGATGGAATTCTGGATCAGCTTGGAACTCCCGAGGAAATTTACGAACAGCCCCAGACGAAATTTGTGGCCACCTTCATCGGAGAGACGAACATTTTCGAGGGCAATATCAAGGAGCTTGCCATGGGCAGGATCGCGGTCCGGATTGAAAACGGCGTGATCCGGGGCTGCGGATACGGGTTTTCCAGAAACGAGTACATCACGGTTTCCGTGCGTCCGGAAAAGATGAGATTTTCTCCGGTGCCGGTCAAGGGCTTTCAGCTGGAAGCTCAGGTGAAGGACTATGTCTATGTGGGTTCTGTGGTGAAATGTATCGCGGTTCTCCAGAATGGCATGGAGATTAAGATGGACCGCCTGGCAGGAGAGGAACTGCCGGAGCCCGGAAGCATCATTCATCCCTGGTGGGACGAAAAGGACGCGGTGCTGCTCCACAATCCGGAGAACCAAGTGCTGAAAATGATAGACAGCATGCCTTTGATCTAGGGAGGTGCAGATATGGAAAAGACGAAGAAGCATTCCCGGCACAGCTTTCGGAGCAATACGCTGCCGGCAGTGGTGATGACAGGCCCGATGACGCTTCTGCTGGTTCTTCTTGTGGCTGTCCCTCTGATCTATGTGGGAGTCATGAGCTTCTGCTCCATTGACGAGTATTATAATGTGGTTTTCCGCTTTACCACAGCGAATTACGCCCGCCTGGCGAGCACAGATTATCTGAAAATCTACGGGCAGTCCCTTCTGATAGCCTTTGTGACCACGATCATCTGTATCCTGGTCGGATATCCGTTTTCCTGGCTGATTGCCCGGACGAAGAGCAAATACAAAAAGATCCTGTATATGCTGGTGATTGTTCCCTTCTGGACGAATTCGCTGATCCGTGTCTATGGCTGGAGGACCTTTCTGGGAACGAACGGATGGCTGAATACGGCGCTGCAGTTCCTGCATCTGACAGACGGGCCGCTGGATTTCCTGTATAACCGGGGTACGACGATCCTGGGCATGGTCTACTGCCTGCTTCCGTTTATGATCCTGCCGCTGTACACGTCCATCGAGAAGCTGGATCAGGGTCTTCTGGAGTCTTCGGCGGATCTGGGGGCGAAGCGGGCGGCTACCTTTTTCGAGGTGGTCCTGCCGCTGACCTCCGGGGGCATTTTTTCCGGAAGCATTATGATATTTATTCCCTGCCTCGGATACTTCTTTATTTCGGATATCCTGGGCGGAGGAAATTCGGATGTCATCGGAAACCTGATTGAACGGCAGTTCCAGAGCGGAAACAACTGGCCTCTGGGCGCGGCCCTGTCCATCGTTCTGATTGTGATTACGCTGATTCTTGTGAAACTGTATCAGAGAATGGGCGGCAGTATGGAAAGCCTGGGTGTCTGACGGGGAAGGAGGAGCATGAATGAAAAGAAAAAAGAGAGAGCGGAACAGAAAACGGCTGGGAGCCCTGTTCTGTACTTTGGTGTACCTGTTTCTGTTTCTTCCCATCAGTGTCATTGTGGTAAATTCCATGAATGCCACAACTTCGAAGCCTTATCTGAGCTGGAAGGGATTTACGCTGGACTGGTATGTAAAACTCTTTGACAATTCCGCCCTGCTGCAGTCTTTCGGGAATACCATGGTGATTGCCATTGTCAGCACGCTGCTGGCGACGGTCATCGGCACCCTGGGAGCGGTGGGCATGTACCGGTATAAGTTTAAGGGAAAGACACTGCTGGACGGTCTTTTATACATACCGGTGGTGATTCCGGAGATTGTGCTTGGAATCTCCCTTCTGACGATCTTTGCCCCTGTGGATATTCCCAGAGGCATGCTGACGCTGATTCTGGCCCATGTGACCTTCTGCGTTCCCTATGTGATTTTCAATGTGAGGGCGCGCCTGGCAGGCTATGACAACTCCATCGAGGAGGCCAGCCTGGATCTGGGGGCAAACCGGATTCGGACCTTTTTTGAGATTACCCTTCCGGTGCTGGCGCCGGGAATCGCGGGAGGGGCCCTGCTGGCCTTTACCCTTTCCATCGATGATGTGATTATCAGCTATTTTGTAAACGGACAGACCAAAACCTTTCCGCTGAAAGTTATGGAGAGCATCAAGAGCGGCGTGGCGCCGGATGTGAACG
>CALWAV010000033.1 GCA_944375745.1 uncultured Merdimonas sp.
ATCTCAGATTTTGGAGGGATGTGCGGGAGGGATATTAAAATCAAATGAAATTATGAAGTTGTGAAAACGCCGATTTATCAAGGGTTTTGCCAAGGCACTCAACATTCTACGAAGTAGATTTTGAGTCTGCCTCGTCTGCCATTCCGACACGCCGGCATTTTGTCTGCAGTCACCTGCAGCGCTTATATATTTTAGCACAGCCGGACTGAAATAGCAAGGGAATTTTCCTCCGCCTTTTCAGCTTTTTCAGCCGGCCTATTCTTTTATCCCGGCTCTCAATGCGCTCCCTGTCTCAGCTTTCTTAAAAGCTCTTCGAAATATTCCGGCAGCGGAGCCTCAAATTCCATATACTCTCCGGTTGAAGGATGCACAAAGCCCAGCACCATGGCATGGAGGGTCTGCCCTTCCAGATGGAAAGGATTTTTCCCCCGGCCATATACCTCATCTCCCAGAAGCGGATGGCCGATGCTGGCCATATGAACCCGTATCTGATGGGTGCGCCCCGTCTCCAGCCTGCATTCAATATACGTATAAGATCCAAAACGTTCCAATACCCGGTAATGGGTGACAGCCCTCTTTCCGCCTGAACGCACTACAGCCATCTTCTTCCGTTCTACCGGATGGCGGCCTATGGGAGCGTCCACAGTACCTTCCTCTTCCTTCAGATTGCCACAGACAATGGCCTGGTACCTGCGGGTGATCGTATGAGCCTTCAGCTGTTCCGCAAGGGCATTGTGAGCCCGGTCATTTTTGCAGGCAATCAGGACTCCTGTGGTATCCTTGTCAATCCGGTGGACAATGCCGGGGCGCAGAACCCCGTTAATGCCGGAAAGTCCGCCTTTGCAGTGATACAAAAGCCCATTTACAAGGGTTCCCGTATAATGGCCTGCTGAAGGGTGTACCACCATTCCCTTCGGCTTATTGATCAGAATTACATCGCTGTCCTCATACAGAATATCCAGAGGCAGGTTCTCAGGGAGGATTTCGGGCTCTTCCGGCTCCGGAAGCAGAAGTTCGATCTTTGCTCCTTCTGACAGTTTCGCCCCGGCTTTGGCCGGTTTCCCATCCACAAGCACGCCTCCGTCCCGGATCAGCTTCTGCAGATAAGAACGGAAAATCTCCGGCTCCCGCCCGGACAGCACCCGGTCCAGTCTCTGCCCTGCCTCCGAAGCGTCTGCCTCATAAAGTCTCTTTTCTCCCGCAAACCCTTCTTCCCGTTCAGGCATCTTTCTGTTCCTTCCGTCTTTTCAGGCTTAAAAAGCCCAGATCCTCTTCCTTGTAGACAAACAGAATCAGCACTGCCAGAAGCACTGCTCCTGCTGTCACATAGCAGTCCGCCACATTGAACACAGGAAAATCGATCAGCTTAAAATACAGGAAATCCACCACATAGGAATACCGCATCCGGTCTATCAGGTTTCCCACTGCCCCTGCCGCCAGAAGTATGGCTACCATGCGCATGGGAAAAAATCTGCGCTCCCCAGGCAGCCTGTTGTAATAAAAGGCAATCAGCACCAGAATCACCAGCGTACACACAAGGAAAATTCCTTTCTGCCCCTGGAGAATCCCGAACGCCGCTCCTCTGTTTTCCAGATAATGAAGCTCAAAGACTCCATCCCAGAGCACTATCGGGTTCTGCCCCTTCAAATGCAGAACTGCCAGATATTTTGTCCACTGATCCAGAGCAGTCAGAACCACTGCTGTCAGAATTCCAATCAGGTTATATCTCTGTCTTGTCATTTTTCAATCCTCTGTAATCCATGTTATCGCATCCAGCATTTCTTTCTCAGACACAGTTCGATCCACAAAAGCCTCTCCCGGTTTTCGAAGCAGGATGAATTTGATGCTTCCTCCATCCATTTTCTTATCCGACTTTGTGGCTGCATACACCTGGGCCGGGACAAGACCGTCTGTCTTCACCGGAAGAGAAAAGCTCTCTATGACTTCACAGATGCAGTCAAGAGTTTCCCTGCTGATCAGTCCCCGCTTCCAGGACAGGTAGGATGCCGCCGCGCTTCCCACAGCCACGCACTCCCCATGGGACAGCTGAAAATTCTTCAGTTTTTCCACCGCATGGCCTATGGTGTGTCCAAAATTCAAAAGGGCCCGTTCTCCCTGTTCCGTGGGATCCTTTTCCACCACATCCCTTTTGATTCTGCAGCTTTCTTCGATCATCGGCATCAGGGCATCCATCTTCCGTTCCAGGATTTCCTGCCTGTGGGCAGAAAGCCACTCAAAATAATCCGCATTTTTAATCAGCCCGTGCTTCAGAATCTCTGCCATTCCCGAAGCAAACTGCCGCTCGGGAAGAGTCCCCAGCACAGACAGATTCATATAGACCAGGCGGGGCATATGAAAAGCTCCTACCATATTTTTGTAGCTGTCAAAGTCCACTCCCGTCTTTCCGCCGATGCTGCTGTCCACCTGGGCCAGCAGTGTGGTGGGAATCTGGATGAAGCCAATTCCCCGCAGGTAAGTGGCTGCCGCAAAGCCTGTCAAATCACCAATGACGCCGCCCCCCAGAGCGGCCAGCATATCCTTCCGGTCAAAATGCTCCAGGATCAAATGCTCATACAGCCCCTTTACGGTATCCAGAGTCTTGTAATCCTCGCCCGCTTCAATCGTATAGACCGTCACCCGGCCGCAGACTGCCTCCAGCTGTTTTCTGACCGCCTCCCCATAGAGCGGACCCACATGGCTGTCTGTCACAATGCAGATTTTTCTGTTCTCTGTTCCCAGCTCTCCCACACTCTGAGACAGCTTTTCAAAATCCTGTTCCAGCCGGATTGGGTAGCAGAACTCCCCACCCTTGCGGACCGGCAGGATCCGTCCCTCATTTTCCATACGGTTTTCATCCTTTCCGGCGCCCGGCGCCGCTGTTTGTTTTTCTCCTCAGACATAGCGCAGAAGCGTCACATACTCCCGCCCTTTTTTCGACTGTCCGCCGCTGCCCTGAAACCGGAAACGGCCCATTCCGCGCACAGAGATCAGATCCCCCTCCCGGGGCTGGTATCCGTTTGAGGTGACCAGTTTCCCGTTTACAAACACTCTGCCGCCCTCTATCAGACCTGTCAGGCTGCTTCTGGAAGCTCCGAAGGCCAGTGACAGAAGCCTGTCCAGGCGCGCGGAAGCCACCGTGCCTGTCACTTCTTTATATTTTGGCTCATAGTGAAAGTTTTCCGCTTCCACCGGACTGACAGAGACCGAGGTGTGGCGGACTCTGGTAAGATTATCACAGATAAAACTCGCCATCCGTTTCAGACAGAACAGATAGCTTTCCGTCTCCTCCACCAGAATATCACCCAGACAGCTTCTGTCCAGTCCCAGATTCAGGACTGCTCCCAGATAGTCTCTGTGTGTCAGATGCTCCGCAAATTTTTCCTGAAGAGGCGCAATCTTCAGGCAGCAAATGGGATAGTCTGTACAAAACAGGGGAGCCTCAGGCCGAAATACCGCTATCTGACGCTCCGCTAATTCATAGCCCCCAAAGCTTTCCGTAACAATATAAGAAAGCTTTGGACGGGTCTCCTGAAAAATATTCAGTTCATTCAAATTTAAAAAGTCGGAATATACGGCGATGCCCTTCCGCCAGGCTGTCTCACCCAGCTCCAGAAACCGCTTTTCCAGCTGCTGTTCTTCCTTTGTCATGGCACTTAAAACTTACTTATACACGGAGGGGATGTCCAGAGTGCCGCTTAAGATATCCTGCAGATCACCGGAAATATCCACATTTTTCGGTGTGACAATAAAGATGGACGCAGAAACCTTGCGGAGATTGCCTCCGATGGCATAACAGGAACCGGAGGTAAAATCGATGATTCTCTGTGCCACATCCACATCCAGCCCCTCAAAATTCAGGACCACCGTGCGGTTGCTGAGCAAAGTCTCCGTAACCTCCCTGGAATCATCAAAACTGCTCGGTTTAATTACACAAACTTCCATTCCATTCCCCTGCCTTCTGGAAACCTGCCGGAGCGGCGTCACTTTCTGCGGCTTGGTCTTTACCGGCGCTTCCTCTTTATAGTCCTCTTCCTCATCGTTCTTTCGTCCCCCGAAAATCCGCCTGCGCGGCTTTTCATCCTCATAATCGTCATCGAAATCCTCATAGTCGTCATCGTACTCATCATCGTAGTCGTCTCCTCCGAGTTTCATGACATCCAGAAATTTGTCGATTACACTCATATACAGGTCTCCAATCTATCTTCATATAGTATAGTCCCGCTGTCCGAAAATACCTGTCCCAACGCGGACCATGGTAGCTCCTTCCTCAATGGCTACCTCATAATCCCCTGTCATTCCCATAGACAGAATATTCATAGATACATTATCAATGTTTTTGTTTTTTATGTCAACACATAATTTCCTTAAAGAGGCAAAATATTTCCGGTTATCTTCCGGATTTTCCACATAAGGAGCAATCGTCATCAGGCCTTTGACAGCGATCGACGGCAATGCCGCGATCTCTCGGATCAGCCCTTCCGCCTCCTGAGGAGCCACGCCAAACTTGCTCTCCTCACCTGCCACATTCACCTCGATCAGAACCGGAACTGTAATCCCTTTCTTTGTTC
>CALWAV010000034.1 GCA_944375745.1 uncultured Merdimonas sp.
TTATGGTCATCGCCCTGGTGATCCGCCGTCTGCCCTATACCATACGGTCTTCGGTGGCTATCCTGCAGCAGATTCCCATGAGCATTGAAGAGGCGGCTATCTCCCTGGGAGCTTCGAAAATGAAGGCTTTTTTCCGAATCACCGTGCCGATGATGACAGCCGGAATTGTATCCGGAGCCATTCTCAGCTGGGTGACCATGATAAGCGAGCTGTCCACGGCAATCATCCTGTATACAGGAAGGACAAAGACTTTGACCATTGCCATTTACACGGAGGTTATCCGCGGAAACTACGGAACTGCGGCGGCTCTTTCCACTATCATGACGGTTTTGACCGTGATATCTCTGCTGCTGTTCAATAAGCTGAATGGAGGAAATGATCTGAGCCTGTAGGCAGGGGCGGAGAAAAAAGTTAATTAACAGGAATCCCTGAGCGCTGAAAAAGAGGCGGCTTTATACAGGGGGCTGTCGGTTAATAGATAATCCCAGACAGGGGCCGGGGTAACTCGTGCGAGTTACCCCGGCCCCTGAAATTATTTTTACAGCATAAATTTCTCAATGATCTCGGCGATTCCGGAATGATTGTTG
Organism: uncultured Merdimonas sp.; assembly: GCA_944375745.1. Taxonomy (GTDB): domain Bacteria; phylum Bacillota; class Clostridia; order Lachnospirales; family Lachnospiraceae; genus Laedolimicola. Next base: position 588 of record CALWAV010000034.1, read on the forward strand.
TCGTGCTCTGTAATATAGGCGCCGTAGGGATACATTTCCGGACGGGCATTTTTCATGACGCAGGGAAGCTTTACAGTCTGCAGCATGGTGATGTCGTTTTCTGCGTCCCCGGCAGCCAGCGTATTGTCGAGAGGCACGTTCAGGTAATTGCAGAGGAAGCGGATGCCGCTGCCTTTATTGATTCCCTCCGGAAGAAACTCCAGGTACTGGTCGCAGGAGAAGAACATGTCCAGATGATATCTTTCACTGAAATCCTTCATGTATTCCCGGAACCGTTCCAGCCGGCTTCTGTCATGTAGATCAATAAACAGAATTTTGATGGGATCGAAATCCAGCGCTTTGGTCACATCCTCCACCACTTCATAGTTGATCACGTTGGACTTGGCGTAGTACTGCATCTCCGGGCAGTCCTTTTCACAGAGCACGCCCGTGGCGGAATAGGTCTGGGGATGAATGCCGAACCGGACGGCTTCATCGAAGGCTTCCCGCAGGCAGGCTCGGGGAACACCCGTCTGAAAAATAGTTTCCTTGGTGTGAGAGTTGTAAATCAGGGCGCCGTTGGAAGTGATAGCGTAGCAGCCGGGTTTGGTCAGGCCAAGCTTTTCCACCTGGCGCACGGTGCTGTAGAGCGGGCGGCCGGTGGTCACGACCACAGCGTGTCCCAGTTCTGTGGCCTTCTGTATCGCGTTCAGATTTTCCGGGGTAATCTCTTTTGTATCAGTCAAAAGGGTCCCGTCCAGATCAATGAATAAAATCTTTTTTTCCATGTCGAGCATACTCCTCTTACGTATTCCGGTTCTGCGCGGGGAAAAAGCCTGCAGAACCACAAATTATCCTTGGACATTATAGCATGTATTCTGCTTCCCTGGGAAGTATAGTTTTTCTCTTTTTTTCCAATACTAGAGGAAAAGCGCTGCGGACCGCCGGCTGTGGGAAGCAGACCGCGGAAAAGGAATCTGCATCAGGAGGTGCCTGGAATTATGGGAGAAAGGCTGACCTTAAGCTTTAATGAGAATGTCTCCAGACTGAATGAGATTTTAAATCTGGATACAAATTTTGATATTATCCGAAAAGGGATTAAGATTGCGGGGCGGGATGCCTGCATCTATTTTATTGACGGCTTTCTGGAAGAGGCCATTATGGAAAAGCTGCTGGAGTTTTTTTATAAGCTGAAGCCGGAAGAAATGCCAAAGACGGCCCAGCAGATGGTAGATCATGTGGTGCCTTACGTGGAAGTCTCGGTTATGACAGACGAGGACGATATTATAAAAAATCTTCTTTCCGGCGTGACCTGTCTTCTGATAGACGGCTATGACGCCTGCATCGGCCTGGACTGCCGTTCCTATCCCATGCGGAGCGTGGGTGAGCCTTCCAAAGATAAGGCTCTGCGGGGGTCCAAGGATGGCTTTGTGGAAACGCTTGTCTTTAATACTGCTTTGATCCGCAGAAGGATCCGGAGTCAGAAGCTTTCCATGGAAATTCTGACAGCCGGAAAGACCTCCCAGACGGATATTGTGCTCTGCTATATGGAAAACCGGGTAGACCGGAAGCTTCTGCGGGAGCTGAAGGGACGTATCAGCGCCATTAAGCTGGACTCCCTGACCATGAATCAGGAGAGTCTGGCAGAATGTATCTATGAAAGAAAATGGATCAATCCCTTTCCGAAGTTCAAATTTACAGAGCGGCCGGACGCGGCTTCGGCGGCCATCCTGGAAGGAAATATCGTAGTGCTGGTGGATAATTCTCCCCAGGCCATGATTGTGCCCACTTCGGTTTTTGACATCGTGGAGGAAGCGGATGATTATTATTTTCCGCCGGTCACCGGCTCCTATCTGCGTTTGACTCGGTTTCTGATTGCGATTATCACGCTGCTGCTGACGCCTACCTTTCTTCTGCTGTTTCAGAATCCCCAGTGGGTTCCGGACTGGCTGGCCTTTATCCAGATTAAGGAGCCCATCAATGTTCCCGTGGTCTGGCAGTTTCTGATGCTGGAGCTGGCCATCGACGGCATGCGGCTGGCGGCCATCAATACGCCCAGTATGCTCAGCACGCCTTTGAGCGTCACGGCCGGCATCGTTC